>CANQJF010000009.1 GCA_947624225.1 uncultured Clostridia bacterium
GGCTCGGCAAATTGGGTGCGTTCCGCCGAAGTGAATTCGGCTGCACGCATGAGATTGGAATGGCCTCCTCCCTCCATGTCCACAAAAAAACGTCCGCCGAGTTGGCGGACGAAAATTTTTGTTTGTTCTTTTACAGAGCGATGCCGAGGATGGTCCAAAGGAGCAAAATCCACAGGAGCGCGCCCCAAAGCCCCATCTTGCCGCATTCCAGGGAGAGCTCGGGCTTATCCTTGCCCCAGGCAAAGTAGAACGCGATCCCTGCCGGGAAGATGAAGAAAGACAGGCACTGCCAACCGATGAGTGCGGTGTTGCCGAATGTTCTTGCGCACCACGGCACGATGGACTTGTAGAAGCCAAGCGTTTGCTCAACGCTCACGGCAAATCCAAGCGCAAGGAACACCACGTCGACGCCGAGGTAAGCCCAACTGAGATAGAGCGCATCCCCGCCGGCCGCGTTTGTGCACAGGTTCATGACCATGGAGATGAGGCCGACGCTCAAAAAGAAAGAGACGTCGTGCTCGTCGGAATGGCGGTTGATGTACCCGTAGAAAGCCATCATAAATGTCGTCAGAAACAAAGTGATGATGCCTACAACTAACATAATTCCCCCCAAAGATAGAATTTCTTACATTATAATACGACTTACAGAAAATGTCAAGATATCAAATGAAATTTTCGTGAAAAAAACGCACGGGAATGGAAAGGGCCCTCCCGTCGAACCGGCCAAGTCATCGAAAGGCTCCCCCGGGTCATTGGGCAGTTTGGCGTAGGGGCAATGGGGAACCTGTCGCCCGCCCGTCTGCATAGGATAAAACGACCGCCTCCGGGCGATCCGGGAGTTCTACAAATGCAGTGGTTTACAGTTCTCGACCCATGGTTGCAGGCGCTTTTGGTCTCTCTCTTCATGTACGCGGCGACCGCACTCGGCGCCATGCTTGTCTTTTTCTCCAAAAAATTCAACAAGATGGCGCTCACGGCCATCACGGGCGCGGCGGCGGGGATCATGATCGCGGCGAGTTTTTTCTCGCTCCTTTTGCCCGCTCTCGAATATGAAAGTTTTCTTCCGCGCTATCTCACCGTCACGCTCGCCTTTCTCCTCGGCGGCGCTTTCATCATCTGCTCCGACCTCCTGTTCGGCAGACGCAAGCACGGATTTGGCGGGATGGGGCGGGAGGGCTGCCTCCTCTTTCTCGCCGTCACCGTGCACAACATTCCCGAGGGGATGGCGGTGGGCGTTGCGCTTGCCGCCGGGAACGCACAGGGCAGCGTGCTCGCGGCGCTCATATTTGCTTTCGGGATCGCGGTGCAGAACTTCCCCGAGGGAGCGTGCGTGGCCTTTCCCCTCCGTGCACAGGGGATGAAGCCCCTCCGTGCCTTTCTCTTCTCGCAGGGGTCGGGCGCGGTGGAGATTCCCGCATGCGTCTTGGGTGCCGTGGCGGCAACTTTCATCACAGGGCTCATGCCGTGGGCGCTTGCGTTCTCCGCGGGCGCGATGATCGCCGTCGTGTGCGCGGAGCTTGTTCCCGCCTGCTTTGCGGGGAATAAGTCGGTGGCCTCGGCGGGGATCCTCTTGGGATTTTGCGTCATGATGATCCTCGATGTCGCCCTCGGATGACCATGTATAAATCCCGCGGCGGGGCACATACTTGGGGTATGGAAAGTGAAGGAAAGAGTGCAAAAAAAAGGGAAGAGACGCGCGTGAAGCATGAGGTTTCCGCGCCGTTGAGAGAAAACGAGCATACCATGTCCGCAAGACGCATTGCAGTAATCGTAGGAGCCTCCTCGGGGATCGGGCGGGAGACGGCCCTGAGGCTCCTCTCGCGCGGATACCGCGTTTACAATGTTTCGCGCACGCCTTTCAAGGGGGAGCGCGTCAAGACGATTTCGGCGGATGCTGCCATCGAGGGGGAAATCGAGCGCGCCGTGAAAGAGGCGGGGGACGACGCCGGGGCAATCGACCTCTTTGTCTATTCGGCGGGCTTTTCGATGGCGGCGCCCATCGAGCACGCGAAGAGCGGGGATTATCGATACCTCTTCGAGGTGAACTACTTCGGCGCGGTGGAGGCCCTCCGTGCGGCGGCGCCCTACTTGAAGCGGCGGGGCGGCCGTGCCATTCTCGTGGGCTCTCTCGGGGGGACGATGCCCATCCCTTACGACAGCTTTTACTCCTCCTCAAAAGCGGCGCTCGAAATGCTTGCGCGCGAGGCAGACTTGGAGCTCCGCGCATACGGGGTGCGCGTTTCGGCCCTGCTTCCCGGGGGGACCGCCACCGATTTCACCTATGCGAGAAGAGTCTACACCGAGGAGGAGAGCCTGACGTATGCCCCCTCCGTCAAAAAGGCCTCTGCTGCGCTCGCCAACATGGAACAGGGCGGGATGAACCCGTCGCTCGTTGCGGAGGCGGTCATCAAGCTCGCGGGGAGGGCCAATCCGCCCACCGTCACGGCCGTCGGCGGTGTGAACAACTTTGTGCGCTATGCCAACAAGATGCTCCCCGAGCGCATCACCGATTGGTTCGTGCGCAAGAAGTTCAACCAAAAATAAACGGGCTCTTGCGCCCGAGAGGGAAGAGGGGGCCGTCGACGCCTCATTTTCCCCGTGACATCAAAAAGAGCCATACCATGTCCAAAACAAGAGCTTGATTTTTATTTCAGAAGGCCGTCCGTCGGCCTTTTTTCGTGCCAAAAACGGGGAGGGAGCGGTCGGCCTTAAAAGGGAGACCGCGGCCGTTCTCAGAACATTTCACGCCTGCCGTGAAGGGGATAACGCTTTGCCGTAGAACGTTCAACGGTTTTCCGTTAGGGGATACAAAAAGCCTCATCGCGCGTCTTTAAAAATTTTATGAACTTCCGATGCAACCTTTTTCCGAAGATGATTGACAATCGCGCAAATATGGTATAAAATGATACATGAAATTTCATCCGTCCACGGAGACGGAATTACCTTGGAGGGAAAAATGGCGCAACAGAAATTCATCACTTCTCACAAGACGCGCGTAAAGCGCGCAAATGAGTACATCAAGAATTCTCCAGAGCGGATCACCATCATCGACAGAGAGGCGTTCGTGGAATTCTATTTGCTCGAAGATATCGAGCGGCTGTACAAGTATCGTCTCAGCAAGGAGCAGGCGAAGGTCCCGGAGACGCATGCCGGCGAGCTCGCCAAGCAGAGGAACATGCAGAAGTTCAGCAACATCCTCGAGATCTTCCAGTCCGTCATCGAGATTGCGTGGGCGCTCATCGACGACGCGCACTATAAGGAAGTTTGGCGGGCCATCAACGAGCACGCGCTCATGATCGCCGCGGGGAGCTCCAAAAATTTGGATGCCCTCGAAGAGATGGGCAGGGACCTGTTGCGGAAGGTGTTCGACGATGCCGTTCAGGTTGGGATCATCAAGCAGAAAATGGATGAGGACATCGAGGATCTGGAAGCGCACGACGCCAACGCCAGAACCGTCAGCGGATTGCCCTCCGCGGAGGAGATCGGCGAGCTGCTCAAAGCGGCGGAGGCGGTCATCCCCGATATGACGGAAGAAAAAGTGCGCAAGCCCAAGCCCAACATCCAGTAAAGGGCAGGTCGTCTTTGGGCATTCGGTCTCGGATGCCCGCGATGTTTGACGAAAAAGGAGGGCACCATGTCTGAAAGAACAGTCTTGATTCCGTCGGAGAGCAATCTGATCGCCGTAAAACTCAGCATCAGCGGAGCCAAGGAGGACGTCGTGGTCCGCCCCATGGGGGATTACGGCATTTGGGTGCGCGAAGAGCTCGGCGGGAAGATGACGGAAGTCGATCCCGCCGACAGAAGGGCGATGCGCGCGGAGAAGCGGACTTTCAAGGAATACTTCTTCTTCAAGCGCACGGCGCTCTCCGTGGGATTCGGCGTGGGACCGTTTGACATCCCGGATGGGGTGCCCAAGTTCCGCATGCGCGGCACGGTGAATTTCGAGGTGGTCAATCCCGCGCGGCTGGCTTCTTTCTCGCACGGCGAGTGTTGGCTGCACGCGGGCGAGCTCGCCCTCCTGTATGGGTATCGGTTCGATCCCCAGAGCGGCGAACGCGGCCTCGGGTGCTATCTCCGCGGCGCCGTCTTGGAGCGCGTAAAGGCCTCCCTCGATCAAATTGCGGGGGACCATGCCCGCGAGAGCATTGCAGAAATCATTCTTGCAGACGATTTTTGGACGCAGTGCGGCGTTGAAGCCCGCCCCTCGGTTGGGAACGTTTTCTTCGAATTTATCGGGGGATGAGCCCGCGCATTACGGAGAGCTTGCATGAAGAAAAAACCGTGTAGATTCAGAAAAAAAGAACTGGCGCAGTGGAAGATCGGACTTGTCGGGGAGTGCGAGGAAGTCTACCACGGCAAGATCGAGGAGATCTTGCGCGGGATTGAGGATGAGAAGTTCAAGTGCGAGGCTTTGGAGAAGAAGCTCTTCCTCACACAGGATGCCGCCCTCGCGGAGCGTTTGAGGCAGGACCTCGACGGGTGCCGCAAGAGAATGGCGTTCAAGCAGGAAGTGCTCGCCCAATTGGAGAGCGACAGGCGCCTTCTCGGGCAATTGAAGGAGCTCCTCGGGGCACATTTCACGCGGGAGCAGTATGCCTACATCATCGCAAAGATCCCCGATTCCCTCCCCGCGATGCTCGATAGTCCGGACATGGGTAGGGTTTCCGAGGTCTACAAGATCGTTTTCGAGCTGTACAGAGATTTTTGTGCCCGCGTGAACGCAAAACTTCTCATCGAGGACAGAATGAAGGACGATTGGGAGCGCATCCGTGCCGAACATGCCGCGATGCAGGCGGCGCTCGGCGACGGGCCATGAGTGCCTGCCGCGGCGGACACGACAACGGAGGAGTGCGATGTGGTTTGGTAAGAAAAAGGGGGCGAATGCGGAATTCGAGCAGTGGCGCGCGTCCACGATGACGCGGATCAAGGACTGCTTGAATTTTTGGATGACGCACACCGTCTTTTGGGAGGAGAACGCGGCGGAGGCGGAGGAGATCGAAAAAAATCTCCAAACGGCTTGCGATACGCTCGCGGGGATCTCCTTTCGGCGCGACGAGCGCGTGGCGGGATTCCAACGGACCATCGATGCCGAGCTCAAACGCATCGAGGACAAGAGGGGGGAGGCCGAGTCCTATTTGATCATGCAGGCGGCCTCGCAAAAGATCGTTGCCGCCGTCAAGGCGTGGATCCTCCTGTGACTCCTGCCGGGCGAGCATGCAATAGACGAGAAAGATAAGGTTGAATGTGCGGAAAGCAGCGTTGCTTTCCGTTTTTTTGTTGAGGTCCCCTGCCTTTCTCGGCCTCCCCTTTGCGACCCGGGGGGTAAGGCGAGGGCTCGACTGTGCTTGGTCGCCACCCCACCCCCTTAATCCCCCTCCCATGGAGGGGGCTCATGCGCCGCTCCTCCCCCATGGAGGGGGCAAGTCGCTTGCCGCGTCTGCAAGGTCTTGGCGGAGGGGCGTTTTATCTTTGGCATTTGTATTGACAAATCGGGTTTTTTGTTGTATAATGGGAAAGCATTCCGATCCAGAGAGGGAAAAATCATGAACATTCAAGAAATTTTAAGCAAGTGCGACCACACGCTTCTCTCCGTCACGGCGACGTGGGAGGACATCAAGGCGATCATCGACGACGGCATCAAGTATCACACTGCCTCCGTCTGCATTCCCCCCTGCTATGTGGAGCAGGCCAAGGCGTATGCCGCGGGGCGTGTCGCCATCTGCACCGTCATCGGGTTCCCCAACGGCTACAACACTGGCCTCATAAAGAAAGCCGAGGCCGCGGCGGCCGTCTCCCAAGGGGCAGACGAGATCGACATGGTCATCAACATCGGCGATATGAAGGCGCACAAATATGACGCCGTCCGCGAGGAGATCAAACTCGTGAAGAGCGGCTGTTGCGGCAAACTCCTCAAAGTGATCGTGGAGACCTGCCTTCTCGACGACGAGGAGAAGCGGGTGGCCACGCACCTCGTTGCGGAGGCGGGCGCCGAATTCATCAAGACCTCGACGGGCTTCTCCAAGGCGGGGGCCACCATTCACGACGTCGACATCTTCAAGGAAGAGATCGACAAGCATCATCTGAACATCAAGATCAAGGCGGCGGGGGGCATTTCCTCCCTCGAAGATGCCGAGCAGTTCCTCGCGCACGGCGCGGATAGATTGGGCACCTCGCGCATCGTGAAGATCGTCAAGGAGGAGGGGCTGTCATGAGCGAACACAAGAACATTCCCACACCGCACATCAATGCCGAATACGGCGACTTTGCCCCGACGGTGCTCATGCCGGGCGATCCGCTTCGCTCCAAATTCATTGCCGAAAACTTCCTCGAAAACCCCGTGCTCGTCAACAATGTGCGCGGCGTGAACGGTTACACGGGGACCTATCACGGCAAGCGCGTCTCCGTGATGGCCTCGGGCATGGGGCAGCCCGCCATCGGCATCTATTCTTACGAACTCTTCAACTTCTATGGCGTGGAAAACATCATTCGCGTGGGCTCGTGCGGCAGTTTCGATAAAGATCTGCACGTGCGCGACATCATCCTCGCGCAGGGCGCCTGCACCAACGGCAACTATGCCAAGCAATACGCGCTGCCCGGAACGTTCTGCCCCATTGCCGATTTCGGTCTCTTGAAGCGGGCGGCCGAGCTGTGCGAACGCGCGGGCGTGCGCTACAAGGTGGGCAACATCTTCTCGTCGGATATGTTCTATGACGACGCCGCGAGCGGGATGCAATGGGCCAAAATGGGCGTTCTCGGCGTGGAAATGGAGAGCGCGGCGCTCTATTGCAATGCCGCCCGTGCGGGCAAGAAAGCGCTCTGCATCTGCACCGTGAGCGACAGCTTTTTGTACCCCGAGGAGAACACGACGGCCGAGGAGCGCCAGAACAGCTTCACGGCCATGATGAAGATCGCCCTCGAATTGGCATAATTGCGGGCTGCAGTCCGTAAAAGCAGGCCGAAAAGGAGGTTCTTGTGGCAAAGAGATTATTTTTAATCGTACTCGACAGCTTTGGCGTGGGGGAACTCCCCGACGCCTATCTGTGGCAAGATGAGGGGAGCAACACGTTGGGCGCCATCCGCAACCACCCCAACTTCCGCTGCCCCAACATGCAGGCGCTCGGGCTCTTCAACATCGAGGGCGTGGGCGGCGGCGTGCCCTCTCCCAAGGCGAGCTTTGCGCGCATGCGGGAGACATCCATGGGCAAGGATACCACCATCGGGCACTGGGAGATCGCGGGCGTCATTTCCCCCGAACCTCTCCCCACCTATCCGAACGGCTTCCCCGAGGAGCTCCTTGCGGAATTTGAAAAAAGAACGGGGCGGCGGGTCATTTGCAACAAGCCCTATTCGGGGACGGAGGTCATCAAGGATTACGGTCCCGAGCACCTCCGCACGGGCGCGCTCATCGTCTACACCTCGGCCGACAGCGTCTTTCAAGTGGCCGCGCATGAGGACATGGTACCCCTCGATGAGCTCTACCGCGACTGCGAGATCGCGCGGGAGATGCTCAAAGCGCCCCACAACGTGGGCCGCGTGATCGCGCGTCCTTTCACGGGCGAGTATCCGTTCACCCGCACCGCGAACCGGCACGACTTCTCCCTCGTGCCCCCCCAAGACACCATGCTCGACCTCTTGCAGAGGGCGGGCTATGAGACCATCTCCGTCGGCAAAATTTTCGATATCTTTGCGGGAAAGGGGCTCTCGGAGAGCAACCGCACCCTGTCCAATACGCACGGCATGCAGGTGACGAAAGAGATGCAGGCGCGTGCTTTCGAGGGGCTGTGCTTTGTCAACCTCGTCGACTTCGACATGAAGTACGGCCACCGCAACGACGTGGCGGGCTATGCCGCCGCGGCAACCGAGTTCGATGAATTTCTCGGAGGCTTCATCGCGGACATGGGTGAGGGCGATGTGCTCATCATCACGGCCGACCACGGTTGCGACCCCTCGACGCCCTCCACCGATCACTCGCGGGAATACACTCCCATGCTCATCTATGGCAAGGGGATCCGCGGCGGCGTGGATCTGGGAACGAGGGGGACGTTTGCCGACATCAGCGCCACCGTTCTCGATTACTTCGGCGTGCAGCAGGCAACAACCGCCGGAGAGAGCTTTTTAAAGGAAGTGCTGAAATGACCGATTACGCCCCCCTGATGGCCATGGCGCAGCGTGCGCGCGAGCAGTCTTATTCCCCCTATTCGCACTTTCGCGTGGGGGCGGCGCTGCTCACGGCGAGCGGCAAGATCTACACGGGCTGCAACATCGAAAACGCGGCCTTTTCCGCCACGGTGTGTGCCGAGAGAACAGCTTTTTTCAAGGCAGTGAGCGAGGGCGAGCGTGCGTTCGAGGCCATTGCCATCGTCGGAGGAAAGGAGGGGGAGACCGCTCCGTTTTGTGCCCCTTGCGGCGTTTGCAGGCAAGTCATGGCAGAATTCTGCCGAAAAGATTTCAAGTTGATTTTGGGCAATGAATCGCATTTTGAAGTGTTCACCTTGGACATGGTATTGCCCTTTTCGTTCACGCAAGACGATTTGTCTTGATCATCCCGACGTATGAAGAAAAAATTGATAAAGGTTTCAACGTTACTCTTGGTATTCGCCGTGCTCGTTGCGGGGATGTTCGGTTGCGTGTCTGCCAAGACCAAGCTCCGCCAGCCTCAAGTGATCGTCGGCGTCAACGGCATGGCAGTTTGGGCGGCGGTGGAGGACACGCTGTATTATGCCTATGTCGTGGACGACGGGACGGAGCTGGTCACGGGGGAATGCCGCGTGCAGCTGAGCGAGGGGCAGACCATTCGCGTCAAGGCCGTGAGCGCCCGCGAGGGCATTGCGGACAGCGATTTTTCCGAGCCGCAGACCTACCGTAAATCTGCCGTCGATCCCGCCCATGACCACAGCGACGTCAACGACGACGGGATATGCGATCTGTGTGAGGTGACCTTGCGGGTGGACCTCTCTTTCTATGCCGTCAACGACCTGCACGGGAAGTTCATGGATACTTCCGGCCAACCCGGCGTGGATGAATTCACGACGTATATGAAGCAGCTCTATGCCGACCCCGCGCGCGAGGAAATTTTGCTCTCCTCGGGGGACATGTGGCAGGGGACGGTGGAGTCCTCCACGACCAAGGGGCAGCTCATGACGGAGTGGATGAACGACCTCGGCTTTGTCTCCATGACGCTCGGCAACCATGAATACGATTGGGGGTCGGCCGTGCTCGAACCCAACAGCGAGCTCGCGGACTTCCCGTTCCTCGCCATCAACGTGACGGAGAACGGCACCATGCCCGGCTATTGCAAGCCGTCTGTGGTCGTGGAGCGGAGCGGGCTCAAAATCGGCATCATCGGCGCCATCGGCGATTGCCTCAGCTCCATCTCGGGCGAATTTCAGGGAGGGCTGTCCTTTGCGCAGGGCGAGCGCCTCACTTCGCTCGTCAAGGCGGAGGCAGAGCGTCTCCGCAAGGAGGAGGGGTGCGACTTCATCGTCTACTCCATCCACGAGGGCGGCTCGGGGTATTCCTCCTCGGGCATCACCAAGGTCACCAATTCCCGCATCTCCTATTACGACACTTCGCTCTCCGACGGCTATGTCGACCTCGTCTTTGAGGCGCATACCCACAAGAGCTACATCCTCGAAGATGAATACGGCGTTTACCACTTGCAGGGCGGCGGCGAAAACAAGGGCGTGAGCCTTGCGGAAGTCTCCTTTAACACGGTGACCAAGGAATATACCGTGGCGCCGCGCGTGCTGGGCAAGAGCATCTATGCGGCCTCCTCCCTCGACGACGATCCCGTCGTGGAAGAGCTCTTTGAAAAGTATTTCCCGGACAGCGACCCCTACAACACCGTGCTCGGCGAGAATGCCACGGAGTGGGATTCAAGCGACATTGCCGATAAGGTCGCCGCACTGTATTATGAGAAAGGCGTGGAAGTGTGGGGCGCACAGTATGATATCGTGCTCGGCGGCGGCTATCTCAAAACGCGCAGCCCTTATGACCTCGCAAGAGGCAGCTTGACCTATGCGGACATCTTCTCGGTCTTGCCTTTCGACAACGCCATCGTCCTGGGCAAGATCAAGGGGAGAGACCTCAAAGCCCGCTTCCTCGTCCCCAAGGACAACTATCACGTCTACTATCCGAGCTACTTCGATGTCTCGGACAGTGCGGATTATTACATCATCATAGACAGCTACACCTCCACCTACCGCGATAACAACATCACGGAAGTGGCGCGGTTGGAGGAGGCGATCTATGCGCGCGATCTGCTCGCGCAATATGTATCCGACGGACGGCGGGCCTGACATGCCCCCCGGCGCGGCAATCGAGAGGTGATTTTATGCGAATGTACGACATCATTAAGAAAAAGCGGGACGGGGGCGAACTCACCACCGAGGAGATCGACTTCTTCATCCGCGGCGTCACGGACGGGAGCATCCCCGATTACCAGACCTCCGCGCTCTGCATGGCCATTTACTACCGGGGCATGTCCGTGAGGGAGACGTGCGATCTCACGTTTGCCGTGCGTGATTCGGGCGAAAAGGTGGACTTCTCGTCCATCCGCGGGATCCGCGTGGATAAGCACTCGACGGGCGGCGTGGGGGATAAGACCAGCCTCGTCGTCGCCCCCATTGTAGCCTCCCTCGGCGTGAAAGTGGCCAAGATGAGCGGCCGCGGCCTCGGCCACACGGGCGGCACCGTGGACAAATTGGAGGCCATCGAGGGCTTTTGCACCACGCTCTCCGATGCCGATTTCATCCGGCAGGTCAACGACATCGGGCTGGCCATTGTGGGGCAGTCCCGCCAATTTGCCCCCGCGGACAAAAAGCTCTATGCCCTGCGCGACGTCACCGCCACGGTGGACAGCATGCCCCTCATTGCCGCCAGCATCATGGGCAAAAAACTCGCCGCCGACGACGACTGCATCGTGCTCGACGTCAAGACGGGCAGCGGGTCCTTTATGAAAACGGTGGAGCAGAGCCGCGCGCTCGCCCGCCTCATGGTGGACATCGGCAAGAATGCCGGCAAGAGGATGAAAGCGCTCATCACGAATATGGACAGGCCACTCGGCAACGCCATCGGCAATGCCATCGAGGTCATAGAAGCGGTCGAGACCCTCCGCGGAAATGGCCCCGAAGATCTCACCGAGGTCTGCCTCACTTTGGCCGCACACATGCTGTCACTTGCGGACATGGGTACCCCCGATGAGGCCTTGGCGCTCGCAAAGAGGGCCATTGCAGACGGCAGTGCGCTCGCAAAACTCAAAGAGTGCGTCGCGGCACAGGGGGGCAACGTCCGCCTCATCGAGGACACCAACAACTTCAAGAGGGCCAAGTATTCCCATGCCGTCGTCAGCCCCGCGCGCGGATACATCGCCCATGCGGACACGGAGGCCTATGGGCTTGCGAGCCTTGCCCTCGGCGCCGGGCGCAACACCGTCGAGGACGAGATCGATTTCAGCGCGGGCATTGTCTTAAACAAGAAAACGGGAGATTTTGTGGAAGAGAGCGAGACTATTGCGACGCTCTTTTCCGACAATGCGGCCGCTTTCCCCGCCGCGGAGCAAAAGCTGTTGGCGGCGACGACTCTCCAAGCCGTGAAACCTGCAGACGAGCCCCTCATTTACGACATCATAGAGTGAGAATATGGCCAAGTTATACTTCAAATTCGGCGCGATGGGCTGTTCCAAGACGGCGCAGGCGCTCATTACAAAGTTCAATTACGAGGAGCGCAACATGAAAGTGCTGCTGCTCAAACCGGCGATGGACACCCGCGACGGGGCGACCGTCGTCAAGTCGCGCATCGGGCTGCAAAAGGATGCCGTCGCCGTGGGGGTCGAAGAGGACCTGCACGCACTCTACCTCGAACAGTATTCCGATTGCGACGTCATCATCGTGGATGAATGCCAATTTCTGACGCCCGAGCAGGTAGACCAGCTCGCGGACATCGTCATCGAGCGCGACATCCCCGTGCTGTGTTTCGGGCTGTCCACCGACTTCACAACGCACCTCTTCCCGGGGAGCAAGCGGCTGTTCGAGATCGCCGAGTCCATCAGTGAGATCAAATCGGTGTGCACGTGCGGCGCCAAGGCGACCGTGAACGCCCGTCTCGACGACAACGGCAGGATCGTCACGGAGGGGTCGCAAGTTCTGCTCGGCGGCAACGATCGGTATGTCGCCATGTGCAGAAAGTGTTGGCTGAGAATGCGGGCCGAACAGGCCAAGGCGTGAGGTGGATATGAACATCGGAAGAAAACTTGTCTTGCTCTCGGTCGCGGCAGCTATCTGCATCGCGGTCATTCCCGCAGGCAGCGGCTCGCTGACCGCCGCGGCGGAGGACGATTACTATGCCCCCGTCACCGAGACGGAGGGGACAGCCCTCCTCGGCCAGCTGCACGACCTCATCACCGCCACGCATACCTATTATTCCACTTACGCGGATTGCAGAGACCGCGCCCCGGTCACCGACCCGCCTCTCTCGGGGGAAACGGGCGTCATGGAATTCTATACCCATGAGACGATCACGACGTACATCGGGAGCAGCAACCATGTGGGCAGGTGGAACAGGGAGCATGTGTGGTGCAAGTCCCTCTCCAACGGGCTTTGGAAGAGCATCAGCAACAGCGAGGGGGGCGGCGGCGGAGATCTGCATCACATCCGTCCCTCGGAGATGAGTTTGAACAGCACCCGCGGCGACATGAAATACGGGGAAGCGCCCAACGGAACGGCGGCCTATTCCAAAAACGAGAGCGGGGAGCGCTCCCAACTCGGCGGGCACTATGCCGGCGGCGCGTTCGAACCCATGGACAACGTCAAGGGCGATGTGGCGCGCATCATCTTCTATGTCTACACCCACTACAATACATATACCAACGTCTCGGGGACGACGAACGGGGCGAGCAACCCTTTCAACTATTTCGGAACGCTGAAATTCACCCATGTCATGGCGGTGAGCTCTGAGGAGGCGGCGGTGGAGATGCTCCTCGAATGGAACCGGCTCGACCGCGTCGACGAGATCGAACTTGCGCGCAACGAGGCGGTCTATGGCATCCAGGGCAACCGCAATCCGTTCATCGACCACCCCGAATATGCGGACATGGTGTGGGGGGACGGGGCGACGGAACCTCCCGCGGGATCGGATGAGCCCGCGGCATTCCGGGCGGCCGTGCAGGGCATTGTGACGGAGGGGACGCTCGACGTGCGGCGGACTTCCCTCGAAACCGCCATTGCCGCCTACCGCGCGCTCACAGACGCCCAAAAGCAGGCGGCCGCGGAGGAAGCGGAGACCATGCGTGCGGCTATCGCGGCCTACAACGAGGCTGCCGCAAGCTGCAACGAGGCGGCCGGCCGTGCCGAATGCGAGGCGCTGAAAGGGGCGGGCGGTCTGTCCGATCAAGGATAAGGGAGGTTGCACATGAAGAAATTTTTTCCTGCAATTGCAATTGCGTTTTGCTTTCTGATCGGCATGTGCGCGTGCAACGGGGGTACCATGTCCGAGAACGGCCCTTACCAATCCCTCAATTCCATGATGAAAGCGAGCTACTCCAACGTCGCTTTGACGGTCACGACCTCTTTCGGCGGCGACCTCTTCTTGCAGAGTGAATATGTCGTCACGCCCACCGAGGGCGGGAAAAAGATCTCCTACACCGCCGAGCGGTTTGCGCTGCTCGATGCGGACGCACAGGAGGGGAGCGCGCTGAAAGAGACGCTCACGGGCGAGGCGGTTTACAGCGAGGACCTTTTGCTCTCGCAGACGGGTGACGAGGTCTCCGTTCCCGCCGTGCTCGGGACGGGGCTCACTTTTAAGGAGGAATATTTTTCGAACGTCACGCTCGACGACGTTTTGTTCCGTGCTGACGTGAAAGACGCGGGCGCATTCACGGGCATGCAGCTCTCCTGCACGGATATGAAAGTGAGCGCGACTTTCCTCGAAAAGTTTTTGGAAATTTTCATCAATTTCACCGACGAGGACGGGTATCAAGTGGAATATTCGTTTAAATTCACGGCTTGACGGCGCCCTGCCCCGCAAAAGCGGGCGCCTCGGCCCCTCTTTTGGAGGAAAAAATTTTTACAAATTCGTGGCACTAATTTTACTTGAAACATTTGCATTCTTCCGCAAAGTCTGTTATAATAGGTGTGATGAACGCGGGGGACTTTCGGTGACGGCCAAATTCGGGGGTACACACGGATGTTTGAACTTCGGAAAATCGGGATCGTAAAGCGTGCCTCCGCATGGCTGCTCGACGCCATCCTGCTCGCAGTCCTGACGACGGGATTCATGTATTGCATCTCGCTCATCGTCGGATACAGGGCGGCGGAACAGCTCGCAAACGAATACTTTGCCGAGTGGGAGGACTTCCGCAAGGAATACATCCCGGGCGTCGCGGAGTACTATGGCTTCTCCTACACGGGGACGGAGGACGACTACACCATTTTAAAGGACGGCCGCGAAGCCACCCTCGACGATGTAACCAAGCAGCTCATCGCCTCCAAGGGAGAGGACGAAGCGACGGCGGATGCCTATGCCGCCTATGAGGAGCTTCCCTCCCCGGAGCTCGTCAATCACCAATACGAATACGTCTACAACCTACTTTTCATGATGGTATCGTCGGGCCTCGTGCTCGCCTACCTGGTTTTGGAGTTCATTATACCTATTATATTAAAGAACGGACAGACGGTCGGGAAGAAAGTGTTCGGCATCGGCCTCGTCCGCTCCGATTGCGTCAAGATCACGACGCTCTCGCTGTTCGCGAGGACGTTGCTCGGCAAGTTCGCAATCGAGACGATGTTTCCCGTCTTGCTCGTATTCCTCTTTTTCTTCGGAGGGCTCGGGTTGCTCGCGATCATCCTGTTTGCGGCCATTGTGCTGCTCAACGCCGTGCTGTTCTTTGCGACCAAGAACAGAACGCCCATCCACGATCTTCTGGCGGGCACGGTGGCGGTGGATATCAAGTTGCAGATGATCTTCGAGTCCGAAGAGGAGCTGGCCGAGAAAAAGGCGCAGATCCAAAAAGAGGCCGTCGAAAATTCCAGAGAGAACGCTTAAAACCGATATATTGATTGTCTGACAATCGGATATATAAATACATCAGAAAAGGAAGACTTTATGAAGGTTGTACTCGAACATCTCACAAAAATCTTTCCAAGCCGCAACAAGAAGGATGCCGGGGCCGAAGTGATCGCCGTCAACGATTTCAATCTTGAAATACCAGACGGCAAGCTCATCGGGCTTTTGGGGCCTTCCGGTTGCGGGAAGAGTACCACGCTGTTTATGATCAGCGGGTTGCAGGCTCCCTCGCGAGGGAAAATTTACTTCGGTGACGACGACGTCACGGAACTTGCCCCGGAGAACAGAGGGATCGGCCTCGTTTTCCAAAACTATGCGCTCTATCCGCATATGACCGTACAACAGAATATTCTATTTCCTTTGCAGAACTTAAAAGGTGAAAACAGGCTCTCCAAGGAGGAAATGCTGACACGGGCCGATGAGGTCGCGAAACTTGTCCAAATCGATGAGTTCATGAACCGCAAGCCGTCTGAATTGTCCGGCGGACAACAGCAGCGTGTCGCAATCGCCCGCGCACTTGTCAAAATGCCGCGCGTCCTCCTCTTGGATGAGCCTCTTTCTAATCTTGACGCAAGACTTCGCCTCCAAACCCGCGAGGAGATCAGGCGCATCCAGCGCAACACCGGCATCACCACCATCTTCGTCACGCACGACCAGGAGGAGGCAATGTCCATCTCCGACTACATCGTCGTCATGAAGCTGGGCGTCATCATGCAGACGGGCAAGCCGCAGTGGGTTTACGACGATCCCGCAAACCTCTTCGTTGCAAAGTTCCTCGGAACGCCTCCCATCAATACCTTCTCGGGCACGGTACGGGGCGGAAAGCTCTATATCGGCGAAGAGGCGGTCATGGACGTCCCGGGCGCCGAGGATCAGGAAGTATATGTCGGCATCCGTCCGGAGGGCTTTATTTTGGACGAGAACGGCGGCCTCTCCTGCAATGTCTCGGGCGTAGACGTCATGGGCAGGGACATCTCGGTGGTCTCCACCAATGCCAATTCCCTCAACCCCGTCGTGCGCTCCATCATCTCCTCGGGCGAGATGAAGAACATCCCGAGCGATACGGTGCGTTTCAGCCTCAAAGAGAACAAAGTGTTCATCTTCAATAAGGAGACGGAGGCGCGCGTCTACTTCGGCGGTCAGGTGGCCATGCACGAACAGATGGTGGCCGAGATGAAAGCCGAGGGACAAGCCTACACGACCCATGAGGGCCCCCTCCCCCGCGAGGCCGATGACAACGACAAGCCCGTGCATGTCGCAAAGCAGGAGGGATTTTTCGCAAAAGTGAAGGGGATCTTCAAGAAGAAGTCCAAGGAAGAGGCCCCCGCACAGTCCTCCGGGGAAGAAGCCCCCGCGGCCCCCGAGGAGGCGCAAAAAAATAACCAAAGCGAGGAGTGAGCTATGACGAAAACAAAAGCAGAAAAGCCCGCCCTTACGGAGGAAGAGAAGAAGCTCGCGGAGCGCAAGAAGAATTTGCGGAAAGCAAGGTTCAACCGCTACAAGGCATGGCTGTATCTCTCTCCCGCCATCATCCTGCTTCTCATCTTCACGGTTTGGCCCATCTTCAACACCATCCGTCTCTCCCTGCTCACCGACTTCAACTATCTCGGCGAACTGAGGGGCAAGACCTTTGAATTCGGGTTCGACAACTTCGTCAACGTTGCGCAGTACAGCGGCTTCTTGACCTGCCTCGGCAACACCATGTTGCTCACCGTGATCACGGTGCCCGTCTCCACGATGCTGGCGCTCATCGTCGCGGTGGCGCTCAATTCCATCAAGTTCTTGAAGAGGGCCTTTCAGACCATCTTCTTCCTGCCCTATGTCACCAACGCGATCGCCATCGGCATGGTGTTCATGACGATGTTCCAGATGATCGGCGATGCTCCCAATTACAGCTCCATCGGCATCATCAACACCATCATCGAGGCTTTCGGCGGGACGCGCATCAATTGGGTCAACCCGGGCTCCAACTATTGGGCCAACATTGCGGTCCTCGCCATCTACATCGTGTGGAACGCGCTGCCTTTCAAGATCCTGGTCCTCCTGGGCGGTCTGCAAGGCGTCAACAAGCAGTATTACGAGGCGGCCAAGGTAGACGGCGCCTCCCGCATGCGCATCTTCTGGCGCATCACCGTGCCCATGCTCTCCCCGATGATCGCCTATGTCGTCATCACGGGCTTTATCGGCGGCTTCAAGGAATATTCGAGCATCGTCGGTATCTTCGGCGACGAAATGGGCCCCGTAGGCGCGCCGCGCAGCCTCAACACCATGGTCGGCTTCATCTATGCCAGCATCACGGAGAACAACCAAGGCCGCGCAAGTGCTGCCGCACTCATCCTGTTCGCCATCATCTTTGTCGTCACGATGATCAACCTGTACGTCAGCAAGAAAAAGGTCCACTATTAAGGAGGAACGGAAATGCAAAACACTGTTGAAAAAGATCAAGCCGTCTCCGCGCCCCAAGAGGATGTCATGCAAAAGTCCATGAAGGAGAAGAACATCAAGTCCGTCTCCATTCGGCAAAAGGTGGTGAAAGCGCTCGTGCAGATCCTCCTGTATGCATTCCTCACGATCATGGCGATCAGCATTCTGTTCCCGTTCTATTGGATGCTCATCTCTTCGCTCAAAACGCTCAACGAATACAATGAGACCATCCCCACGCTGTGGCCCCGCCAATTCCATTGGGAGAACTATGTCACGGCGTTCACGGGCGACCTCGACCTTGGCAGGCTGTTCTTGAATACCTGCATCGTCGGCATCGTCTCCACCATTCTCTCGCTCGTCGTCACGGTGCTCTCGGCGTTTGCGTTTGCGCGGTTGGACTTCAAGGGGAAGAACGCGCTGTTCGCGGCGCTCCTCGCCACCATGATGATCCCCGGCGAGCTCTTCACCATCACCAACTACATCACCGTTTCCTCGCTGGGCTGGCTGAACACGTTCACCGTGCTCATTGTGCCTTTCCTCGTCAGCGTGTTCTACATCTATCTCTTGCGGCAAAACTTCTTGCAGATCCCCAACGAACTGTATCTTGCCGCCAAGGTGGACGGAACGAGCGACCTCAAATACCTCTGGAAGGTCATGGTCCCGCTGGCGGCGCCCACGCTTGTCTCCATCACCATCTTAAAGATGATGGGCGCGTGGAACTCCTACATCTGGCCCCGCCTCGTCGCCAACGATGCAGCACACAAGCTCGTCACGGTGGGCCTCCGCGGCGCCTCTTTCGTTGACCTTGCCACCAACATGGTCAACTATCCCGCACAGATGGCGGCCGTCGTCATCGTCACTATCCCGCTCCTGCTCGTGTTCATCTTCTTCCGCAAGTATATCATGCGCGGTGTTTCGCGCAGCGGCTTGAAGGGCTGACGCAAGCAAAGGGGCCGAGAGGGGGCCTCGCGCCTCCGCGGAGATCGCAACAGAAAAAAATTTATTAAATATAAGGAGAACAACATGAAGAAACGAATGGGCGCAGTAATGCTCGCGGGCCTCATGGCTTGCACGATGGCAGCAGGGCTCACCGGCTGTGGCATGAATGTCAAACCCGACTTCGAGATGCCCGAGGGCGGCTTTGACACGAGCAAGGAAGTTACCATCAATTTCTATCACACGATGGGGGCGACGGGTACGCGCAGCTTGCAGGCTGTTTTGAACGACTACATCGCCGAATTCAACAAGATCTATCCCAACATCAAAGTGGTCCACGAGCAGACGGGCGGCTATGACGATGTCCGCGACCAGATCCAGACCGAGATCGTCGCAGGCAACCAGCCCAACCTCGCCTACTGCTATCCCGACCACGTTGCCCTCTACAACGACGGCTATGCCGTGCAGTCCCTCAACGATTTCCTCCCCGGCGGCGCTTACAGCAACGAGAAAGTCACGCTGGCAGACGGAACGCAGGTCCCGCTCGCGCTCACCGAAGAGGAGAAGAACAACTTCATCCCCGGCTATTACGAAGAGGGCTACAAGTTCGACGACGAGAGCAAGATGTACACCCTGCCTTTCTCCAAGTCCACCGAAGTTCTCTACTACAACAAGACCGAGTTCGAGAAGAACGGCTGGAAAGTTCCCACCACTTGGGATGAGATGGAGACCGTTTGCGCCCAGATCCAAGCGGCCTATCCCGATGTGAAGAATCCCGACGGCACCGTGAAAGAGCACGTCTATGGCTTTGGTTACGACTCCGAGGCCAACTGGTTCATCACCATGTGCGAGCAATACGGTTCGGGCTACACCTCCGCGCTCGGCGATCACTACCTCTTCGACAATCAGACCAACCGCGGCTTTGTGCAGAAGTTTGCCGAGTGGTATAACAAGGGCTACTTCACCACGCAGGCCATCTACAAGACGTATACGTCCGGCCTCTTTGTGGCAACGTCGGGCAACCGCGCCATGATGTGCATCGGCTCCTCCGCAGGCGCCAGCCACCAGCTTCCCGACAAGGTCGACGGCAAGTATCCGTTCGAGGTCGGCATTGCGCCCATCCCGCAGCAGAATCCCGATAAGCCCAAGGTCATCTCGCAGGGCCCGTCCGTCTGCATCTTCAAGAACGAAGATCCGCAGGAGGTGCTCGCAAGCTGGCTCTTCCTCAAATTCCTCACCACCAACGTCGGCTTCCAGGCCGAGTTCTCCTCCGCTTCGGGCTACATCCCCGTTCTCAAAGAGGACGTGATGCGCACCAACGAAGTCTTTGCGCAGACACTCGACGATGCCAACGGCTATGAGGGGCTCATGGCGCTCTCCACCAAGGTCGCCCTCGAACAGGAAAATTCTTACTACACCTCTCCCGCGTTCGTCGGCTCCTCCAAGGCGCGCGATGAAGTCGGTCTGCTCATGCAGGCTGTGTTCACGGGCACCAAGACGCTCGACAAGGCTTTCAGCGATGCCATCAGCGAGTGCGAATACTTCACGACCTGATCCCCGCACGCCACCTCATAGAGCCCGATCATTCAAGTAAAAGGACCATGAAAAAATTTAAAGTTATTGCGCTCATTTGCGCTGCGCTCATGGGCTTCACGCTTCTGTGTGCTTGCAACAACGATTCCAAGCCCGACGATAGCGACACGCCCCCCGAGACCGTCGACTATGTCCCCCAGCTCAAACTGGACATGACGAGTTCGACCAAGAAGCAGGAGGTCACCGTCCGTCTCTATGTCGACGGTGACACCACCCACTTCGATCCCGTCAAGAATTCCGCGCTCACGGGCTACACCGAGGGCGACTTCGACGAATCCGACGGCTACATCAAGGCGCGCTATCTCGCAGTCAACACGCCCGAATCGACGGGCACCATCGAGAAGTGGGGTAAGTCCGCCTCCAAGTTCACCCGCAGCAAGCTCGAAAGCGCCACGTCCATCATCGTGGAGTCCGACGACGGCAAGTGGAATTTCGATTCCACCACCAGCCACCGTCTCATGCTCTGGGTGTGGTACATGCCCAAGGGCGAGACGGAATATCGCAACCTCAACCTCGAAATCTTGCAAAACGGCTATGCGCTCGCCTCGTCCACGGCCAACAACCGCTATGGCACGATCATGGTGAAAGCCCTCGAACAGGCACAGGCGCTCAAATTGCATGTGTTCTCCCCGGCCGACACCGTGGACGAAAATTTCCACGAGGGCGCTGCCGTCTCCATGACCATCAAGGAGCTCCGCTGCCACGTTGCGGACTATCTCGATCAGTCCGTCCGCGTGCAGGGCGTCATCGTCGCCGAGTTCGACAATTCCGTCTACATCGAAGATTTCGATCCCGAGACGGGGCTCTACTTCGGCTTCGGCGTCTACTATGGCTTCAACGCACCCGCAGGGCTGAGCAAGATCTTCCAGATCGGCAACTGTGTGGAAGTGGTGGGCAAAGTGGAGTATTACGAAGCGGGCGGCACCTATCAGATCGCCGGCGTCACATACGACCGCTATCACCCCGAGCGCGAGGAGAATTCCTCCCTTGTGAGCGAGGGCAACGAGGCGGCGTTCCAGGAGCTGGATGCGGCCACGTTCAAATCCAAGATTTCCGTCACGTTCGAACGCGAGGATAAAGACGGTAACCCGCTCGAAGACGAAGTGGTAGAGATCAATTGCGGCGAGGCCGTGTTGGGCGCCTCCGCGAGTTTCTCGCACCTCACGGTCAAGTCGACGTATACCACCAGCAACGGCGGCAACAACGACGGCGCGGTGACCATCACCTGCACGGCCGAGGACGGCAAGACGGAAGTGGTGGTACGCACGGAAGTTTTGACGGATGCCGACGGCAAACTTGTGACGGCGGATGTTTACGCGGGCAAGACCATTTCGGTGAAAGGCCTCATTGAGAAATACAATGGGAACTATCAAGTAAAGGTCCACCGTTTCGACTACATCACTTTCGAAAACTAAGCCCCTGCCGCCCCCCAAGGCGTGGTCTGTCATTTCGTCCGCCCGAGACTTCTATTGTGGTCTAAGGGCGACACGAGCGCCAATGGCGCGAAGTAGCCGACGGGGTTTGATTTGTCATTTCGAGCCGACGGGGTGTGGTTTTCAACGAACTGCTCATCCGCGAGAAATCTTACTACGACCAAGCATAGGCAAAGCGAATCATAAGGTAGAGATTTCTCGACTTCGCTAACGCTCCGCTCGAAATGACATAAAGAGCGCCCTCAAACGAAGTCCGCTGCCCCCTCCAAGGGGGAGGAGCGGCGCATGAGCCCCCTCCATGGGAGGGGGGTAGGGGGGTGGGGTGGCGACCAAGTCCGCCCCCCCACGGGGCAAAATCCCCCACGCACGGTGGGGCACACAAAACGGTTTATGTAAAAAAACATAAAAAAATTTTTAAGGAGAAACAGTATGAAGAAAAGATGGTTGCTCGTGCTGACGTCGATCTTGATGGCGCTCACGCTCTGCCTCGGGTTTGCCGCATGCGGCGACACGAAAGATGAGCTGTCGGATGCCGAGATCGCGCAGAAAGCTATCTCTTCCCTCAAAATCTTGTATGAGGGCGAAACGTCGACGGCCAAAGATTTCGAAGTCCTTGGCAAGACCAAGGTCGGAGACAATCTCTATGACGTCGTGTGGACTGCCACCGCCAAGACGGAGGGGATCACGATTACCGACTATGTCACCATTGGCGAAACCGACAGCACCACGTATAAAACGAAGATTGCCATTGTGCAGGGCGATGTGGACATCGAATACACCCTCACGGCGTCTGTCACGGTAGGCACCACGACCGAAAAGATTGACTTCGCGAAGAAGATCCCCGCCAAGGCGCAGATCGCGAACGACGGCTCCGAGGCGCATCCTTTCACCATTGCGGATGTGTTGGCGCTCGGCGCAGAACTTAATAACGGCGAATTCTATCAGAAAGATGGCAAGAATTTCTATGCGCACATCCAGGGCATCGTTGTCAATCCCGGTGAATTCAAGGCGGCCGAAGGCAGTTATCCCGATGAGCTCCAACGCGTATGGCTCGCCGACGATGTGGATGCCGAAGAGGACGTTCAGGTCAAGGTCCAATACATCTTGTTCAACGACGTCATGCCCAATCCCGGTGACGGCTCCAACCCGCTCAGCAAGGGGGATGAAATTGTCCTGTTGGGCTTCGTTGAGAAGTACAGTGACGCGATGACCATCTACTATGCAAAGGAAACCTCCGACGGCGATACCCTGTATCCCGAGCTCACCAAGTGGAACAAGATCGAGAAGTCAGACGCGGAGATCGTCGCCGATGCGAAAGCGGCCCTCACCGTCTCCAAGACCTCTTTCAACGCGGTGGAGGATATCGACCTTCCCGCCACCTATGCGGGCACCACGGTCACATGGGCGCTCAAGGCCGCTTCCGACTATGCCGAAGTGAAGAACGGCAAGTTCAGCATCAAGAGCCTTCCCGATGCCCAAACCACCGTCACCCTCGTTGCCACCATCACAAAGGGCGAAGAGCACGACACCAAGGAATTCGAGATCACCGTCTCTCCCGCTCCCACGATGACCTTTAAGGCAATCGAGACCGCCGCGGCAGGCACCTACAAGTTCGCGATGTATAGCGACAACAAGAAGATGACCTACTATGCAACCGGGGCGATGGATAGCTACTATTTTGCAACGTCGGAAAATGTTGCCGACGCCGCAGACTTCGTGATCACGCAGAACGGCACAGCAAACCAATACACCATCACCGTGAACGGGAAGTTCCTTGAATTTGCTCCTCGTTCAGACGGTAGCCAGGGCGTGGACATCAAGATGAACGATACGCAGACCGAGGGCAAGTATTGGCAGTGGGTCGATGGCATCAAGAACTTCGTGTTCGAGTCCACATATAATAAGACAGGCGATGCCGACGCGACCGATCTCTACTACTTCGGCACGTTTGGCGCCAACACTTCCATGAGCGGCAACTACATCGGCCGTATTGCCACTAAGGGCGATAACGGAACCTACACCGCAACGGCCAACACCGAGGGTGTGAGCCAGTGGGTTGCCCACTTCGGCACCATGGTCGAAGCCACCGAACCCGAGCCCGATGTGCACGACGATGAGAAATACGGTTCCTTGACGGCTCCCCTTTCCGTTGAGCAGGCTCTTGCGCTCGCGGCAGAAGAGTGCGTGAATAGCAACGATGTCACAAAGCAAATCGTCTATATGACCGGTATTGTCAAGGCTAATCCCATTGACAAGGGCAGCTACTATCAGAACCTCACTTTGGTAGACTTGACCAATTCTGCAAAGGAGATCCTCGTATATACGATTGATCTCGAAGAGGGGATTGCAGCACCCGCTCAGCATGATACGGTTGTGATTCGCGGTTATATCAAGTATTATAACGGAACGACGATGCAGTTTGCCTCCAATAGTGGCGAGTATGTATATCTTTTGAAAAATACGCGTGGCGAATCCACGATTACGGTAGAAGCCGATGGCGCAACCGTAAGCGAACTTCCCACAACCAACAAGGCAGTGAACGGCACGGAAGTGACCTTTAAGGTCGAAGCCGGGCAGGGCAAAAAGATCTCTGCCGTTAAGGTTTACGACGAGGTCATTGAGGCAACGGAGGGCACCTACAAGTTCACCATGAATGGCGATGCCACAATCAAAGTGGAGACTGTCGGTGAGGACGAAAAGGTTGCCGAAGTGATTGCTTCGATCAGCTTTGCCAAAGGAGCCTACACAACAAATAAAAACACGAACCAATATACTGCATCTATCGAGGCAACAAGTGGGGATTTCACTTGGATCCTTGACAGTTTCAGCAACAATGACGGTGCCTGGGATTCAATCAAGACAGGACGCAAGACAAGTAGCAGTGCTGATCAAGCTGTTGTCGGTAAGATCACAACGAAAGCGGCCATGGCAAGCGTCATCACCAAGGTGTCGGTGACAATGGGTTCCGTGACGGCTGCGGGTGTCAATTCGTTCAAGCTGTTGATTTCTGCAAAGAGTGATTTTACGGACGCTAATGAAGTTACCATAACGATTGAGGGGGATAAGACAATCGAGTTCGAGATTCCCAAGGACAAGCAGGGCAAAAATCTTTATTACAGCATCCAGGTCGATTGCCAGGCTTATGGTTCGAAGAATGGATTTGTAGAGGTGAAGGCTGTCACTTTCATGGGATATCCTTCGACTGCCGAAGAGGCTACCGCCGCGACTGCTCCCGTTGCGATTCTTCCCGGCAAGCAGTTCTAAGTTCTAACATCCAACCTTGTGTCCCAAGGCACATGGCGAATAATTCAAACGCAAAAAGCAGCACTTCTTCGGAGGCGCTGTTTTTTTGTCCCGCCTACTCTTGCCTTCCCCTTTGGGGAAGGTGTCGAACGGAGTGAGACGGATGAGGAGGTGATCTCATCACCCGCTTCGGCGGGAGCTGTCTCGGACAGGTAGAACCCTGTCCTACTTCGCCCCCAAGGGGCTTGTGGCGCCCTTGGAGCACGAATAGAAGCCTCGGGCGTTCGGTCACCGTTCGCGCCATCCGATGCGCTACTTCGTCGCTTGCGCTCCTCGTGACGTCCTTAGTAGCACACAATATGAAATGCGGACGGACACTCATCGCAAAAACGCCGCCCACAGCACACTGTGCTGGTGTGCGAGAAGTGCGTTTTGCGACCCAGAGGGGAAGCCAAGGAAACCCCTCTGTCACTCGCGGAGCTCGTGACATCTCCCCTTTCAGGGGCGACAAGGTCCCGCCCGCTGTCATTTCGCCCGCCCGCGCGAGTTCCGTCTCCCGCTGTCATACCGAACCCCGGAGGGGTGAGTGTATCCCCTCAAACGAAGTCCGAAAAACGCCCGTTCGAGCCCTGTTGCAAAGTGAGGGGATCCGCTCCCCGCTCGCATCTCTTGGGGTCGGGATGACATGCTCGCCCCCATTTCGAGAAAATTGTCATAAGCGAAAAAAATTTTGTCATAATACCCTATTACAATTTGACAAACTTTCACATTGCGTGTATACTTGTATTATTGCATGGGAGAATGCAAAAATCTGCATGGAACTATAAGGAGGAACCTATGAAGAAACTGAAAATCGCATCCCTGCTCCTGTTGGGCGGGTGTGTTTTCACAATGTCGGCGGGCCTTGCGGCATGCGGCGGGAATACCCCCGAAACACCCAAGGTCGAGAGCGGCAGCTCCACAACGCTCATCACCGACAAGGCGCCCGATGAGTTGTCCCCGGAAAACGTAATCTATGCGTTCCTGCAAAAGCAGAGCGAGCTGGGTAGCTACAAGATCACCGCCGAGGGCACGGCCGTCGCAAGTCTCGCGGGCTATGAACAGGACATTCACAACATCACCTACAAAAAGGGCGAGGATTACCTCAACCAAGCCTCGTCGGATTCCGTGCTCGTCAAGATGAAGCACCAATCTTTCTCCAAGAACGGCAAAGTCGTCTACCGCGACGCCTTCGAGGGCGATATGAAAGTCGCCGAAAAGTCAGAGTACACCAAGGTATACGGCTTCACGGCCGATGACATCACCATCGGCGGCTACATCATCAACGCCAAGACGCTCCGCTATGTCTCCTTGGAGAGCACGGAGGGGGATACCTTTACATACTACATGCGCCTCGCGGGCGACCAATCCGTCGAGAGCGGCGCGGCGACGGAATCGGCCACCTCGGCGATCCGCCTGCAATCCAAGGCCTATGGCTCCCTCGACAACCTGCCCGCCTATTCCGACGTGGATCTCACACTCACCATCAAGAAGGACTGGACGCCCGTTTCCTACACCTCCTCCTGCTCCTATGAGGCCAAGAAGGTGTTCAACATGAGCGTGGAGCAGACGATTGTCTCCACCTACTCAGACATCAACGGGGAGTTCGAGCTCCCCGATGCCGCGGCATTCAACGACATGATCGGCGAACAGCCCTCGGAAGTCAAGCCCTCCGCGGGGGAGCCCGGCGCACTCATGGAGATGACCTCCGCGCTCGGCAAGGTAATGGATGAATCCCACGCGCTCGCTCTGCCCGTCTCTGTGGGCATCGAGGCGTTCGGCGCGCCTTTCACCATTGAGGGGGACATGTCCTTGAAGATCAAGCAGGAGGCGTTGCAAAAGGGGGCGCTCACCGATGCTTTCACGCTCGGCCTCACCCTCGATCTCTCCTCCGTTCCGTTTGTCTCCACGCTTGCGAACACGCTCACGGTGCGCTATCCCGGCGACGGCGTGCTCATCTTCACGCTCGCCAACAAGACGGAGACCGCGACAGACACGGTCATGACGTACACGGCCGAGCTCGGCGACTTGTTTGCCTCCGAAGCGGGCTCCGAAGAGACGCCCTCCGAGGAGACGCCCTCTCTTCCCGCATTGTTGGAGAAATCGATTGCCATCGAAAAGACGGAGACGGGCTACAAGATCACATTGCAGGACGACGTCGTCACCAAATTGAACGATACGTTTGAGAATCTTCTCGCAAAACTCGAAGAAAAGCTCACGGCGACGGTGGGCGATTTGCACGGCTATCTCCGCTCCCTGCTCGACGCCACGTTTACCGAGGTCACGGTGGATCTAAGCGGCCTCGACGCGACCACGGGGATCTCCGTTTTGGTCAAAGGCACGCCCGCCGAGAACATCACCAAGGGCGAAAATATTGATGTTTCCATCGATTTCAAACTCTTCGGCGGTGCATTCTCGACTCCGTTTACGGGTGATATCAATATCTATCTCACGCCCGCGGCGCTCCTCAGCTCCGACCGCTATGCCGTTGCACAGGGCTCTCTGCATCTCGATCTCACGCCCGCGGCACCGCTTCTCCAGATGTTCGGAGCCTTCGGCAGCATGATCCCAGATATTCCTTCTTGGCTCAGCGCCGATTTGAACAGCCTCGACGTCTATTATCTTGGCGACGGCGTTCTGACGCTTGCGCTCAACAATGCGGCGGGGAACCCCGTCTTTATGACCGACCTCGATTTGAAGCAGTACTTCTCGACGGAGCCTGCACCGGACGGCGAGACAAGCGGCGAAAGCGGCGAGACAGGCGGCGAAAGCGGAGAAACAGGCGGGACGCAGGGCACGCAGGGGTTGCAGCTCCCGCAGATCATCTTTGAGATCAAGGAGAACGGCTTCTCGGTCTCCCTTGGCGAGAACCTCGTGCAGGCGCTCAATGCCGCTTACGGAGCACTCGTGCAGACGGCGGTGGATTCCATCACGGCCGCCGCGGGCGGTGGTTTTATGGGTAGCATTGCAGGGCAAATGATTGACGGTTGGCTCGGCGCCGAGATCACGGGCGCGGGGATCTTTGTCGGCAGAAATGATGACGGCAAGGTGACGTTCGGCCTCACGATCAATGGCAAGCCCACCAGCACTCCCGACAAGGATTATTCCGAAAGAGCTCTTCTCTCCATCACGCTCAACCACCTCGGCGAGTTGGAAAGCGCAGAGCAGGAAAAAGTCCTTGCGCTTGGCGATACCGTCAAAAATCTTCGCGCGATGAACGAGAAGGCAGCGGCATACGACGCACAGGTGCAAAAGTTCATCGACGAAATGGATGTTTCCGAGGACGGCTATGAGAAATACGTCGAGGCCGTCACCGCCATGCAAGAAAAGATCGCTGCCGAGGTTGACGGCGTGAAATCGCTCATGGCGACCAAGTCCTATCTTGCAGAAACGACTGTCGGCGAAGGAAAGTCCACCATTCTTCTTCTCACCGCTGAGCTCTACCATGAACGTGTGGAGACCTTCCAATCAAAGGTGGAGTCCATTGATGTGAACTCCGAAGAGGCCGAATGGGACGCACTCAACGCTCTGTACGAAAAGGCCGCGACTACTTCGGGTATCTCCATCCCCGCGATCGGGGGGAACAAGGTTCTCGAACAGGCAGTTGGCGATGCGACGCTCGAAAGCTATCTTGCAAAGCGCAAAACGCACGAAACACAGATTGCGACCGAGCTGAAAGCGGAGATCGGCAAAGCCACGGCGACATTCAATGAGGCTACGGATCGCGAAGGTTGGACAAATGCACTCACCAAGATCGTGAAAGAGTTCAAGCCCGTCTACGACAAACTTTCCAACGCTATGAAGGCGACCACGGGATATCAAGAGTTTGTCGAACTGGTCTATGAAAAGAACATCGACGAGGCGACGGCGGAGTACAAAACGGTCAAAGGCGAGTTGGAAGAGTTGATCAAGCAGGGCAAAGAGGCGAAGATCGAAGACCTTCTTAAAACAATGAAGAAGCTCTCCGCGGCTTACGCCTGGTACAACGGCAACGATTATTGGACGTCCAATCTGCACAATGGTACCACGATGGCGTGGGGAAATACGTGGGTGACCTCTTTGAAGCCGACTTGGCTCGCGGAAACCGAACAAACAGCACTTGACCAAAAAGTCGCCGCTCTCACCGAGCTGAACAGAGAACTCATCAAAGGCGAAACGGAAAAGACCGTCGCGATCGCGCTCAAGGACGTCATCAAACAGGCAGGCCAAGAGCTCTACGCCGAAATCGGAGAATGCATGATCGACGGCGAAGACGGGACGAAGTGGGATTTCGCCAAATTCGATTCGGAAAGCGATGAGGACAATGCTGCCTTGCTCGAACAGCTCCACGGATTCCGCTTCATGTTCTCCAGGGTGCTTCCGACGAAGGAAGGCAATGCGATTTGGGATAGCGATGCAGATCTGAAAAAGTTCGCGAGCCTTTTCGTCCAGTGTGAAAGGGAATTTGCGGCCTATCTCGCCAAGAACGCCGAGGAACTGCAGGCTTGATGCCGCGGAAAGACAACAGATTATCCCCCGCGCTCTGTCGCGGGGGATTTTTTGCGGCCCGTGCAGGGGGCCAAGTAAAAAAATATTTGCAATCGGAGGGGCGGGAGGAGTTGCATCGCGGGGGAGATGTGCTATAATAAAGGGGAGATGCGTGATCGCAAACCGGGAGGAACATATGAAAAAGCATGACGGCAGGCCCGAGAGGGCGAACGGCGGGGGCTCAAACTTGCACGGCGGCGCCGATGTCCGCGAGAACGCCACGGAGATGCGCCTCGCCGATTGGCCTTTTGAGCAGATGAAACGGGGGGAAAAGACGGTGGAGGTGCGCCTCTATGATGAAAAGCGCCGCAAGCTCCGGGAGGGAGACCTCATTTATTTTTACCGCGCCGACCGCTCCGAATGCCTCTCCGCGCGCGTGAAAGCGCTCCACATTGCGCCGACGTTCGGGGCGCTGTTTGCGCTGCCAAACATGCTTTCTAAGGCAGGGTTCTCAGACATGCCCCCCTCCGATGCGGTCAAATGCATGTATAAGTACTACACCGAGGCACAGGAGATGCAGTGGGGCGTGCTCGGGATCGAGCTGGATTTCGGCGGAAGTCCCTGCCCGGAGTAAACAAAAAAAGGCCGAGCTCGGCCTTAAACCAAAAGATGCGCGGGGGAAACCCACAAAAGGAGGGGACTATGATCTACATCACAGGCGACACGCACGGGCAGACCGATTTTGCAAAACTCTTGCACTTCGCGGACGACCACCCCACGCTGACCAAGCAGGATTTCATGATCGTGTGCGGGGATTTCGGCGGCGTTTGGAGCGAGCGCGGCCTGCAAACGACGCTCCTCATGTATGCGCGCCTGCCCTTTACCACCCTCTTCGTGGATGGCAATCACGAGAACTTCGATATGTTGAATTCCTATCCCGTGGAAATTTGGAAAGGCGGCAAAGTGCATAAAATCAGCCCGGACATCATCCATTTGATGCGCGGGCAGGTCTTTGAGATCGAGGGGAGCACGTTTTTCACCTTCGGCGGCGCGACCAGCATCGACCGCTATCTCCGTACGGAGGGGGTAAGCTGGTGGCCGCAGGAGCTCCCGAGCTATGCCGAGTTCGAGGAGGGCGTAAATAGCCTCGCGCGCTATGCCAATCGGGTGGATTTCATCGTCACGCACTCTTGCGACGAGAGGGCGCTGTGGTATCCGCCGTTGCGGGAGCGGGGCGTTAAAATGCAGACCTATCCCGAGAATCAGATGTTGTCTTATTTTCAGGACATCGTGCGCTATCGGCACTGGTATTTCGGGCATTACCACATGGACGGCGACTTGACGGAGGACAAAACGGTGCTGTATCAACGCATCCTCCGCATCCTTTAAAGGCCCTTGCCCCCTCCATGGGGGAGGATATTCACAAAATTTGTTTTCTTACGTTGTCATACCGAAAAGGGCAACGCCCTTTGAGTGTATCCCCTCAAACGAAGTCCGCGAGCTACCTCCATGGGGTAGGGGTGGGGTGGCGACCAAGGTATGACGGCATCAGGACTTCTTTTTGTGAAAGGCCCGATAGACGGAAACCGAGAGGTAGATCGCGCAAAGGATCCCCGCAACTGCCGTGAGGATCCAAAAAATCGTGTCATGAAAGGGCCCCGCGCCGAGATCGGAAACGAGAAGCCCGCCCACGTCAAAAAGAAAGTGCACGCCCACGCATGCCCAAACATTTTCCGTGATGCAGACCATGACGCCAAACATCACACCAAGCAAAAATGTATAGCCCATTTGAGACATGGTAGTGCCCAATGACGCGCCCGAAAAGAGATTTAAGATGTGGATCAGCGAAAACAGCGCCGCGGAGAGCAGCACCGACAAGAAAAATTCTCCCTTGATATTCTTAAATTTTTCTCGGAGGAAGGGGAGCAGCAGCGCGCGGAAAAAGAGCTCCTCCACGAGCGCCACGGTGAAACATTTTATGAGAAAGATCCATAGGAGGTCAAGCCGCTCGATGCGCGCCGCCCCCGTGATGAGCGCGGAAAAGGGGAAATTCGCGAGCGCCACGGCAAAGCACGGCAAGCTCCAAACAAACGCAAAGAGCGCCTTTCGCCCAAACACGCAAGGCGGCTTTCCCCAGAGCGAGACGAGCAAAAAGGCCGCGATCATGAGCCGCGGCAGCGTCTCGCAAAAGAGCTGCACAAACCGCTCTTCCCAGGGGAACAGCGCCGGGAATGCACAGATGGCGACCGCCGCGAGCGAGAGGAAAAACAGAGCGCCCGCGACGACCTTACGAGCCTTCATGGGGAGCCTCCTGTATGCGGCGCGCAAGGAAAAACCGATAAAATAGCGCAAACGCGATCCCCACCGCGATTAGCACAATGGACAGGAACTGCGAAGGAGAGAGGGCACCCATGCCCGAGATCCCCCTGTCATCGGCCCGCGCAAACTCGATGAAAAACCGCCAAATTCCATAGAGAATGAGGTATAAACTCAAATTATAGAAATGCTTTCGGCGGTAAATGAGAAGAAACATGAGCACCGCGAGCACGAACAAAAAGATCGCCTCAAAGAGCTGAACGGGGACGCGCTTTTGCCACGTGCCGTCGACGAGGAGTTCGATCCCATACCAAGCGTCCGTCGTCTGCCCATAGCAGCAGCCCTCAAACAGACAGCCCAGTCTCCCGAATGCGTGCGCGAGCGCAACGCAAGGTGCGGCCAAAGAGAGGACCTTCACGAGTTCGCGGATATGCTCCTTGTCCTTGCAAAAAAGTTTCCCGAGAAGAAAATACACGGCAAGAAAGACCATGGTGCCCCCGATCAGCCCGCCATAAAAGGTGGCACCCGTGCCCCAAACAAAGGTGCCGTTTTCGAGAAATTCCCAAAAGGATTCCGTGAGAACGGCAAAAATGTAGCCGAGGATCAGGCCGATTGCCGCGGACAGAACGGTGATGTTAAATACCTTGGCGCTCACGCCCGCGCGGGCAGAGCAGAGACGGCCGGCCGCCATCCCTGCCAGAACGCCCATAAAAATCATCCAAAGATATAGGTCTAAGCCCAAAAATTCCGTGTGGGGAAACATTTTCCTCTCCTTGACGGTTTGACAAACCCCCGACATCTATCCAAGACATCGGGGGTGGTTTTTTTGCAACGGATTTTCGCCATCCTTAACACGGCCGCTTAGTGATCCGACTTGCGTTTTTTCAGCATTACGACTGCCGCACCCACAACGAGAACTGCAAGCGCCACGCCGCTTCCCGCACCGATCGCGCCGAAGCAACCTTCCGACGAGTCGCTGCCGCCCTGGTTGCCCTGGCTCCCTTGATTGCCTTGGTTGCCCTGCTCGCCTTGGTTCCCTTGGCCGCCCTGGTTGCCCTGTTCGCCTTGGTTCCCTTGGTTGCCTTGCTCGCCCTGATTGCCCTGATTGCCCTCGCCTTGGCCGGGTTCGGGTTCGGGCTCCTCTGTCTTTTCCACAACACTCACCGCGCCATCGACAAAACTAAATGTCACGTGAGCCAAATCGCAATCGATGATACTGCCGTCGGGGTCTACCACCGAGATAAAGGCGCTCCCCAAGGGGGCATTGTCTTTTACGGTGAAGGACAGTGTGCAAAGCACGCCCGTTTTCGTGATGTTGGTGGTCGACAAAGTATCATCCCACATCAAACGGAAGCCATCGGCCGCGTAATTGTTGCCAAACAAAGGATCGGACAAGAGCCCCTTATCCGTGGCATTCACGAGCGTCAGCCTGTCCTTGTCATAGTCAAGTTCGAGAACGGCGGCGACGATCCCCGGGTTCTTGGTGATGGAGATCTCAACCTCCACAGTCTGCCCCGCGGAGGCAGAAACTGTTCCGACTCTGATCTCTCCGGCTTCGGCGGCGGCAGAGACCTTTGCAGAGTTCGGCAGGAAGGCGGGCACAAGGGCCAAGACAAACGCGAGCACCAATCCTGCCAGCAGAGCACATTTCTTCATGGTTTTTTTCATTTATTTCTCCTTATATTCAGAGGGTAACTCCCTCCCAGTTTGCGATGAACCTTCTCATAATTGCAACATCGACCATGTTGATCACTCCGTCGGAGTTCAAGTCTGCAACATCCGGGTCGATGTCGCGGAAGGCCTCCCAGCCGGCGATGTGCCGTTTCAGATAGGCAAGGTCGACCGTATTCACGGCTTTGTCGCCGTTGATATCGCCCTTGATAAACTCTTCTACCTTGACGCGTGCGGTCTTGTATTCAAATTCGACATCCTCGAAGCTCTGCGAGAGGAAGCCCTCTCCCGCCATGACCTCGATCTCCGTTTCGCCCGCAAAGTCCTGTTTGGCGCGGAAGGTGAGCTGTACGATGATGCCGTTTTGCGCATTCGGCTCGCCGGCATTGTTGTCCCAAGTGAGCAGATGATAGTTCCCCATCGGCAAATCGGATAGGGTACCTTTGAGGGTCCCCGTGTTGCTCACGTCGACGAGTTCGAGCGCTTCGGGATCAAAGCCTACCTTGATGGAGGCCTGCAACAGGTCGGGATTGCCGGTGATGGAGACGTCGATGATCACCGCCCCGCCCTGCACCGTGCTGCCGCTCGAAAGGGAGATGATGTGCCGCACGAGTTTGGGGATGGTCTCCTTCTTTTGGAATCCGCAATCCTCATTCTGGCAGGTAAACGTTCTCTCGCCCTCTTGCTCATAGGTGGGCTCCACCGTGACGACGCCTTGGTCGAAGTTGTGCATGCTGCCCGTGGAATCGAGCTCCACGAAGTTATAGAATTCCTCTCCGCATGTATCACAGACCCGTTTCACGCGCTTGATGACGTGGGTGCAATCGGCCCCGAGGATCTCCGAACTCTCCGCGAATTGCTTGTGCGGGCACTGCATTGTCACCTTGAAGGAGGAGGAGAGATCGTTCCAGCTCACGGTGACGTCGTAATTGGATTCGCCCTTTGCGGCGGTGTCGGGGTTCGTGACCTCGTCGGGCACCTGCACGTTATAGTTGCGGAGTTCCGCGCCAGTATCCGTGGTGACAAAGAGCCCCGCAAGATTCAAGGGATCCCCGACATAATAGACTGTCTGAGTGGGGTTCGTGACCTCAATGGATGTAGCGGTCGATTCCTTCGGGCTCATGTCGCTTTTCAGTTTGGGTGCGGAGGTGTTGGAAAGATCCCAGCCGTTCGAGGTGAACGCATCCCGCGTATCGCTGTCCGGATCGGAGAGACCTCCCTCAAAGCACAAGGTTTTCTCGCCGAAGAAGGTGCCCCACAGGGTGCCGAGATGGGGATCTTTATACACCGCAGGGTCTTTCCGCAGAGGAACTAAGTTCGTGACCTTGGATGTCCAATCGTAGTGGCAATTGTTGTTATAGGCGACGCAACGCTCCGCGGTGGAAGAACTGAGCACCGTCCCGGCCATGCCGCCGAGATAGAAATGTGCCGTCGTTTCGATCCTTTGTTTTTCCGTGTATCCAAAGAAATAATCGACGCCATCGAGAAAGCTCCGATTGCTTAAATGGGCATAGACTTCATTCGAATAGGCGAGGCAGTCGCGCAGAACGCTCTTGGAGTCCGAATGCCCAACCAGCGCGCCGGCATAACAATACGGGTTGCAATAACACTCAACGTTGCCATTATCGCATTCAAAAGAGACCGAAACCGTAACGCTCACGGCCGAACAGTTCTCCAACGTGCCCTTGTTGAACCCGACCGCGCCGAAATACATGTAATCGCTTGTATAATATGTGCTTGAACTTGCCAAGGCGGCATATAGCGATGCCGATACCTTGCTACTCAGGATATGGCAGTTTTCGAGCACGCCCCCGTTTTCGTAGCACAGGATTCCGCCGTAAAATTGGTTGGCATTTTGACGGTAGCTTGTGATGTTGAAACCGTTCAGGATAAGATTTTCTACCGTGCCCGTCACGGTGCCGAAGAGGGGAGCGCCCGACTTGCTCCGAAGAGTGTGGCATCCGCCGTCGAAGGTCCCCGCAAAGGCCGTGTTCTCATTCCCGATGCAGGAAAGGCTCTGCCCGCTGAGGCTGAGGTCGTCCGTCAACAGATAGTGGAACTCCTTGGCCCAATAGCTGCTGTTCGAGGCAAGAGTTCTCAAATCGCTGACGGAGGAGATGAAATAGGGGAGATCCTCCGTGCCGATGCCGCCCGAGAATGCCTCTGTGCCGATCACGAAATCAAACCGATAGATCTCATCCGTAACGTCCTCATCCTCCCCGGTGGAGACGGTCCTGTTGAGGGAGACGGAGAAATTGCCCGAGGTGCCCTTGACCGTCACCACGCCGTTCTCGGAGACCTCTGCGAGCGTGGGATCGGAACTCTTGAAGAAGAAGGTGCCCATCATGTTGTCTGTCAATGACTTGGGCAGATTTTCGAGATAGAGCGTGGCGCCCGTGGGAACGGAGACGTGTTTCCGGAAATAGCGGCCGGTGGGGCCCGTCGCGATGGAGATGGGCTGGCTGCCGGGGATCGGGCTATCGGTCACCTGATAGTAGCTCACTCTTCCCATTCTGTTTTGGGTGTTGATCGTGTAAACGCCGTCGAGATTGAGCACGCGGGTATAGTAATCGATGAGTTCGCGCTCCACGTCGATGATCTCTTCCGGAAGTTTCTCATAATAATTTTCGATGCTTTCCAGATTGACCGAAGACCCGCCCGACGGAATATACTTGTTATTCTCCATGTTCATCATCTGATAAGCATAGGCGAATTCAAGGCATGCGTTCCCATAGAGATAGGAGAAGAAGAGCTCTTCGCCGAATTGGACACAGTTCAGGAGATATGTATCCATATTGAAGGCGTTGCCTGCCTTTTGTGATGCGAGCAGGCAGTAGCGATAGAAAGTCTCCAAAATGGACTCATCCGAAATATTTTGGCCACCCACGATGGCGTCGTGGAGCACGCTCGTTCTCTCTGCGAGGAAATACAAGTTGTCAAAATCCGATCGGGAAGCCGATTGGGAAGTGGCCATATTGAAGGCACCGCGCAGTGCATTGAGCCAGCCGGTGTAACCGGTGTCGCTCGTCGCCTTATTGAGGAAAGGACCGAGCCCGCTGTTGGCATAGAAGGTGTTCAATTTTTGCGTGTACGACTGCAAATCGACTTTATCGGCAAGCAGATTGGTGGCCTCGGCGATGGAATCTTGCAGGTCTGCCGTCTGTTTGTTGATCTGAGCGCTCAGCTTGGAGAAATCTTGGGAGATCTCCTGCATGGCCGTTTCGAGCATCTCCGCGTCCGCCGAGCCCATCTTTTCCATGATGGAATTGCGGAGCGTCGCATTGGCACCGGCGCCGAGCCCCACCGAGATCACCTTCAATGCCTTTTCGGCACTGTCTTTCCAAGGCGTCAAGAAAGAAGTCATGATCGAGACCGCACGAAGGCCGATGGAGACATAGGACCACATATTGCCGCCCTGCTGTGTGTAGTTGATCTGGTTTGGATGGGAAAAATCGAGATTTTCCATCGCAGTGGACTTTTTGTGCCTCTCTTCGAGCCCGTTGAGATAGAGCATTCTGTAATAGTCCTCGTTCGACCAGGTGACGCCGTCCCCCGTGTCGGCACCGACGGCAATTTCAAAATTACCGCGGCCGAGGAAAATAACCGAAAGGACCAAAGAAAATACCAAAAGCACCAAAAGCAGACAAACAGCAGCTCTTTTAATTCTTTTGCTCATAGCTCCTCCTGTGATTCAATTTTTTGTGATTTATGACGGGATGTATCCCCTGCAAGTGTACTACTACTTTTAGTATATTACTATTCTATCATCTTGTCAAGATATTTTGAGAGAAAATGATAAAATTTTTTTGCTATATTCATAAGGAAAAGGGGAAAGGGGGGGCGGAGCGGCTCGGCGGCGCGAAGGTGCCCTCGCAAGAAAAGGGAGAAAGAATGCTTGAAAAACAAAGCCGCTCTTGCAAAAAACGGCGAGAAAGAAGGCTTGATAACGGCGAAGAAGAACGCTTGATTGCCGACGGGCTTTTGTGAGTGCCGATCTCGGACATGGTATGGGGGAAATCGGTCAAAATTTCCCTCACCTGACGAGAATGCCGTTTTTCCCGCCACCATTTCCACCCAAAAAACACGCCGAAGCGAAGTGCCTCGACGTGTCTTTTCTTTTGTTAAGTGATATCCTGCCGGGCAGTTTTCAATCCGCTATGCCGCTTCGATCTTCTGCACAGCATGGATGCAAATGTCAAACAGGACAAACTTGTTTTCCACTTTATTGTTGTTTTCGTCGTCAAGAAATTTCAGCGTCACGGTAAAATTTTTCGTTTCGCCGACGTTGACCGTCCCAATCGCCTCGTCCTCGGTTCCCTGCGTAAGCCCGTCTGAAAGACGCACTTCGCGTTGCACGCCGTTCTCCGCGGAGACTGTCAGCTGCAACATGGAGGCAAAGGTATTATCGCTCACCATCGTGTTGTACAGGGTCTCGATATAGTAGTAAAATGCCACGTCGCCGCCGTTTGTTATCCGCATTTCCGCGGTAAATGTGCTGCCGGGCGCGATCTGCGTTCCCTCGGTTATCCCGAAAATATTGTCCTGCGTTTCCGTAGAAAAATCCTTGACGCTGTCGTCGACAACGTTTGAAAAGTTGCCGTCACTGCCGATATTGTAGGTCGTGAGCTTCACCCGTTCGAGCGTCGCTTTCAGGGAGCCCGCCACCAGATGCGTTTGGATGGACACCGTTTCGTCGTAAAGACCGTAAGAAATGCCGATCGCAAGCGCGAGACAACATAGAACAAGGAGTGCAACAACCGGTATCAAGATCTTATTTTTCATAGTTCCTCCTGCGCGGAGGGACTTCGGTCTGAAAGCAGAAGAGCCTTTCCGTCCGATCGTTTCCATGAGCACGGCCGCCAAAACGACTGTACACAGGACGATAAAACTTTGCGGCTGCCGCAAGATGCACAGGAGCACGCCGAGAAAATGGCTCCTCAGGATAACTTTGCCGATCACGCGGTTTGAGCTCTGCGTGTCGGAGGTGTCGATGGTCTGTGTGCCCACATGCGTCCCGTTGTCGCCACAGAGCACAATGAGATACCCGCCGTCCCGCTTTTCAATGCTCTGTATCCTGTGTGTGATCACGGTGCTCCCGCCGATGATCTTGTAGGAAAACGTCAGAACGTCGCCGGGGATGAGATCGGAATAGAAAGCGCCGCGTTCGGGCTCCCCGGGCGGGACAAGCCGTATGAGGATCAAGCTCCCGGCGGGGATATCGGGGATGGCATAGTTTTCGGTGTCGGTCTGCGGGTTTTTCTCCATTGACGAGGACATGACGATCCGAGTCTGCAAGCCAAACAGCCCGTGCTCCCCGAAGAGACATGCGATCATGACGGCGCTGCCTGCCGCGATGAAGAGCAGAAAGAAGAACAAGATACGTTTTACGATTCTTAGGGTACGTTTGTGCCCGTCTTTTGTTTTTTTCATGGATAGGGAGATCCTTCCTCTCACGAAGGCCCTCCACTATAATGTATGAAATTTTTTTTAAAAATGAAATTCCGCCCGCGGATTATCATGCAAAGGCGGACTTCGTACAGGGGATACCCTCATGCGACAGGGGCACCGCATTCGGTTTGACAACATAAAAGAGGAAAAGCGATTTTGGGGATCGCGATACGGTCAGCGTACAGTCATGACGATGGCCTGCGGATAGTCCCCGAAATTTCTTCCGAACAAATTGATCCCCCCGCGGTGCTCTGCATCCTCCTTGACGCCGATCTTCAATTGCACGGATTTTCCTTTTTGAAGTTTGAGATCGCCGATTTTTACACGGTCGTGTATCAAAATGTAGTCAACAAACACACCCTGTTCGTTGATGGCAATTTTTTTGAGAAGTCCGAACTGTGTGCTCGTGATGGCCCAATATTCGGGCGTATATTTTCCGCGCCGCCCGCCGAAATCCCCGGGGGAGGTGAACGTTACGAGTTCGATGCCGTTGACGGTGACCGTGATGTCCGATTTCCAATTGTTATTGTAATAAAAGGTCTCCGAACAGATCTCGAATGAGAATACGAGCTCGCGGCATTTGCGGTGACGAAGGACGTCGGAGGGAAAATCATAACCGATAAAGCCCGATTCGAACCACAGGCACTCGGCGCCGCTCCTTGCCGGAGAGAAGAAGATGTCGGGATCGTCGAATCTGCCGATGGGTGCTTCGCGGCTGAGCATGCCGCAGGGAGCAGAGATGTCGCAGGCCGTGAAGAGCCCGATGGGCATCTCCACCGCATACTCCTTGCGGTCGGCATCGGGGTCGGCGACGGGCGAGAACCCAATCGTACATGCCACGATTGCCTGGCTGCAAAATTTGGTATGGCCCTTGCGCCCCGGTTGATAGGTCACGAAGATGAGCCCCGCCGCGGCAAGGGCGTCGATGTGCCGCGAGACGCTCGAAATGGGAATGTTCAGTTCCTCCGAGATGTCCGAAAGGTTTTTGGGCGCGAGGAGGATGCTTCGAAGAATGGCGATGCGGTCGGGTACGGAGAGCGCATGCCCGATGCAGGCGATCAGCTCCTCGTCCTCCTTTTCGCCGACATTGAGAAAGTAGTCCTTGCGCGGGATGATGATGTCGCTCATGGTTGCCTCCGTTTTTTTCCATTATAGACGATTTCGGTCACCCTGTCAACCGTTTTTTGAAATAGTTTCCGAATTTCGGAAAGAATGGTCGGTGAAAAACTCAAATAGTGGGGGACTCGAAAGTATTGCCAACTTTTGAAAAGTGTGATAAAGTGTAAATGAGGAACAAAAAAGTTTCACAAATTGCTGAACTATATCGTATATTTTGAAAAATAATAACAGAGGATGGGTCCCTCGCGGACAAAACACAATTATGATCACACAATATCCCAATCCGCAATTCAGAAGAAAATTCATCTCTCTCGACGGCCCGTGGGGCTTTGAATGGGGAGACGGCGAGGGCAAGCACGACTGCGCTCTCTCAGGTACCATTCTCGTGCCGTATTGCCCCGAATCGTCTCTTTCGGGAGTCGGCGGGCAGCACGGTTTTTCGGAGTGCGTGTATACGCGCACTCTTGAACTCACCGAAGGGGACCGCGAAGGTCGTCTTGTCGTGCATTTCGGGGCGGTGGACTATCTTGCCGAGGTGTATGTCAACGGGCATTTTGTCGTTCGCCATGCCGGCGGCTATACGCCGTTCGAGGCAGACATAGCGCCCTATGTGCATGCGGGAACCAACCGTCTGACCGTTGTCGTCCGCGATGACATGAAGGACAACAAACCCAGCGGCAAGCAGTCCAAGCGGGACGTCTCCGAGGGCTGCTTTTACACGCGGACGACGGGCATCTGGCAGCCCGTGTGGCTCGAACATACGCCCGAGCGCTATCTTCGTTGCGTGAAATTCTATCCCGATCCGTCATCGTCGAGCGTCCGCGCGGAAGTTGTGGCCGTGGGCGGCGGCTTTGTGGAGATCTTCGTCCGCTATGAGGGCCGCGAAGTTGGGTATGCCTGCGGGGAAACGGAATACCGCCGTTCCTTCGAGCTTCCGCTCTCCGAGAAACATCTCTGGGAAGCGGGAGAGGGTGCGCTCTACGATGTTGAACTGCGCCTCGGAGAGGACATCGTGGAGACCTATTTCGGACTGCGAAGTGCGGAATATGAGGGACGAAAATTCCTGCTCAACGGAAAGCCTCTCTTCGAGCGCTTTGTGCTCGACCAGGGCTATTATCCCGACGGGATCTACACGGCGCCCTCCGTGGAGGCGATGCGGGAGGACATCCGCCTCGCACAGACGCTCGGATTCAACGGCGCACGCCTGCATCAGAAGGTGTTCGACCCGCGTTTCCTCTATCTTTGCGATGCGATGGGGTATCTCGTCTGGGGCGAGTATCCGAGTTGGGGCGTGGATTATGAGAATCTCGACGCACTCGGCGCCCTTGCGGCTGAGTGGACAGAGGCCGTGGAGCGCGATTTCAATCATCCGAGCATCATCACGTGGTGTCCGCTCAACGAGGTTTGGGAGAATTACGATCACCCGGAGCGCGTGCGCGATCCCCGCTTTGCAGAGTCGATCTATGCGCTCACGAAGGCCATCGATCCCACGCGTCCTTGTGTCGATGCGAGCGGCGGCTATCACGGGAGCACCGACGTCTATGACTTCCATTGTTATCACGATTCGGAGCGGCTGAAAGAATATTTCCGGGAGCTCGAGGAGCGCGGCACCCTCACATGCGAACATTCCGCTCCCCCGCGCGGTGAAGGCGGCGCCGTCTACGACGGTGAACTTCCCCTGAATCTCAGCGAATACGGCGGCATCGCATATGTCGCTTCCGAGGCCGGGTGGGGGTACCGCACGAGTGCCTCGGAGGATGAATTTGTCGAGGAATATGTCCGTATGACGTCGGCGGTTATGCGTGCAAAAAAGCTCAGCGGCTTCTGCTATACCCAGCTTTACGACGTGGAACAGGAGCAGAACGGGCTGTATACCTATGAGCGTTTTTCCAAACTCGGGCAGAGCGCCATGGCACGCATCCGTGCCTGCAATCTCACGGTTGCGGCCATCGAAGAGGGGGGCATGTCCGAGAATGAGCCGCGCGAAACGCATAGTTTTGCCGAAACGGACGAAAATCTCATCACGGAATAAGGAGGTAACTCATGAACCATTTTTGTAAAAAAGCACTTGTCGTCGCGGTCTCGGTGCTTCTGGCGTTTTCCGCCGCTGCGTGCACCGATCCCACCGGGGGAGAAACCGAGAGGATCGACACGACCAAGACCCAGCTTTACGTCTACAATTTCTATGGCGGCTACGGCTCGGATTGGCTGGCCGCCGCAAAGGAGCGATACGAGGAGCTCCACAAGGACGATGTCTATGAAGAGGGCAAAAAGGGCGTCCAGATATTCATCAACAACCAAAAGAAGTCGATGATGGAGGTGGTTGCGTCACAGGTGCTCGACAATGTCGACGAGGTATATTTCTCGGAATATTCCTACTACTACACCCTCAAAAACTTGGGCATTCTCGGGGATATCACCGATGCCGTCACCAAGCCCCTCACCGAATACGGCGAGACGCGTTCCGTGGAGGACAAGCTCACCGACGAGCAAAAAGCCTACTATGGTATCGAGGAGAACGGGACGGTGCACTACTACGGGCTCCCGCACTATGCGGGCTACTCCGGCACTCTCATCTACAATGTAGACCTCTTCGAGAAGGAGGGATACTACTTCGCCGAGACGCCCTCGGACAACACTGCGGAGGGACGCTTCATCGACCGCTTCAACACTGAGAAGAGCGCGGGTCCCGACGGTGTGAAGGGGACGAGCGACGACGGACTTCCCACCACGTACGAGGAATTCTTCCTCCTCTGCGATTTCATCAAAGAGGGCGGCGCGACGCCCCTCACGTGGAACGGCCAATACTATCGCCAGTATCTCAACAATGTGGCTCAGGCGCTCGTGGCGGACCATGAGGGACTGGAAGAGATGATGCTCAATTACACGCTGAACGGCACGTCGAACACGCTTGCGACAGTGCAGAACGGCATAGTGACCCGCCAAGGGCCGACCGAGATCACCAACGAGAACGGCTACCTGCTCACCCAGCAGGAGGGAAAATATTACGCACTCTCCTTCCTCGAAAAGCTCATCAAGACGGACGACTATCACAACCGTCTCGCGTTCAATAACAGCTATACGCACATAGACGCGCAAAATGATTTCCTCTATGCAGGCCACGACGGCACGACAAAGGACGCTGCGCTATTGTGCGACGGCATCTGGTGGGAGATGGAGGCAAAGGATACCTTCGCATCCATGGAGGCTTCCATGGGGCCCGATTACAGCAAGTACAGCCGCAATTTCGGGGTCTTTCCCTTCCCCAAGGCGACGGCCGAGCGGGCGGCGGAGGCGGCGGCGAGCGAGAAACCCTACACGCTCTACGATGACATCTTTTCCATCTGCTTCATGAAGGCCAACATCGCCGAATGGAAGAAGCCGCTTGCGCTCGATTTCATCCGCTTTGTCAATACCGACGAGTCCCTTGTGGAATTTACGACCATCACCAATACCCTCAAAGCGCTCGACTATACCCTCGACGATGCCGCAAAGGCGAAACTCACCGCGTTCGGAAGGTCGCTCGTAGAGATCAGGGAGAAGTCGGATATCGTCTATCCATTTTCGACCAATCCGCTCTATATGAACAACCAGGAGTTCTTCTCGACGCACGAGGCGTTCTATACGTCGCAGGACCAATGGAGCCCGTCCGCCATGCACGAGGCAAACATCACGGCCGAGCAGCACTTTGCGAACATGCTTGCATATAGCCGCGGGAAGTGGAGCACGCTGAATTGAACGGGGAGAAACCATGAAGAAGTACGGAAAACTCAACGGCTACAATAAATGGGACATTGCGTTCTACATCGCGCTGATGGCTTTCCCCGTGCTGCAATTCTGCATCTTCTACATCGGCGTCAACTTCAACTCCTTGCTCCTCGCCTTTCAGAAATTCGACGTTGCGACCAATACGACGACATGGGTGGGGTTTGACAACCTGATCGCCGCCTTCCGGCGCATGTTTATGACGTCGGAGATGCTGAGAGCGGCCGGCTATTCCTTCCTCGCTTACGGGCTCTCCCTCGTCATCGGAACGCCGTTCTCCCTCCTGTTTTCGTTCTATATCTATAAAAAACTGCCGGCATCGGGCGTATTCCGCGCCATGCTCTTTCTACCGAGCGTGATCTCGGCCATCGTCATGGTCACGATGTTTCAGTTTTTCGTTGAACGTGCGGTGCCGGATCTCGTCTTTCGCCTGTTCAATCTCCGCATCGAAGGGCTCATCGAGAACAAGGCCACCCGCTTTGCCGCCATCATGTTTTACAATATCGTGATGGGCTTCGGGATCCCCTCCGTGATGTATGCGAACGCCATGGGCGGGATCTCCCCCGAGCTCAGCGAGGCCGCGAGGTTAGAGGGGGTCGAGGGCATCCGCGAGTTCTTCTACATCACCCTCCCGCTCATCTATCCAACCGTCGTCACATTCCTCGTCGTCGGGGTCGCGGGCATCTTTACCAATCAGATCAACCTTTATAGCTTCTTCGGGCAATGGGCGCCCGGCAACACCGTCACTTACGGCTATTGGCTGTATATCGAGACGGCAGCGGGGGACAGGGCGGAGTATCCGGAACTTGCGGCCATCGGGCTCTGGTTGACGCTCGTCGCCGTCCCCATGACGCTGATCGTCAAGAAATTGCTCGAAAAATTCGGGCCGTCGGAGGACTGAGGAGGGTACCATGTCTAAGAAAGCCAATTCATCTTCCACAAAAACACGCTTTACGCCCGTGACGGTCGTCATCCTTGTTCTTCTCGCACTTTACACGGCTTTTCTCATCTGGTTGCTCGTGTGGTCGCTTTTGACCTCCTTCAAGAGCTGGGAGGAGTTCCGCCTCAACGTTCTCGGGCTTCCCGAGAAATGGGTGTGGAATTACAGCTTCGTGCTCGGGAAATACACGGTGCCCGTTCCCTCTGCGAGCGGGGTGTACAACGTTCCGTACGGCATGATGTTCCTCTATTCGGTGCTGTATGCGGGCGGATGCGCCTTCACGGCCACCCTCGTCCCCTGCATCACGTCCTATCTCTGCGCCCGGTTTCCCTATAAGTTCGGGAAAGTCGTCTATACGGTCGTCATCATCGCCATGATCCTTCCCGTCGTCGGCAATCTTCCCTCGGAGATTCTCGTCGCCAAGACCTTCGGCTTCTTCGATCAGATCTGGGGCCTATGGCTCATGAAGGCCAACTTCCTCGGCATGTATTTCCTCGTCTTTTACGGTGTGTTCAAGGGGCTGCCCAAGACCTATACCGAGGCGGCCAAGATCGACGGCGCGGGGAATCTGGCGATCTTGTTCGAGATCATGCTCCCGCTCGTCAAGACGACGTTCTTCACCGTCATGCTCATCAACTTTATCGGTTTTTGGAACGATTACCAGACGCCGCTTATCTACCTTCCGCACTATCCCACGGTTGCCTACGGCATGCAACAGATGTCCGTTTCCACGGAATACGGCATGAGCACCATCCCCATGCGCATGACGGGTGCCATGCTCATGTTCATTCCCATCTTTGCCGTATTCCTCATCTTCCAAAATCGCCTCATGGCCAACCTCACGATGGGCGGCATCAAGGAATAATTTCAAAGGAGTCAGTATGAAAAAAGTTTTGCTCGGACTTTCTGCGGCGCTGGCGCTCACCCTCGGCTTGGGCGCCCTTGCGATCGGAGATATCAAAGCAGACGCCGCGACATGGTCGGATGTTACCCTTTCTTCGGACTATTCTTACGGCGCCGAACTTCAGATCCCCGCGCGCACCGTGAAGGTGGGGGATAAGACCGTCGAAGCGACGTCCATCCTCACCTATCCGGATGGCTCTGCGACCCTCCAAACCGACGTGACCTTGGACATGGTAGGCACATATTCGCTCGCCTACAATGCCATCGTCGACGGACAGGCTTACAGCGAGACATTGGATCTGAGCGTTTACGACAGCATCTATTATGTCGGTTCGGGGTCGGAAGCTGTCTATGAGCTCAACCGTTATGCCGCCACGCACGAGGGACTCTCGGTGCGGCTTGCACAGGGGAGCACGCTTTCGTTCGCGCCCATTCTCGATTTGAGCGAGACGACCAAGGACGACGTTCTCGTCGACTTCTTCATCACGCCCGACGAAAGGGGCAAATACGATTTTGAACGCCTCATCTTCACGTTCACCGATGTCGAGGATCCCGCCTCCTCCTTCCGCGTGACGGCACGCGCCTCTGCGGACGGTCCCGCCTATCCCGCGACTTATTGCATGGCGGCCGGCCCCGGCCAGCCGCTCTCGGGTTGGGAAAACAACGGTCCTCACGTTCTTCTGCACACCAACAACGAATGGGGCGCCTGGATCCCTCACAGTTTTGCAGGTGTTTACCATGGCGTGGAACCCGATCTCGACGAGCGCCGTCTCTCCATCCGCTATGATGTGGCGGAGAATGCCGTCTATGTCAATAGCACGTTTGTCATCGACTTCGACAGCTCTCTCTATTTCAGCAAGCTGTGGGGCGGGCTCACGAGCGGGCGCGTGCGCCTCACGATATCCGCCGACGGATACAACAATTCCACGGCCAACTTCGTCATTGACGAGCTCATTGGCGTGGACCTTTCGGACGACCGTCTGCTGGATACCGTAGATCCCGTCATCACCGTGGAGACGGAGTATGAGGAACCGCCCCTTGCCAAGACGGGGCTCGCCTATCCCGTTCCCGCCGCAATGGCCACAGACGACTATTCGGGTGAATGTGCGGTGCGCACGAGTGTCTGGTATAACTATACATCGGGTGCGCCCGTCAGCGTTCCGTTGCACGGCGGCGCTTTTACGCCGCAGCGGCCGGGCACATATACTGTCGTTTACCGCACCCAAGACCGCTTGGGCAACACGAGCAAAGAGCTGCTCACGGTCGAGGCACGGGACGAGGTCCCCGCGATCTCACTGACGATCTCGGATGCCGTCAAAGAGGGGACGGCGGGCAGTGAATATCCCGTTGCCGAAGCGAACGCTTCGGGCGGATGCGGCAATGTGAGCATCACCTGCCGTGCCTTTGCAGAGGGCTTTGAAGAGCAGCTCGAGGGCACATTCCGTCCCCGCAAGGCGGGAACGTATACCGTTGAGTATATCGCGACGGACTACCTCGGGCAGACGGCCAAGGTAAGTTACACCTTTACGGCTTCGGCGACCGATCTCCCCGTGTTTGACGAAAACTTTGTCCTGCCCCGCTATTTCATCTCGGGGAGCCACTATGCGGTGCCCGAGGTCTATGCCTATGACTACTCCACGGGCGAAGAGAAGCCCATGCGGGCTACCCTGACGGTGACGGATGTCGCGGGAACGCGCGCCGTCGAGGGTGCCGACTTCGTGCCCACAGTATTCTCCTCGGGCGATCTTGTCAAACTGACGTTCAAGGCCAAGGATGCCGAGCTGGTGCGCGAGGTCCCCGCCATCATCGCCTTCGAGGTGGGGAACGGGCGGATGAGCCTCAACATGAGAAATTATCTCATCGATGAGGGCGTTTCGATTGAAATGGGCGAAGAGACCACCACCGTGTCCGCAACGGAGGCTTCGGGAAGCTGGTCGTTCGCCAAGGAACTTCTCCTCGAGGGCTTCTCGGCGGAACTTCGTGCGATCTCTGCACGCTCCCGTTTTTCGGCGCTCACGCTCACACTCACCGATAGCCTCGATCCCTCCGTTTCGGCCTCCGTCTCGCTCCTCTATCAAGGCGGCAAAACGTATGCCGAGATCGGAAAAACGACCATCGAACTGACGGCAGGCTTCCAGTCCAATGCCCAGAGCAGGATCTTCGAGATCTCATACCGAAGGGGTGCGTTCACCGTCTGCGGGACGACGGTAGATTATGCGGCCGACGGCTTTGCAGGGTTCACCTCCCGTTACGTCTATCTCACCGTTGCGTTTGAAAGTGCCGCGAACGGCTCTGCCTATCTGTTGCGCTCGATCTGCGAACAGCCCATCACGACTGCCTCGGCAGACCGCATCAAGCCGAAAATAGCCGTCGAGGGCAACTATGGCGGGACCATCTCCGTCGGGGAGGACGTGGTGGTACGGCGGGGCTTTGCGGGCGACGTGCTCGATCCCGAGGTTACGTTCTATGTCAGCGTGATCATGCCGGACGAAAGTTTTGCGACCTCGGCAGACGGCATCCTTCTCGAGAAAGTGAGCCCCGACCGCGAATATACCTTCCCTGCTAAATCTTACGGCCAGTATCGCATCGTATACACCGCGGCCGACACGTTCAACGGAAAGGAACAGGAGTTCGTCTATGCCGTCACCGTCGAGGACCGTGAGGCGCCCGTCATCAAATTGGAGGGTACCATGCCCGAGACAGTGAAGCTCGGAGAGTATATCGTACTGCCCGGGTTCAGCGTTGAGGACAACGTTTCGGAAACGCTCGAAATATACAAATTCATCGTGACGACAACAGGCACCATCGTGGAACTTCCCGGGGAGTCCAATGCGTTCAAGCCGCTTTACGAGGGCATCTACCGCATCCGCATCTATGTGCGCGACGCCGCAGGCAATGCGACGCTTGCCGAATACGCCGTGACCGTTACGGCATAAAGGAGGAGACCATGAAGAAAAAGAATTTGATCGCCGCCGCAACAGCGTTCGTCCTGCTTTTCGCTTCGATTGCAGGTTGTGCGCCCGAGGAACAGGAAATCCAAAAAAATCCGACGGGGCTTGTCGGTCCCGTCACGCAAACGGAGGAACACCGAGTGTCGACAGGACTGCATAAAATTCGTATCACACCGCGCGATCTTGCACTTGTTGCGGGGAGAAAGACCGATTATACCATCGTCATCCCGGCAGATGCCACGGAGAGGACTGCCCGCGCGGCCTCGCTCTTCCGCTCCCACATGGCGGCGGCAACGGGCGCAAACTTCCGCGTCGAGGAGGAGAACGGCTTTACCTATTCGGCGGACAAACATTACGTGGTCATCGGATGCGAGCGGCTCTTCACGCAAGCGGGGCTTACCATGCCCGAGGACTACATCGGCGAAACGGGATATTATATCGTCACGAAGGACAACAGCCTCTTCATTGAAGCGGGTGCCGACTACGGCCTTCAAAACGGTGCGCTCCGTGCGCTCTCCGCGCTCGTCGGCTATGAGATGTATTCGGCCGACACCGTTGTCTACAAAGACGGCGGGGATGATATCATGCTTCCCGAGATCGAGATCATCGAGCGGCCCGATTTCGAGTTCGGGCTTTCGAGCAACGGCATAACGAGCGACGGCATCATCGGCATGCGGTTCATGAACACGCCCGACGTATTCATCCCCGTCGACAGCCTCTATTGGCACAACACGTTCGCCTATCTTCCCAAGGGCCTGTACGAAGCGGATCACCCCGGCTGGTATTCCGTCGACGGTAAACAACTCTGCTATACCGCCCGCGGCGACAGTGCGGAATATGAGGCCATGATCGAAGCGGCTGCCCAAAAACTCATCGCGACGGTCGATTCCGTCACCCGCGCCAACAACATCACCTTCACCATACAGGATACCACCACCTTCTGCACCTGTGAGGCATGTGCGGCAGAGAACGAGAAATACGGCACAGATTCGGCCGTCGTCGTCAAATTCTGCAACCGTCTCTCCGAGAAACTCGACGCCCATCTCGAAGCTCTTTCAAAACAGAACGGCACCCCCCTCCGCAACGTCAACCTTCTCTTCTTCGCCTATAATAAGACGACCAAACCGCCCGTCAAGAAGGTGAACGGGAAGTATGAGCCCATCGACGAGAGTGTGGTCTGCCGCAAGAACGTCGGCGTCTACATCGCGCCCATCTCGGCCGTCTACACCAAGTCGTTCTATGATGAAGCCAACCGTGAGACGGCGGAGGTCATCGAGGGTTGGGGCGTGTGCTCCGAAAAGCTCTATATGTGGCTCTACGAGACCAATTATTCACACTATCTCTATCCGCTGTGCAGCTATGATACCATGCTCGAAACATTCCGCTTCTGCAAGGAGAACAATGCGATCTTCATGTTCCCCGAGGGGCAGTGGAATCAGAGCAATGTCACCTGCTTCGGCAAGTTCAAGGAATACTTCGACAGCAAGGCGGAGTGGGACGTCAATATCGACTATGCGGCGCTCGTCGACGATTTCTTTGCCAATTACTTCCGCGAGGCGGCGGCGCCCATGCGCAAATACTTCGATGAGATGCAGTCCCATTTCTTCTCGCTGGCAACCGAATATCCGGCAGAAGTCAACGGGAACATCTACAACAACATGGCACAGGCACGGTTCTGGCCCAAGCGGTTACTCGACCAGTGGGCAGGCTATATCGATGAGGCATATGCCGCCATTGCGCCCTATGCCGCGACCGATCCCGCGCTCTATGAGACGCTTGTAAAGCACATCCGCCTCGAAAGCCTGTTCATCCGCTTTGCGCAGGTGACGTTGCAGGCAGGCTCCTATTCCTTGGAGGAATTGACGGCGATGCGGCGCTCCTTCCGCGAGGATTGTGCAGAACTTTCCGTCACGATGCGCAGTGAGACGGAATCGCTCGAGAATACGTTCTCCGGCTGGAACGATTGAATGGGGGACCGCGGGGCCCCGAAAATGACCCGCACCGGCATCGGAACTTAGAAAGTCTGTCCCCTGTGATATTCTTTCTCGGTCAAATAAAAATATCAGGAGAAAACTATGAAAAACAAGCTCAAATTCTTGCTCACAGCTGTGTTCGCACTGGTTTTGGGTCTTTCGGTCTTGGTGGCGTGCGCGCCGGACGGGCCCGTCACTCCCGAAAACACGGCGAAAGTCACGTTGGACAAGACGACGCTCGAGCTCGACCTCCACGAGGAGGCACAGCTCACCGCCACGGCAACGGGCACGACCGAGGCCGTCGTCTGGACTTCCTCCGATCCTTCTGTCGCCACGGTAGAAGGCGGACTCGTGAAGTCGGTCAAGGCCGGCTCCGCAAAGGTCACTGCATCGGCGGGCGGAGCGAGCGCAGATTGCGCCGTCACCGTCGTCGATTCCCGCACCGCACCCGTATTCACATTTGACTATGCCGAAGAGGAGATCGGGCTTGAAGTCGGCGGGGAGTTTTCCGTCACGGCAGGCGTGACTTGGAAGGGAAAACCCGTGAACGAGACGGTCACCTATATGTGGTCTGTCGTCGCGGATGAGCCTGCGGACGTCGTGGAGATCAAACCCGAGGGCAGCAAAGTCACTCTCAAGGGTCTGAAAGTCGGCGAGACCAAAGTGCAGGTCGCGGCCGTCGTCTATGGCACGCCCCTCGTCAAGCAGTTCACGGTGCGCGTTGCCAACCAGAACATCCGCTTCGAACTCACGGGGCCCGAACAGGACGAGACGGGCTACAAGCTCGCTTTGGGCCTTCTCGAAACCGACGAAAACCACACCGCGACGCCTTCCGTCACCGTCTATAACGGCCAGACGAAATTGGAAAACCCCACAATCACATGGACGGTCTCGGAGGGATCCGCGGTGACCGTGTCCGCAAGCGGTACCATCACGGCCGTCTCCTTGGGAGAGGCGACCGTCACGGGAGCGTGTGAGGGAAACTATTTCACGATCTCTGTTTCGACACACCGCTCGCCCGTGGAACTCGAAGAAAGAGTGACGTTTGAGACGGAAGTCGGCACTGTCGACCTCTCCGCAATCAAGGATTCCTTCGACGGGCCGATTACGACCGCCGAGTTCGGCGCAGACGTGTTCGGTTCCTATGACAGCGCGACGGGCATCCTCACCTTCGATAAGGATTACCTTCCCGTTTCGGCGAAAGATCTCGGCGAGGATAAGATGCTCACCGTCGGCACGGAAAAGGCCGTCTATTCCATCCCCGCAAATGCCTACACCAAGATTCTCAAAACTGCCGCGGATATCGACGGCTTCGGCGCCATTTCCAAGAAGCTGGGCGATGTATCCAACCTCTGGGACGGCTACTTTGTTCTCGGCAACGATATCGATTATTCGGACGGCGGAAATACTGCGGGCTATCAATCGTTCATCAGGTATGATGCGTCGTGGGATAACGATAAAAACTTCTGGCAGGGTGATTCCGGCCTCTTCGACGGACGCTACAACGGGTTTAAGGGTGTATTCGACGGAAAGGGTCACAACATCGATAAGCTCCATATGGCCGGTGCACTTTGCGGCGGCTTCATCGGCGGTATCCACACGGACGGCATCCTCAGGAACCTCTCTTTCACCCATGCAACGTTTGACGGCTGGTGCGGTTTCGTCTCCTCGTGGGGCAACGGCCGCATCGAAAACGTCTATGTATCCCTTGATAGCATCCTGACGGGATCCCTCCCGCCTCCGGACGGCGTCGACACCAGCGGCATCTTCTTCAGCCGTGACGCAATGGGTAGTGCACGGATCGTCAAGTGCTTCGCCGAGGTGAAGAAGATCGAAGCGACTACGGGCGATCCCAATGGCATCATCCCCGGATTCACCCACGAGGGCTACGGCTGTCTGCAGGGCGTCTACACCGTCGGTATTCCCCATGATTGGCATATCCATTCGGTAGGGGACGGCCAAAAGAACGTCTATGGCAACTATGCAAACTTCTCGGGATTCGCGGCGGCGGACATCGATTTCTCCGAATGGGAAAACGATTTCTGGAAGCTGGAAAACGGCAGACCCTACCCCAAGAACCTGACGCCCGAGACTGTGACGCTTCCCGCATTTGAGGACATGACGGTCGGGGTCGGTACGCGCAAGTCTCTCGAGACCCCTTGGCATGCCATTCTCAAACTTGACGAAGCCGCAACCGAGCTCGGTGTGACGCTCGAAGGCAACACGCTCGTCATCCCCAACGATAATGAACTTGTGGGCGAGTCGTTCATCCTCACGATGGAGAACGTCTACAAGGCCTCCGAGTCTGTTACCGCTACCGTCACCATTGCCGAGGGCCATGTCATCACGGCGGAGAGCCGTTTAGACCTCGAACTCGGAAGAGACGGCGAGAACTTTACCATCGACCTCACCGCGTATGATGCCGATCTCAACGGCTACACGTTTGAGAGCGCCCTCCTCGGCGATGCCGGGTTAGAGGCGAGCGGCACGACGGCGGCGGTCACCATCCCCAAGTCCGCGTTCAATACGCTCGGCAACGGCACCGTCACGCTCACCTTCACGCGCGGGACGGAGGAGGATGCGGCGACGATCGTCATCCAGGTGCCCATCTGTGTCGTTACGCTCGTCATTCGCGATGCCGACGACCTCGACAAGATGAAAGATCTCTCCAAGGCGGCATGCACGGAAGGCTACTTCTGGGGCGGTTACTTCGTGCTCGGCAACGACATCGAGTACAACCACATCACTGATCCGAATGCCTCCGATAGGGAAGCGGTGATCGCACAGTTCACGAGAAGAATTACTCCGTTCAATAATTACACCTCCCTGCATCAGGCGGGCGTCGACGGAGGCTTAACGGAAGATGCGGGCCTCAACGGTAGGATCGCAGGGTTCAAGGGCATCTTTGATGGCCGCGGCTACAACATCGACGGTCTCGCCATCCCCGACAATTCTATTGCCTCGGGTGTTTTCGGTGGCGTGCTCCACAGCGAAGGCGTCATAAAGAACGTCTCTTTCACCAATGTATTCCACAATGGTTGGGGCGGCTTCCTGTGCAATGGGGGCAATGGACGCTTCGAAAATGTCTATGTGCAAGTCATGTATCTCGGCCGTGGCGATGCCAACAATTTCAGCGGTATCTTTTTCGCCAAAGATACGATGGGCGATGCACGCATCAAAAACTGCTTTGTCGAGGTCAAGGCCGTTGAAGATCAGACATACATCTCGGGCCTCGGACGGCTTCATGAGGGCTTTGGGGCGATTGAGAACGGCTATGTCGTCGGTCTCACCAATGCCTACCTCCCCTTGACGCAGGGTACTCCCTATGCGACTGCAAAGGCCTTTGCCACCCGTGACGCCATGAAGGAAGCGAACATCGGGATCACGGCGGAAAACGGCTGGGATATGAGCTTCTGGACGACGGATGCCGACGGGCTTCCCATCCCGAAGAATCTTCTTAAATGATCCATTCTTTATTTTCCCCCTGATAAGGGCGCGGGATTCGTCCCGCGCCCTTTTTACTGTTTTGTAGGATGCAAAAATATAAGCAAATAAGCCAAAGCGGCGCGGGGAAATCGCGCTACAAATCAAGCAATTTACGAAAAGTATCTTGCGGAACAGGAGGAGATCGCAAAATGCGTGGAGATGACGGCGGAACAATTCGCGGAGGCGCGGTTTCTCCCAAGATCGTGCCGCAGATCAAGAGGCTGAACAACGAGCTGTTGCACACGGGTTGGCATTGTCGTCGCGGACGAGACTGAAAATGGGATGGGAATGCTGAGGAAAAAATTTAGAAATGGGGCCCTACACAAAGATCAAAACGGGATGGAAAAATTAAGCGCAAAAATTTTCTCATGGAGTTTTTGTGAGTCTATATTTCGGACATGGTATGGGGAAATTCGGTGGACATCGCCCCGCCTCTCAAAATCACGGACCCCAATTTATCAAGCCGGGAATTTGCTGCTCTGCAAGTATTGGAACTCCCCCAAGACATTTTTTGGGGGAGAGGGGAGTGCGGCCATCATAAAAATTGCGCTCCCGCCGACAGGCGGGGGCTTGGAAAATACGTCGTGTAAGACAAGACTCTTCCCACAAATACAAGAAACGAGTCGAGAAAGCAACTCGCCGTCGCTTGATTTTGACCGCGAGGCTATTGTGCGCGCAATAAACGATATGGGACTTTTGACTTATGATGTTCGCACGACACGCATCACCGATTACTTGAAATCCCTGTATGCGCTTGCCCGTCTTTTGACACAAACTCATATTGATACCGATGCAAAAGAGCGCGTTATCTCCGACATCACCGAGATGATCCACAAGCATATCGAAATACTGAAAGAACAGGGAGAGTACGACGCGCTTGCAGAGAAAGTGTCGCAGTTCAAGCTGACCGCGCAGATTTTTGATGTATTCGGAAATTCGATAGACAATTATGCTACTTATGACTTGTTTTCCACGACGGATACGGATATTGAACGTCAATGCCGGCTAGCGGAAATTCTTCTTGGGAGCGAGGGCGTTGCCAATGCATATTTAAATCGCTATTTCAATGACGAAGAGTTGATCGATCTCAAAATACACGTCATTATCTTTGCCGCCAATGCAGACTGCATGGATGCGCTCAATGAATACGCGAAAAATCGCTTTCACGAGCTGAACGATACTTATCGTCGCCGCACGGTTTCTCTTTCGGAGCAGTTCAAAAAACGATACGATGACATAGTCTCCAACGGCGATATAATCAGCAAACACAATTTCAGATTGCCCGAAACAATTCGCGTCCCACGGGATACTGCCGGGAAGGCGTACAGCAATCATCTTTTTGTAGATGGTTCGGGGACTGCGCACATCAAGCTGAATAGTTGGGAAAGTGCTGTTATAGCCGAAGAAGAAACTCGAGATGATTTTGTATGTTGGTTGCGCAATTATGACAGAAAGTCTTGGGCGCTCTGCATTCCCTATGAAATCAACGGGG
>CANQJF010000010.1 GCA_947624225.1 uncultured Clostridia bacterium
TCACCGCAAAACGCCGCCCACAGCACACTGTGCTGGTGTGCGAGAAGTGCGTTTTGCGACCTTTCAGGGACAGCAAGGGCTCGACCACGCCTCCGTCGCCACCCCACCTCATTCGTCACCTCATCCGCCCCTTCGGGGCACCTTCCCCAAAGGGGAAGGCAAGAGTAGCGGACTTCGTACAGGGGATACACTCAAAGGGCGTTGCCCTTCTCGGTATGACATCGTAAGAAAACAAATTTCGTGAGCCTCCGTCGCCTCCAAAAAAGCCGCCGGTGCATGCAATGCGCCGGCGGCTTCGCTTTCATATCATTTTTCTCACTTTATACATCTTATCGATCAAGATATCAAGATCTCGCCGATCAAAATCAATACTTGGTGACCTTGACAGACTTGATGAGGATGGGCGCCGTGATGGGCGTTTCATAGGTTGCCGTCTGGTCTCCCTTGCTGATGTCCTCAAAGGGATCGTTGGCGTTCAGCTTGATGTTCTCCTGCAACGTGGTGAAAGAGAACGTCTCCTCGCCCTCCGCCGCCTCCTCGTCCGTGTGGTCGGAGATGTAGTCGGTGATGGCTTTCAAGAGCCCGTTGGTGAGCTGCCCCGCAAAATCCTTGGCCATGCCGAACACGCAATACTGCTGTTCGAGCGTGGAATTGCTGTTGGGGGAGAGGTAGGTGTAGAACATGGAGGTCGCGCTGTTCATGAGGTAGTTCTCATACTGCACGGAGCCGTCGTCTGCGCGCAACACGGACACCTCGTCGCGCACCTTGTCGCCCTTGGCACTGTAATACATGACGAGCGCGCCCGTCTTGTGGGAATAGTCGCGGCCGTATTGGTTGTCCACCTTGCCCTTTTGTTCGCCGTACACGGTGTACAGCCCCTCGCCCTGCTGAGGCTTGACCGACGTCCCCGCCGTTCTCCAAACAGACTGCGTGAACGTGCTTCCATCCTTTTCGAGCTGTTTGACGGTCGTGAAATAGTCGATCTCTTCGAGTGAGAACGTTTTCAGGCTATTGTCCTTGCTGTAATCGAAAGCCGCGCCCTGTTCATCCACGAGGCGGTAGCCGCCGCCATAGAGGAAGTTGGCCGTGTAGTCGTGGATGCAGGTGCCGTCATAGAACCCGGCATCCGCAAGCTCGATGAAGTGGGTGACGGTCTGCGGTGCGTCGAGACGGGAGAGCACGTAATCCACATTGTAGTCCGTTCCGTTGAAAGTATAGGTGATGGTGACCTCGGGATGATCGGTGGTACAGCCCGCAAACATCGCAAGCGCACCCACCGAGAGTGCCGCCGAAAGCACAACTGCGCCCATGCGCCGAATTAACTTTTTCAAGAGAGAGCCTCCTATGGCCGAAAGATACAGTACCATTTTACCCGCATTTTTCCGATTCGTCAAGCGCTTTCGGCAATTTCAAAATGAAAATTGCGAAAAAGAATGCAGACAAAGGAGCGGGAAGCATTTGCCGGGGGCATCAACCACTTTTTTCGGTGCTCCCGGCGCGTTTTTTCATATACCGCCGCATCGTTTGCGGGCGTTTGCGTTTTCCCGCCGCACTGCTTGGGACCCGTTGTTTGCGGGTCCGTTTGCAGATTGGCGGCGCCGTTGTTTGGGGCCCTGTTGTTTTAAGGCGGCGGGCCGTCAGCCGTTCTCGCGGACGGTCAGCCGTTCTCGCGGACGGTCAGCCTGAACCCGCTTGCCCCGGCGGTGATGCGTGCGGTGTAAGTCGTCTCCTCCGTCTCGATGGTCCACGATCCGTCGGCATTCTCGGTGAAGGTCGCGGGGACGCGCCGATCTCCGTTCATATAGAAGAGGAGATACTTCACATCGAAAACGCCCTCTTCCAGCGTGTAGACAAAGGCCACCTTGTGCACGATGCCCTGCTCGGCCTCGCCATAGCGATACTCGTTGCCGTCCCACGTCGCCGCGGAGACCAGCCCCTCCTCATCCCGAGCGAGGTCGATAACAAAGGTCTCATAGGTGTAAGCGCCCGTCGTCGTGTTGTAGGTGCTGCGCACGAGCACCGCCTTTGTGCCATCCTCCACGGTGGAATTGAATCCCGATTCCGTGACGTCGCTCGCGGGGAGCGAGATGGAGACGACATCCAAACGGCCAAATCCCGCATAGTCGCGGCCCGCTTTCCACAGTTGGGTGACGGTGACCGTTCCCACGCCCTCCACGTCAAAGGGACGCTCGATGGTCACGGAGATGAGGACAAATTGCTTGGCCGCGCCGTCGAGGAAGAAGCGCACGGTGTAGGCGCGCCCGTCCGTACCGTTCACCACGAGCGCCTTGCCATAGCCGAAGTTGAAATCGTTGTGCGTCAAATCCGTCGCCGCGGCAGAATATTTGCCCGTGAAAGCGAGGGGAGCGCCCTTGCTGTCGGAAATGTTTGCAAGGTTCACCGTGAGCGCGTCGGTGACGAGAAATTGCCCCACGCGCAAGCCGTCGATCTGCATCGTGTTCTGCCTGTCGGCGCTGTCCGCATACGCCCCCTGCTCGCCCTGCGGCACAACGGCAAAGGTGTTGTTACCGCCCGTGAAGTGCAAGGTGAGCGCATACGTCTCGGGCAGGCTGTCCATCTCCGTGCTCTGATAGCCGAGGGTCACTTTTACGGTCGTTCCCTCATAGGAGACGGAAACGGTGTACCCCATGCCCGCGGTCTCCCCGTGCAAAAGGTCCGCATCCGCCTCAAACACGGCGCCGTTCGCAAGGAACGTGAGCGTGAGGGGGAGGGCGTAATCGCGGTCTGTGAAAGTGACCTCGCCCGCGAGTTTGCGGTAAGTTTTGCCGCCGAGCGTGTAGCTGTCGCCCGCGGGAAGCGCGACGGTATCCGATGCCCCCTCCGCCGTGTAGCGCGTGACGGTGCTGCCCGAGACGGTGTAGTAATACTCCGTGCCGTCCACGGTGAGCTTTGCGGCCCCGAACTCGACCGCGGAGAAGTCCTCGGCATAGTAGGTCCCGCGATACTTTTCGTTGTCGACAAAGGCAAATTTGCCGTCCGTGCCCAGAGTGAAGAGCGTCTCATAGGCGCCCGCGACGAAGTAGCCCAAGCCGTCCGTGACGAGCAGATAGGTGCCCTGCAAAACTGTTCCATAGCGGCCGATGAGCGACGCCTCTCCAAAGCCGTCGAGACGGATGACCGTCCAATCGGCGTCGGAGATATAGACGCGGTCCTCTTCCGCGTTGTAGATCTGATAGATATACGTGGTGACCTCGTCCTCGGTGACGGAGGAAGTGCGGAACACGAAAGTGCCGCCCTCGCCCGAAGTGCCCGTGTAGAGATAGCCGCTCCCGTCCTCGATGGCCGCATACGTCCCCCTGCCGAGGAGGGTGTGGCTCCTGAGTTCGGCGCCGCCGTGGCCGTCGAGGCGGAGGAACCTCATCGCGTTCACCGTCTTGCCGTCGCTGAAAGCGTAATCGCCATAGGGCAGGGTGCGGAGGGACAGGCTGCCGCCTTGGATATCGAAGAGGAACTCCCTGTCCGTGGCGAGGCCGTTTTGATACACCCAGAAGCGGACAGCGGTGGCCCGCTCGGCGGAATTGATAAAGCTGTGGTCGGCGGTGCCGCTGTTCACATAGCCGAGATACATGTTCCCCTCCATGCGCTCGCCCGCCTCGTTTTCATAGACGGCGACCTCGTTCGGATAGCCCACACTCGATACATGCCCCCCACCGATGACGTCAAACTCTCCAACGCGGTGGGCGATCTGCACCTGATAGAGGGGCAGGCTCTCCGTGGTCGTTCCGTCCTGAACGGTGTAGATGCCGAGCAAAATTTTCTCGTTGACGCCGCTTCTTCTGATGGTATACTCCATGAAGTCCGCCGTCCATGCCGCCGTTCTCGTATAGGAGGTGCGAACCTCGGCGACGGTGCCGTCGAGCGGGTTGATCTCGTAATACACCGCCGTGCCCCTGCCGTTCAAGACGAGGTAGTTGTAGAGGGAGATGCGCTGGTTGTCGTTCATCTCATACCAAAATCCCGCGTCGCCGCCCGTGACGTCGTAAACGGTGTTCCCCTCGACCGTAAAGATGAAAGAGGAGCCGCTCTCCGCGGTGAAGAAGATGAGCTCGCCCACCCTGTTGACGATGCGGCCCTTGACGGCATTGCCGCCCTCGGTGTAGGTGTAGGTCCCATAGCCGTCGGAGGTGAAATTGGTGTATTGCGCGCTCTCGCTCTTGCGGACAAAGGTGCCCGCGCCCCCGTTCACGCCCTCCGTGCGCTTGAATTCGAAGTCCGTATAGCTTTCGAGGTCGGAGGCCGTGAAGTCGTCCAAGTAGTTTTTCAGGACAAACCGCTCGGCGCCGCCCGTCATCTCCGTCACATCGCCCACGCCGATATAGCGGAAGAGCCCGCTTTCGAGCAACAGCCCGAGGTAGACGCGCCCCCCGGCATAGAGCAGGCGCGCGGTGTACGCGTCCTCCTCGCCGCCCGCGAAATCGATGTCATACATGTCCGCAAGGTTGACCTCGGTAAAGGTCTCGTTGTCGGTGGTGATGAAGTAGCGCTGTGCCCGCGTGGCCGGATCCACGATAAAGATGTAGAAGTCCGCATAGCCGAGCGCGAAGCCATAGTCGATGGGGCTGTTGTTGTAGGTGGCGATGCCCTCCGTGAGGTCCAGCGTGAGGCCCTCGGCGACGGTCACGACGACATGGGGCTCCGGATAGACGGCGTGCGCGCGCCCGTTTTCGTCGACGGCAAAGTCGAACGCATTCTCATAGTAGCTGCCCGTGAGCTCGTTGACGGAGCGGTGGAAGTGATAGGTCCCGTCCGCATTGGCGGTGACCTCGCTGATGAGCTCGTTGTAGAGCACATAGGCCGTGTCGCCCGAGCTCATGAGGGCATACTCCGACCAGAACTCGGCCTCGCCGTTCTCAAAGATGTAGAGGAAGCCCGAGAAGAAGTCGTTGAGGGTGTGCAGTTCCCCCGTGAAATCAAAGCGGCCGTACGGGACGTCGCGGAATTGCTCCGCGGGGATGGTGCGGTCGAGCTCGAACTCGCCGTAATCCATATCCAGCCGGAAGTAGAACGCGCCGCCGCTCTCGGGGAGGAAGCGGACGAGCCGATAGTCGTCCACCACGTCTCCGTCCTCCTCTTCATAGACATACAGCCATGTGATGAGGGTGTAAGTCCCCGCCGCGTCGCCATAGCTGCCCTTGCCATAGCCGTCGAGGGAGAGCACTTCTTGCGAAGTTGCCCACTTGTCGACGTACGAGCCGCGGAGGCCGTCGTCCATGTGCGCCGAGCCCGCGATCTCGCCGATGTCCTCAAACTCGCCCTCGGGCTGCACGATGTCCGCCCCGAGCGAGAAAGTGAATTGTTTTAAAATGGAGGCATAGTCGCGCGTGTACGCGAGGAACAGCTCCTCGTCCGCGTTGTATTCATAGTAGCCGTTCACGGTGAGCACGGGCTCGCCGAACAGCACGTATTCATAGTTGGTCGCATTGTAGTGATACTCCAAGCCGCCCAATCCGTCGAGGTAGAGCACGATGCCCGCCGCGCTGTCATAGTAATACCCCTCCTCATCGAGGTCTTGCCTGCGGAAAACGACGGAGCCGCCGTCCGTCTGCTCGAAGAGGTTGAAGAGGAAAGAGACCTCCTCCGACGTAAAGGAGAAATACAGGCTGTCGAGGTCGATGTCATAGGTGCCCGCATAGTCCCTGCTTCCGTCGTTATAGAGGGCCGCGCCGTGGGGCGAGAGGATGAGCGTTGCGTCCGTTCCGTCGAGGTCGCGGTAGGTGGCCTCAAAGGCGTCCATGAAGTAGAAGAAGCACTCGCCCGAGATCTTGCCGTCGAGGATGACGTTCTCCCCCTCCTTGAAAGTGAAGATGCCCGTTGCGGGGTCAAAGACGCCTTTCCGCTCGTTGGAAAAAGCGCGCACGAGATAGACGGTGTCGTCCTCCGTCTCGGAGATGAACAGCTTGTCTCCGCCGCCGAAGAGGTCGGAATACCCCGCCTGCCAGCAGGCAAAGAAGATGATGTCGTCGTCGGGCGTAAGCACCGTGCCGGGCATGAATCGGGGCTCCCCCGTTCTCGAAGTTGCCCAGCCCGTGAAGCGGTAGACCCCGGACATGGTATAGCCGTTTTGCGCCACGGTGTATTGGTCGCCATAGCGCACCTCCTCGGAAGCCGTCACGCCCGTGCCCGTCTCGTTGGCGGGGGGATTGGCGACATAGTAGATGTGGAACACCTCCCGCGAGAGATAGAGGGCAAACGCCTCGTTCGCCGCCAGCGCATCCGTCGCACTGTGGGAGCCGGGGGCGTTTTCATCCAAAAAGAAGTGCGCGGGCGCCTCCGCAAACCCCGCCGCATTTAGGGGCTCGCCATAGAAAGCCTCCCCCTGCACCGCATTCCCCGCGCTGTACGTTCCGTCCGCGCTCTGCGTGTAGACCGTGTAGGTGTAGGAAGTGCGGTATTTTGCCGTCAGCGTGATGGAGGTTGCGGGCATGGTAGCCCCCTCTGCGATGAGAACGTCATTTTGATACCACCCCGCAAAGGTGAGCCCCGCCTTGACCGACGTGGGCGCGAGGTCCTTTAAAACGTCGGAAAGGAGCGTCCCCACGGGCACCGAGAGGGAGGTTTGGGGAAGCGTGCCGCCGTCGTTGGAGACCAGCGCGAGCACGGTGGGCGCCGCCTGCTCCCACTTGGCATAATAGGTGACGTCTTTCTCGGGCATGACGGTGGGCAGGGTGCACGGCTCACCCGTGCAATCGGGCTGCAAAAACCACCCGCCGAACGTATACCCCACCCTTGTAGGGTCGGCGGGGAGCTTGCCGTCGAGCGCCTCTCCGGGCTCTCCCTCGATGGCCTCGATGGCCGTTCCGCCGTTGGTCTCAAAGGTAAGTTTCACTTTCCCGTTGCCGCCGCATGCGGCAAGCAGCAGGGAAAATACGAGTGCCAAGATGCAACAGGTTGCAAGCAAATATCGTTTGATTCTCATAAGGTTGCCCTCCTCGGGTGATTTTCAATGGTGCAAAATGAGGATCTCTCGAAAGGGATCCTCTCTTTTCTGTGTTTCCGGGCCATTCTGCCCGCCGCCCCCGCGCGCTCGCGAGGGGCAAAACATGGGGACGGGAATTCCGCCCCCATGCCGCAAATTTTCTCGGTTACGCCTGCTTCGTGAAAGAGTAGAATGCTCCTACCCCCTCTTGGAAGTCAAAGTCGATGGTGACAATGCTGATATCCTCGTCAAAGATGATGACATAGCACTCGTTTGCCGAACCGAAGAGCGCATAGAAACTTCCGTCGGAGCCCTGGCAGAAGATCTTCAACGAGCCTTGTTCCTCTGCCGACTTGTTCCATGTGATATTCCCCAGCGCGTCGATTGTAAGGGTGCCGGCGTCCTCCGAAGTCCATGTGGTGCTTTGGAATTCGCTCGGTGCCAAGGAGCCGTTATATGCGGTGTTGCTCGTATAGATATTGGACGTTCCGTCCAAATCGACCAACAAGAAGTTCCCGGCATCATCGATCAAGGTGACGCTGATGTCCATTCCATCGTAACTCAACGTGAAGCCCACGTCCGTGACAGCGGTAACGGTGCACGTAATGTCCATTGCGGCAAGGGCAATCGTAACGGTCGTGTCGCCTGCTGCTATCGTCAAGACGTCCTCTACGCCCTCCATACAATTGATCTGTGTCCACGTTCCCGCAAATTTGTCGGTAAGGGGCTTGCCGCTCTGCCCGTTCCCCTTGGTGAATATGGTGGTCGTAAAGCTACCGTCATCGAAAATGAGACCATACACTTCACTCGTGATCGTATCAGCCTCAAACGTGAACTTGTAGCATGTTGTCTCATACGCCCCTTCCATAATGGCATAGGCAACTTTCGTCTCGATGGAGAAGGTCCCCTCATCGGTTTTGGCGAAGATTTTGAGGGGCGCGGGACCTCCCCTATCTTTCCAACTCATCTTGCCGTCTGCATCGATTATGATGGTTTCCGACCCGTCCTCCGAAGTCCAAGTGGTGTCACAGTTGCTTCCCACGATGCTGAGCTCGGTCCATGCCTCGCTTTCCTCATCGCCCTCGGTGCGAGTATCCAAGAAATATACGAACACCATGTACTGAACATTGACCACCAAGATTTCCTTGGCGCTGCTCAGTTCCAACACTTCCGCCGTCAAACCGGTCATTTCCGATCCCGCGGAGAAGATGAAGCCCGACTCCGTCAACTCCGTCACGGTGCACTGCATCGAACCCATGGAGAATGCGGACAGATCCAGCGTGAACGTGGACTCATTCGCTTTGAGGAGCAACTCGGCGCTCTCATCGGTGACGGCCCTCCATGTGCCCGCGATCCAACCGGGCAGTTTGGCCTCCTGGGTTTGGCCGCCGCCTTGGCTGCTTCCATTGGTAAAGATGAGTTCCGCGCTGCCCATCATGCCTTGCATGACCGCGCTCATGATCGTCACGGTATTTTCCGCGAACATGACATCACAATAGCCCAAGCTGAAACTGTATGCCACCGCAATATGCCCGCCGTCAGAATTCGCTTCAACGCCGGCAACAGCAAATTCCTCCGGCAATAAGCTCATCGCCGTTGTGATTTTCATGCCTCCGTTTGCAATGGTGAGGGTCATTTGCATGTCCTCATTGGTATACTCACCATCATAGGTCGAGGGGATGCCGCCCGCATTGATCGGTGCTTGATTCTTTTGGATGAAGTATTCATAGATCCCATAATCTACTTCTTCCTCATAGTACACGAACAGGAGGTAATACTTCTCGCCGACGAGATAGGTGAGGCCGAGCGTATACTCGGTGCCGTCCACGTCGAACGTATAGCCGCCGCCGTCCGCGGCAAGCACGTCATATTCCGTGCCCTGATAGCTGAACTTGCCCTGCGCGTCGATGACGACCGCCGCTTCCTCCGTGCCGTCGCTCTCTGCGCTGTAAGCGATCCACGAGCCCTGATAGTCGGCAACGTCCGCGGGCAGAATGGCCCCCGCCTCGAATACCGTGTAGGTCATATAGACGCCACTATCCCCCATGTTCTCCATGAAAATCTGCTGGCGCTGGCCAATCGTGAGCCTCCAAAAGTTGCCGTTGCAGAGGGCGTGAACGGTGGTGCTGCTGTGCGATGCGAGCTCGCCGCCGCCCAGCTCCTCCGTCTCGATTGCAATGACGGTCATCTCGTTGGTGCCGAGCTTGGCATGCCCGTCGGCATCGACGACGATATCGCCGAAAGAGCTCCCATCGCTCGCCCACGACTTGCCGCGGCAATCCTGCGGGAAGAGGAGCGCCGGCGCGGTGCCCGTCTCATTGTAGAAAGCAAAGTTGCTGCCCGAGCGAAGAACAAGCGTATCTTCCCCGAGGAAGAAGATCGTGTAGGAATAGGTCCCGCACTTAAAGGTATAATAGGTGTTCTCTTCGTCGTATTCGTCGGAATAGGTCACGGCACCGGACTCCGTTCCGTCCATCGTCACCGTTGCCTCATTCACCGTGATCGTCGCGGAACCCGCCGTCGGGGTGGTGGCATTGAACTTCTTCCACTCGCCTTTCTGCGCTTCCGTAAAGGTGACGGTCTGCGAGCCCGCCGCGGGCGTGTAGACGCAAGTGATGCCCGCCATCTCCAACGTGAGCGAACCGTTTTCCTCCGCCGTGATCGTGCAATAGGTATCCTGCCAGATGAGGTAGATGATGCCTGCGTTCTCGTCGTTTTTGAGAATGCGCGCGGCCTCCTCCGCAATCGACAGCGTGCCGTCGGCGGCAATTGCAAGCGCGGGAGCGCTGTCCATGTCGGTGCACTCATAGCTGCCGGCATAGGCGGGGATCTTCACGTCGGGGAGGTCCTGCCCCGCTTTCTTGAAGAGCAGATGTTCGAGCTCGTTGCCCTCTTCGTCGAAATTGGCGATTTGGAGCAGGCAGCCGTCGCCGCCGATGAGCATGAAGTAGGTCGTCTCGTCCATCTCAAAGGTGTAGCTCACGGAGAAATCCGCGCCGCCGCTCTTTGTCACGGTGTAGCTCTTCCCGTCATAGGTGAAGCTCTCCGCCGCAATCGTGATGGCGCCCTCGCCCTCTCCGAGGAGCTCCCATTCGCCCACAAACTCCGCGCCGAAGAGGGGCTCGGGTTGGGGTTGGGAATCTTTAAAGGTCGCCTTGACCGTCGTGTCTTTTTCCACCTCAAAGGTGTAGGTGCCGGCTTCGGTGAGCGTGACAGCCGCCGCATTCACCGTGACGGCATCGATCTCGAAGCCCTCCTTGGCCGTGACCGTGGCCGTGACCTCTTCGCCGGCTTCATAGCCCTCCGCGTCCTTGGGGGCCGTGAGCGTGATGCTGCCCTTTGTATTGTCGAATTCCGTAGTGACCTTGTAGAGCGTCTTGCCGTTATTGCAGGCGGCCACAAGGAGCACGGAACAGACGAGAACAAGCGAGCCCAAAAGCGCGACCAACATGTTCCTGATCTTTTTCATGGTTCCATCTCCTTTCATGAATTTGCGTGCCGTGATTTCATGTCCGCGTCATGTTTCGGAAGAAATATACGGTTTTGCAAGGTTTATACAATCATAATACAAAATATTTTTTACTTCTGTCAAGCAAAAACTCATCATTATTTTTAAGTTTTACGCGCAATATCCATTATTATTTTTAATACCCGTCATAAGAAAAGCAAATGGCATGCGTATATTATGCAAATATGCAGGAAAAATACCTCGCCGCGGAAGTTGCGCTTGCGGGTTTTGCGCGGGCGGGTTTTGTTCGACTGAGTTTTTGGGTTTTGCGCGGGCGGCGGGTTTTTGCGGGCAAACCCTTGCTTTTTTGCAAAAAACGGTGTACGATATAGGCATGAGCATTCACAAGAAAATCATGTATGTCGTGCTCGGATTGCTCGCGGCCGCGGTGATGGCCACGCTCACCGCGTGGAGCTTTGTGCGCGACGACGCCATCCTCATTGCCGCGGGGAGCCTTGCGGGCGTGTTCATGGCTTATTTTCTCACCCTCATTTTCTTGAATCAAAAGACGGGATGGTCGGATGAAAAGACGCCGCACTTCCGTGCCCTCTCGGGCGAGCGCCTCCTCCTCGTCGTCTATCCCCACAGGCGGGGGATGGCCGCAGACATCTATCTCCCCGAGAATGCCGAAAAGACGGTACAGGCAATTGCACGCATCTCCGAAAACGGAGGCTCCGACGCAGACATGGGTGCCGTCTCGGAGGTGTACGTGGGTTCCGCGGTCATTCGGAAAAAGGAGATCGAGCGCCTTTCGGGCAAGCTCATCGCCGTGGACAAAGAGGCACAAGGCATGGCCGCATTGGAGCTTTTGCGTGGCAAAAAAAATACCATTCTTCCCTACTGAGACAACTATGAACATCCAAGAAAACACAAAAAAACTTTTGGCAGAGCTGGAAGCGGGCAACGGCTTGGGCGAACGGGTGACGCTCGTCGCCGCGACCAAGACGCGCACGGCCGAGGAGATTTGCAGCGCCGTGGCGGCGGGCATTACGGACATCGGGGAAAACCGCGTGCAGGAATTCCGCGAGAAACACGGCCGTGTGGGCGGCGCACGCGAGCACTTTATCGGGCATTTGCAGACCAATAAAGTCAAATACATCATCGGGTGCGAACTCATCCACTCCCTCGACCGCGACGAGCTGGCCGAGGAGATCGCGCGACAGGCGCAAAAAAAGCACGCCGTGCAGGACGTGCTCATCCAGATCAACATCGGGAACGAGGAGACGAAGGGCGGCTATCCGCTCGAAGAGGGGCTCGACGCCTATGCGCGCGCCAAGGCCTATCCCGCGCTCCGCGTGCGGGGCTTCATGGCCATGCTCCCCTTTACCGATGACGAAGCCCTCCTCCGCTCCCTCGCGCGGGAGATGCGCGCCCTCTTCGACGAGGCAAAGAAGAGCGACGCCGCCATTGCCCACCTCTCCATGGGCATGAGCGCGGATTGGCGGCTGTGTTTGGAGCAAGGCGCCAACATGATCCGCCTCGGAACGGCAATTTTCGGGGAGCGCCGCTGAATTGCCCGCCGTTTTGCGCGTACAAATTTGAAAATGAGGCCATACTGAGGATATGCCTTCGAGTATTACCCATGAATTGATCGCCCGCGAAGCGCTCGACCTGCTCCGCTGCAATGCGCGCGACATCATCGAACGCGCCCCCGATTATTACTACCTCGGCGCACAGGGGCCCGACCTCCTCTTCTTCTACCGTCCCCTTGCGGGCAACAATCCCGGAAGATCTCTGCACCGGACGCGGGTGTATGGGTGGTTCAGCGCCCTTTTGAAAGCCCTGCCCGGCTACACGGGCGAGGAGTTCGAGGCCTGCCTCGCCTATGCCCTCGGCTTTTGCTCGCACCTCGCCGCGGACATCGTCTTTCATCCCTTTGTCTACCGCTATTTGGCCGAGACGGACGCCCCGCCGCGCACCCATCAGCTCATCGAAAACGATTGGGACGTCTACTTCCTCTCCGCGCTCCGGGGAGAACGCGTGGAGAACTACCGCTTTCCTTTCCGCCTGAGCGAGATCGCGGAGAAAGGCGTGCTGTGCCGCTATCTTACGGAGGCCGCCCATCTCTTCGGGTGGGAGTTCTCCGCGGGAGCATTGAAGCGCATGCTGCACGGCTTCGAGGGGTATCTTCGGCACTTCCACCGCGCGCACGGGCGCATTTTAAGGCCCTTCCTGCCCGAATTCTATCCGCGCGAGTTGCCCGATCCCGCCTACTTGCGGGGGAGCGCTTTCGAGCGGCGCACGGGAATGAAAGCAAAGGATGCCGACGGGCTCTTCCGCCTCGCGGCCGAGGAGAGCGCGCAGCGCATCTGTGCCTTTTTGGAGGCCTTTAACGCGGACATGCCCCTGCCCGATTCGCTCTTCTCCTTTCATATGCTGACGGGAGAACATATTTAGTCCGGCAAATCACGGGGCCGCCCCGCCGCAAAAATTTTGCGGCGGGGCGGCCCTTTTTTCACGCTTTGAAAACGCTTTTAACGCTTACTGAATTTGCATCCGCAGTAGTTCTGCCGGTAGAGCCCGAATTCCCGCGAAAGCTGCACGGAGCGGAGATACCCGCCCCGCTTTTTAAAATCCGAGGGGAGGTAGCGCACGCCGAATTCCTCCGCCGCCGCAAAGCCGATCTCGTTGATGCGCGCCGCATCTTTGAGGGGAGACACGGTGAGCGTGGTCGCGAAGAAGTCGTATCCCCCGCGCTTGGCCTCCTCCGCCGTCCGCCTGAGCCTCAGCGCAAAGCATTTGGTGCACCGCCCGCCGCCCTCCGGCGCATCCTCCCACCCCGCGACCGCGGCGAGATATTCCTCCGGCGCATAGTCACAGTCCAAGAGGTCGGCAAACCCCGTCTCGGCGAGGAAGCGCACCTCCTCCGCCTTGCGCCTGAGGTATTCCTCCTCGGTGTCGAGGTTGGGATTATAGAAGAATACGGTGGTTTTCATCGCCGCGGCGACCTGTTCGAGGCAATAGGAGGAACAGGGCGCACAGCAACTGTGCAACAGCAGACGCTCCCCGCCGTGTTCGCGGAGCACCGCAAGCATCTGTGCATCGTAATTGATCTGTTTCATGCCGTGATTGTAGCACAAACGGCGCGCAAAGTCAAATCATTTGCCCGTGAAGATGTCGACGATCTGATCCAGCTGGGCGTCGGTGACGCCGATGGAGTTGAGCGCGGCCCGCGTCTTGTCCGCGAGTGTCTCGCCCTCGAATTTCTTGACGGTCCATGCGATCCCCTGCCCCGCCTTGGTGAGCCCCGAGAGCTCCCGCGCGCCCTTGATGTAGGCAAAATTGGAGAAGAGGTAGTCGCGGATGAGGTCGTCGTCGGACACGCCGAGCAGTGCGTTGAGAAGATAGGCGATGGCGCCCGTGCGGTCGGTGCCGATGCTGCAATGGAAGATGAGGGGATAGCTCGCTTCATCCGCAAGGATGGTGAATACCTCCCTGATCCGACTATGGTTGAGGTCGAAGATGTTGCCGTCCCAATTCATGCCAATGTGATGATAGGTAACGCTCTCCCCGAGCATGCTCCTGTCGAGATTGCCATACTCGCTCGGGTCGTTTTCGCCGCCGCGGAGGTCGAGCTCGGTCTTGACGCCCAAGAAGTTCAGCATGGTGTCCTTGCCCGCCTCGGTGATGGTGGTCTCCCCCCAGTAGTCTGTATTGAGGCGGCCGCAACGGTAGATGAGGCCCTGCTTGATCCGCGTCCCGCCGGCCGTTTTCCAACCGCCCATGTCGCGGACGTTGGCAACGCCGTCCACAAACAGATTGCGCGGGCCCTGCCCCTCCGTCGTGAAGCTCGCCGCGCCGCTCACGGCCTCGCCGGTGCCCACCGTCCAATAGTATGTCGTCCCCACTTTGAGGTTGTAGACGGAATAGGAAGTTTCCTCCGTCTCGAACTCCCACGAGCATACCATGTCCGCAAACTCGCTCACGGAAAGCATGTATCGGGTGCCCTCGGGGGCCCCCTCCGCCGTCCACGAGAACTCGACGGGAACGGGGTGGCTGAGCTCCCTGAATGCGAGCCCCGCCTCCGGGTCTGCATTGATGCCGTCGGCATATTTTTCGATGGCCGCGGGCCCCTTGCTTTTGAGATAGCTCCTCTGCAAGTCGGTGTGGATGGCGACCGAAGTGCCGAGATCGGGCAGCGTGAAAGCAATGCTCCCCACCGTGCCCGTGTAGCCGCTGCTCACTGCCAGCGGTTCCTCCCCCGCGGGCGGTTCCTCGCGGTCCTGCACGTCGGGCGCGCACGCCGCGAACATGGCAAGGCACAGAGCGAGCGACAAAGCCCCGATGAAACGCATCTTCTTCATGTGATTCTCCTTTGGCGATCTTTTCCTCATTATACAACTGGGACTGCTTTCCGTCAATGCTTTATGAAAAAAATTTTCGCATTTTCCCGAAATTATTTTCTCGAAACCGCCAAAATTGAAAATTTTTTTCGGGGTGAACGGAGGGCTTGCCCTCTTCAAAACGATTATTTTGAAAGAAAAACCGCATCCGCGGAGAAAGTGAAGCAAAAAACCAAAATTTGTAAAATTTTTTCGCATCCCCTCTTGATTTTTGCGGTGCGAGCATGTATAATAGAAACAAGCGGGCTTTCGGGCCCATTCTATGATAAGAGGTATAACATGGGAGTTTCAGCAACGAACATCCGCAATATTGCGGTAGTCGGTCACAGCGGCGAGGGCAAAACCACCCTCTGCGAGGCTATGCTTTACAACGCCGGCGCCATCGAGCGCATGGGCAAGATCGAGAACGGGACCACCGTCTGCGACTTCGACGAACAAGAGATCGCGAGAAAGACATCCATCTCACTCGCGTGCGCTTATCTGAATTGGAAAGACGTCAAGATCAACCTTTTGGATGTCCCCGGGTTCTACGACTTCGAGGGCGAGTTTGATTCGGCCATGCGCGCGGCGGGCGCTGCGCTCGTGGTGGCGGGTGCGGGCGGAAGCGTCACCGTCGGCGCCGAAAAGGCCATCGGTGCCTGCCTCAAAGCCAAAAAGCCCATCATCGTCTTTATCAACGGCATGGACAAGGAGAATGCCGACTATCAGGGCACCGTGCGCGCTTTCCAGGAGAAATACAAGGGCAAGATCGCGCCCATCCAGATCCCCATCATGGAGGGGGAGAAGATGACGGGCTACATCAGCGTCATCGACGGAACGGCCCGCAAGTTCTCCGACAAGGGCGTGCAGGAGATCCCCGTTCCCGCGGGCTATCAGGCAGAGCTCGAAGAGATGCAGGCGGTGTTGCAGGAAGCTGCCGCCGAGAACGATGAAGAACTTCTCGATAAATATTTCGAAGAGGGCTCCCTCTCCGTGGAAGATACCGTAACGGGCATCCGCAAGGGCATCATGAGCATCAGTGTCATCCCCGTGCTCGCGGGCAGCGCGTTGCAGAACAAGGGCGTCATCAACCTCATGAATTCGTTCATCGAATACCTGCCGCAAGCGGCCGAGCGCGAGGGTCTCTCCGCGACCGACCTCAAAACGGAGGAGCCCATCTCCGTCGCATGTGATGAGAACGCGCCCTTTGCCGCACAGGTCTTTAAGACTGCGGTCGACCCGTTCGTCGGCAAGATGAACTACATCCGCGTGTGCCGCGGCACGATGAAGTCGGGCGTCGACGCGTTGAATCCCAACACGAATACCACCGAGCGCATCAACTCGCTCTATCTTGTGCGCGGCAAAAAGCTCGAACCCACCACTGCACTCGGCGCGGGTGACATCGGCGTCGTGGCCAAGCTCGCGAACACGGGTACGGGCGACACGCTCTGCGATCCCAATGCGCCCGTTCAGTTCGAGCCCATCGAATTCCCCGAGCCCGTGCTCTCCATGGCCGTCTCTGCCAGCGTGCGCGGCACCGAGGACAAGGTGTTCGGCGGCCTCAACCGCCTCGCCGAGGAGGACAAGAGCTTCCAGATCCGCAAGAATCACGAGACGGGCGAGACGCTCGCTTGCGGGCAGGGCGAGATCCAGCTCGAAATCATCAAACGCAAGTTAAAGGCCAAGTTCGGCGCCGATGCCGAGTTCACCACCCCCACCGTGGCCTACCGTGAGGCCATCACGGGCAAGGCGGAGGCAGAGGGCAAGCACAAGAAGCAGACGGGCGGTGCGGGGCAGTTCGGCGTCGTCAACATCCGCTTCGAACCGGGTGCGGCAGACGGCGTGTTCGAGTTTGTCGACGCGGTCGTCGGCGGCACGGTGCCCAAGCAGTTCATCCCCGCCGTGGAGAAAGGCCTGCGCGAGGCCATTCAAAAGGGCGTGCTCGCGGGCTTCCCGATGGTCAACCTCAAAGCGACGCTGTTCGACGGAAAATATCACCCCGTCGACAGTAAGGAAGTTGCGTTTGTCTCGGCGGCCAAGCTCGCCTATGACGACGGCATCCGCCGTGCGCGGCCCGTCATCCTCGAACCCATCTGCACGATGAAGATCACGGTGCCCGAACAGTACGTCGGCGACATCATGGGCGACCTCAACAAGCGCCGCGGCCGCATCATCGGCATGGACACGGTGGAGGGCTTGCAAGTCATCACCGCCGAAGCGCCCGAGGGTGAAATTCTGACATACGCGACGAGCTTGCGCTCCATGACACAGGGCCGCGGCCGTTTCTCACAGGAGTTTGCCCGTTACGAGCAGGCGCCCGACAGCGTGTTGCAGAGCTTAAACAAGTGATCCGCGCGGCCATTTTATGATCCTGTGTCGCGCTTGATCAAATACCGTCCTTACCACCCGCCCTTTCGCGGGTGGTTTTTTTCTCGGAAGATGGACTCGGCGCCCCTGTAAGGCCTGCCCCTACGGGAGGCTACCCGCTGTCATACCGACCGCCCGAGGCTTGCCCCCTCCATGGGAGGGGGATCAAGGGGGTGGGGTGGCGACCAACTTTGATGAACAACAAGCATCCCCCCCCGCCACCGCCTTGCAGGCGAGCCTCCCCCCAAAAGGGGTAGGCCTTAGATTACTTGCCTTAGCCCGAATTTATTTCGGGCGTGGGCGACCCAATTTGCCGAGCCCTGTCGGCTTGGTGTCTGTTGAAATAGTTGAGAGACAGAGCTTATTAAGGCGCCAACGCTTATTTCCGTCACGGAAATTTGTTTTCTGTGCCATATCATAGCGCTCTACCAAGGGGATACACTCGGGCCCGTTGCCCTTCTCGGTATGACAGTCGATAAGAAAACAAATTTCGTGAACCCCAAGAAAAAATACCTCGCAAATGCGAGGTGTTTTTCATGCAATTGCATAGGTTTGTTCGTGCGGAAAAGACATTCCGCACGCGGGTCAATCGGAAACCGTCGCCACATCGCCGATGAGAATGCCGAAACGGGACATCATCGGATAGGTATACGTCGGCGTTTTGTTCGCCCGCATGGAAATGAACATCAAATCGGTGGGTCCCTCGGCACTCTTCCATGCGCTGAGCAGGGAGTCGCCCGTTTGGTTGGCAGCTGTCAAGGGATAGATCCCCGTCACGCTTGCGAGATCCGTATAGGCATACATGTTCCCACTCTGGAAAATGGGCGCATTCGTGGCACGGACGGTCGCAAGCCCCCCGTTGAGCTGTTGGGTAATCGCTCCGTCGGGGCCGTCGGGGCCCACGAGCGCATTGTTCATCTCATACTTTTCCTCTCCGCGATAGACGCCGCCGCTGATCATGCGCACATTTTCCTCGTCATAGTCCGTGGTGAGATCGCCCGGCTCACAGATGATGACGGCGATAATATTGACGAGCTCCACCGTTTCATTGGTGAGATCGGTCTCCTCCCGGACAATATTGCGGCCAAGATTGTCCTTGATGAGTTTTGCGAACGTGCCCTTCACCATGGTGAACAGCTCATTTGCGTTGTTGAGGACATACCAAGGCTCGATGCCGCTCGCAAACGATTGGATCACAGACTTTTTCGCGGGGTCGGTGTCGTTGATAAACATACGCGAACCGTTTTCATCGTTGGGGCTCTCCTTGTTAGCCTTTGTGCGGCTTCCGTCGCAAAGGATGGCGATGGGGCCGCCCGCTTCTTTGAGAATGGAGTTGGTGATCGTGAGATCGGAGCGCCACAGGTAGAACATGTTGGAGAACACATCGAGGATCTTGGTATCCGTAACCGTAATGTTGCTCCGATCCGTTGCCTCGTCTCCGACGGCAGCCACATAGAGCTTGGATATGACGCAATTGTCGAACGTGATGTTGTCCGTGGCGGTGTTGGCGCCCATGAGCTCGGGCTTCTCCCCCGTGGACGCGGCAAGGCGCCTCTGGGAGCCCTGGATGGTGAGGTTGCGAATGGTGACATCCTCCGCAAAGTCGGCATCCGGATAGACATCCCTCACCACTTTCTCATCCACATATTTGAAGAAAGACCAGTGCCCCGTGGGATTGACGTTGGAGTCCCCCACCTTTTCGCCCGTCTCCCAATCGTTATCATAGACGGAATACAGGTGGCGCACAGCCCCTTGGGGATTGACTCCCTCCACCTTGTAGGAGAGCGTCATGCCGTTGCCCTCGACAAAGGTGCCCGCAGTGTTGTAGATGCCTTTCTGCATGTTGATGCTGAGTGCGTCGTAATCCTCTTTTTTGTCGCCCTGACTGAGGGAATTGAAGCTGAAATTGCCGCCGCGGCCCGCTTCATCGTCATAATCGCGGAGCGAGCCGTCGAGGAGCAGGTGATATTCCTTGGCGGCAGTGCTTGCCTCCGTATACAGGGTGTTGTAGACAGAAGTATACATGCTTTTGAGCTCTTCGCGGTTCTTATCCCAGAAGTAGTAATCGGGGAGACGGCCGGGATCGATGGTGATGTCGCTGTGGAAGATGACCTGCTTGACGACGTCGTTATTTTTGAGGGAGTTGTAGTCTTTGAGGGGTTTGAGGTCCCAATCGAGGGTACCCGCCGCCTGTTTGATGTCTGCCCAGTGCTTGACGTTGAGGTTGTCGAGCACGGAGAGGCCCGTCAGGTCATAGACGTTGTAGCCGTCGACGACTTCGAAGTCCACGGTGAAAGGATTGACATTGCCGCTGACCGTGTAGCTGTTCTCGTCCAGCGTGACTTTGAGCCGGAACACGCCCGTCACATTGTCCTTGAAGAAGTAGTAGGCCGCGGGCTTGGTATAGGCCGTTAAGCCCTTGGCCGCCCCGATCTGCTCCTCGGTCATGAGGTAGTCGTCGGCATTCACCTTGGTGAAGTTCCCGCCCTCCTGCTTGAAGAGCTCGAACTCCGTCTTGGGGGAGGTGAGCGTGATGCGGTTGCCCGTGCTCACATCCAGCGCCTGCACGTCGGGAACGAGCACAAAGGCGTTGTCGTTGCCCACTTTGTAGGTGCCCATGGGTTTGAGATAGGAATCGCGGTCGTCGCGGTTGCCCGTTACCAGGTCCTCGAACTGCCGATAGGTCTGCGGCGCATCGAAGAAAGTCACGGCGAGGCCCGAAGGCTCGACGACGGTGAGCGTGATCTCGCAAGTCACCGTGACGTCGCCCTCGGTGTAGGAGAAGGTGACGTTGACCGGCCCCGCATTGGCCGTGGAAACGGTTGCGGGATCTGCGGTGACGCCGCCCTCGCCGACGGAAAGGGGCTTCGGCGGTGTGTCATCGTTGTAGTTGGCGGTGAACTTGGCCTTTGAGAGATCGACGGCGGCGCCCTGCGTGTAGCTCAAAGGCAGGGAGTTGGGATCGAGATACAGGGAGACGAGCTTGGTCGCTGGCTTCTCCGTATACACCGTGATCGTGAGCGTCACCGTCTTGCCGCCATAGGCGATGGTGAGCGTCTGTTCCCCCTCTGCGGAGAGGTCGATCTCGGACATGGTAGTGCCCTCTGCGTTCTTGACGGTCACACCCTCGGCATTGCCGCTGAGCGTGACGACCTTCCCGCTCGAATACACGGCCTCGATTTGGATCTGCCCAACTTGGATGTTTGCATCCCCGACGACATAGGCCGTTTTCATGGGTTTGACGGAGATGAAAACGAGCGCCTCCGTTTGATCGAGATAGGTGATGACGAGAGAGTTGGACTTTCCCTTGTAGGTTGCGGTGAGTGTGTAGGAGCCCGCTTTGTCCTTGTCGAGTTCGGGCGACCAACTCTTGGTCACGCCCTCGCTCGCGAGCGTGAGGGATTCGCTGCCACGCTCATAGACCGCGGTGAGCTTGACCTTGCTCTCGTCGAACGCAACGCCGACATTGTAGGTCGTTTGAAGCCCCTCTGTGGCGAAGTAGAGGCCCGTGATCGCGCCCTTGTCCCCGCCGTTGTCGCCGTTGCATGCGGCAAGGCAGACGGTGAGGAGCATGACGAGTGCGAGCACCACGCCTCCGAGTTTCTTGATGATTTTCATGGAAAACCTCCTTAAATGTATGTATCGCCGAATTTTTCGGTGATAAGCTGTTTGTTTTTGTCGCGCCTGTAAGGGGCAGGCTCCTTGTCGCCCATGGAGGGGGCAAGGGAAAGCCCGATCAGCCCATCATGGAGTAGTAGAGATCGGGGGTGAGGACGAAGAGATACACCGTGATCTCCGCACCGCTGCCGTCCGTCGCGCGATAGTTGAGCCGCAAGGTGCCCACCTTTAAGACGTGCACCGTCAGGCCGTCGATGCGGGCAAGTTCCGCCGCGTCGCTGTTGGTCGCTTTGAGTTCCACATTGCCGTCCGTCGCGTCGGCGGGATCGATCTCGAAGTCGATGCGCACCGCCAAGCCCTCGCTGTAAGGCAAGATCACGCTGTATTCCCCCTCCCGCTCGGCGCTCTTTTGGATCTTGACGTTGGAGACGTTGGAGGAGGTGATGACCTCGGTGGGCACGATCTCCTCCACATAGATGCGCGTGTTATACGACATCATCTGCATGCCGAACACGCCCACGATGACGACCGAGATCACAAAGGTGATGACAACGATGAGGACTGTGCTTTTCTTCATCCCTATTTCTCCACAAAGTATATGCGCACGCGCTCAAAATATAGGAATGCGCGAAGAGCGAGGAAGCAGACGGCCGCGACTGCAAGTTTTAAGAACGCATAAGTCGCCGAGCTGATGAGAAAATATAAGGCCGTGGCGATGACGGCAATGACGATGGCATAGGCCGTTGCGACCGCCTCGTTGGAGCCGCCATCCTTGTTCTCGGGGTGCATGACGTCGATCTCCGCGCACCAAAAGATGTGCGCAAGGTTGAGCGCACAGGCCATGATCCCAAAGCACACCGTATCCATGAGGGAACTGCCGAGCACGACAGCCCACAGTGCAATGGCAACGACGACGGAGAGCGTGGAGACGACACCGCGAAAGACGAGCCGCGCGCCGAGCAGGAGCCTGAAATCGACGGGACGCGTCTTTAAGAGATTGCGTGCGGCGCCGTCACGGCTGTAAACATGCGCCAAAAACGCATTGGTCGAGAGGACGGCCACGAGCAAGACGAGGATGTTGAAAGACGCCGTCATGGACTGCCCCGCAAAACTCGTGTTCATGGCGGCATAGATGCGGTTGAGCGCAAACAGCAGAAATGCGGGGACAAAGAACTCCACAAAGCTGCGCCAGACGGCCTTGCCGCTCCGCACGCTGCGGAGAAGATCTTCCGAGACGGGGCTCCACAGGCGGGAACGGACGTGGTTTTTGCGCATCTTTCTCTTGCGCCGGCCCGTCTCGCCCGCCTTGGCCGTCATCCGCAAAAACAGAAGCCGCGCCGTGAAGAACGAGAGCGCGATCAGCGCCGCGCACACCGCCGCAAGCACGGCGAGCACAATGCCGCCGTATGCCGTGACGGGCCCCCGCGTGATTTCGAGCGGACCCGCAACTGTCATGCGAGCGAGGGCATGGTATGGGGCAAAGATGCGTGCGAACGCATTTAAGAAGTCTCGGATGGAGCGCGTGATGCTCCCCCACTGCCCCAAAATGTTGATGTTGGAGGGATGAGCCCTACGACATAAAAGGCCGCCGCCACGAGTGCGGCAGCCGCCGCCGTGAGAAAGCAATATTTGAGTGCGGGCACGTTCGCCGCCATCTTGGGGATATAGAGCGCGGGGATGGAGAGGATGGCGCCGATGGCCACGGGTAGCATGCAGAGGAACAGGAAGCACAGGAACATCCACGGGTAATAAAACCACACCGCGCCGTTCACGAGACCATAGGCGATGAGCATGGGCAGCGTGAGCATGAAGTTGCGCTTGATCTCAAACACATAGTACACGGCGAGCTTGGAGAGGAACACGAGGTTTTGCGGCACGGGCAGAACGAGCAGGATGACGTTGTCCCCGCCGCCGTAAAGCGTGCGCGCCAAGCCCGTCATGCACGACCAAATGCTCATGAGTTGGAGGAGCGTGAGGAGCACCGTGATGACGGTGACGGGCAATCCTCCCGAGAAGGAGAAGAGGGAGAGCAGCACCGAGATATAGAACACGACAAAGAATGCCGCCGTGACTGCCGCAAACATGACGAGCGCAAGGCCGGCTTTCAAGATCAAGGCGCGCTTGCTCCGCAAAAAGGAGAGGTCTATGAGGTTTTTCAGTTGCATCCGGATGAGGACGCCCAAACTGCGTATGCCCTGCATGTCCCCTCACTCCCCCTCCGTGGCGGGCTTGCCCTTGTAGGGCACGGGCTGAACTTCCTTGCCCCCGATGACATCCATATAGAATTTTTCGAGCGTGGTGTGCGATTCGATCTCCTTGACGTCCTTCACGCACTGCAACTGCCCCTTGCGGATGATGGCAATGCGGTCACAGACGCGCTCCACGACGTCGATGAGGTGGCTGGAAAAGAACACGACGTTGCCCTCGGCGGCATGCCGCTTCATGCACTCTTTGACCTGAAAGATGCTGTTGGGGTCCAACCCCGTGAGCGGCTCGTCGAGGATCCACACCTTGGGATCGTGGATGAGTGCGGCCATGATGGCCACCTTTTGCTTCATGCCGTGCGAATAAGTGGAGATGGGATCGTCCACCGCCTTTTGCAGTTCGAAGATGTCCACGAAGCGCTGCATGCGCTCATCCCGCTCTTTCTTGGGCACGCGGTAGAGGTCGGCAATGTAGTTGACATACTCCCGCGCCGTCAGCTTTTCATAGAGGGCGTAATGGTCGGGCACAAAGCCGATGTTGAGCTTGGCGCCCACGCTGTCCTTTTCGACGTCGTGTCCGCACACGAGGATGCTGCCCTCGGTGATGGGCTGGATGCCCACGATGCTCTTGATGATGGTGGACTTGCCGGCGCCGTTGGGCCCCAAAAAGCCGAAGATCTCCCCGCCGTGCACTTCGAGAACGGCGTCCTTTACGGCATAGACGTCGCTCTTTCCGTAGCGCTTGGAAAAGCCTCGGATGGAGAGCGTTGCCTGTCCGCTCGCGGCTTGCTCTTTCATAGTGTCACCTCCGTGGTTTGCTTGGGATACCGACAGGGCAAGGGCATCCATGCGAATTTTTTTGCGGCGCGCCGCCAAGTCTTTCCAGCCCTCCACGGTGCGGAACCCCAACTCATAGAGAAACCACATCGCAAGCGCGAGGAGACAGTAGACGAGAAAATACAAACTCTGATAGACCGGATAGAGTTTGAAAGTGTAGCTGCCCGCCGTAAAGACGACCGTGACGTCGCGCAGGCGCTCTGCCCACGTGCCGAGCTTGTCCGCAACGAAGTCCGAGTTGATGAAGAAAAAGTCCACGCCCGCGTCGAAGTTGGTGAAGAAAGCGTTGAGCCAGAGCACGGCGAGATAGTAGAAGAGAAATCCCGCCATGGAATAGAGGAACTGCTTCAACCGCGGCCGCTCGAACACACCCATCGCCACGCACAAAAGAGGCATGAAAAAGGCCTGATAGTGGGCGCGGTAGAAGTGCAGCGTGCTCGAAACCAGGATGGTCCCGTTGAGACCCTCCGTGCTGTAATTGGGGATGGTCAGCGCAACAAAGGCGCCGAACACGTTGATGAAATAGGTAAAGTAGAACACGCGTTTGAGCTTGAACGTGAGGCACAGCGGAAGCACGTAGCATGCCGTGTTGCAGAGGTGCAGGGGCCAATTCCCCACGTGCTCCAAGCCCCAAATCATGGGGAATTTTTGCGTGCTCATGAAGTTGACGAGCGCCGCGAGCCCATAGTAGAGCAGGATGAGGCGCTTGGTCTCCGCCTGCCTGCCCGCCGTCACGAGGTAGATGGCGATGGGAATGACCATGGCGGGATAGATGAGAATGCGGTGCCAAAGATTGAGGTCGATGGCCGTAAACGCATACATCGCGGGCGAAAACAGAAATTGCAGCGTGTAGTTGGGCGCGGTGCAAAGGGCGATGCAGAGGACGGAAAGCGCCATCCAGCCGAGGTTGCGTCTCTCCCTCTTCCACAGGGGCAATGTGCAAATGAGGCCGTAAACGGCATACCCAAGCCCGAAACCGACCGTTGCGGAAAGCAGCACGGGGCGCAACGTTAGCCCGAACGGTCCCGTGTGCAGGGCAATGTAGTCGGAGAGCAGAACGGCGTCGAGCACAAAGACGGCGGCGGCAAGGGGCATGAGGAGCCCGAAAGCCGGCACGCGCCTTTCAAAGAAAGGCCAAAGGGACAAAAAGACTGAGGCGGCAGTCGTCGCCCACACGAGCGCAAGCGCCAAGCCGGATGGGATGCCCACGCCCGCTATGGGGCCCATTGCGTATACGGAGGCGATCACGTCCCCGTCGGCGAGATAGGCAGCGAGCGCGAGCGCCGCAAAGACCGCCGATGTGCAACATTGAAACACCGCTTGTCTTTTCACCAAGCGGCCCAAAAACAGCGCCTCCAATGATAGGGCCGCAACAAGCCCCATTGTCAGGTACAGAACGGTCATAGCCTCGACTGCCTTTTGCAAAGATTATTCGCCGATTTTTGTATCATTATAACAATCTTGCGCGCGAATGTCAAATTCTCCGAACAATATTTTTTAAATATCCGATGCTTTGTGCGTTCCTTTCACGCTTTCCCCTCTTTTCGACATCTTTTGCGCGCCCGCGCGCGCGTTTTCAACAAAATCCTCCCCGCAAGAAAAACGAAATGCTCCCCGCAACATTCCCCGCTGTAAAAACGTTTTTACACTGCGTTTTTTCTCACATATTTTCTCATCAATTGTTTGACAGCACCCCGCGGTTGTGCTACAATTGGTGGGAATTTTGCCCGTGGGAAGTGCGCGAGAATGCTCGTTTCCGTTATCATCTGTGCCGTGACATGCGTGGTCATGATCCTCGGCGTTCTGTTTTTTCCCAAATTGAAGTTGGGCAAGGTCACGCTGGATTCCTATTGGATCGTGACCCTCATCGGAGCGTCTGTCCTCCTCATCTCGGGGCAGACAAACCTTGCAGCCCTCGGCGGGGCGCTCGTCGCGGACAACGCCATCAATCCCTTAAAGCTCCTCGTCCTCTTTCTCTCCATGACCATCCTCTCCGTCTTTTTGGACGAGCTCGGGTTCTTCCGTTATTTGGCGAGCGTCACCTTAAAGCGCGCAAAGACGGGGCAGATGAAGCTCTTTTTATACCTCTACATCATGGTGTCCGTGCTCACCGTGTTCACCTCCAACGACGTCATCATCCTCTCTTTCACCCCCTTTATCTGCTACTTTGCCAAGCACGCAAAGGTGGACGCCATCCCCTATCTCGCGGCAGAATTCGTGGCCGCCAACACGTGGAGCATGGCGTTTGTCATCGGCAACCCCACAAACATCTACCTCGCGACGGATTACGGCATCGACTTCGTCTCCTATGTGGAAGTGAGCATCCTGCCCACGCTGGCCGCGGGCATCGTCGCTTTCGGGTGCCTGTTGCTCCTATTCCGCAAGAAGTTGAAAGCCCCCATCGAGGGAGAGGCCGAAGAGCTGCACGTGAGCGACAAGCTCCTGCTCGGCATCGGGCTAACCCACCTCGGCGCTTGCACCCTGCTCCTCGCCGTGGGTTCTTACATCGGCCTCGAAATGTGGTATATCTCCCTGGCGGCCGTGGGGAGCCTCTTCGTGTGCTCGCTCATCGTCGCCCTCGTAAGGCGGGAGAAGCCCCTCGCCCTCGGCGGCTGTCTGAGGCGCGCCCCCTACCAGCTCGTGCCCTTCATCCTCTCCATGTTCGTGATGGTCGTCACGCTCTCGGAAAAGGGGGTGACCGCCGCCCTCGGCGAGCTCCTCGGCACCGACTATGCCGTCTTGAAATACGGCGCGGCCTCGTTCCTCACTGCCAACCTCATCAACAACATCCCCATGAGCGTGTTCTTTGCGGCCATCTTGGAGACGCTCCCCGCCGGCACCGCCCTGCCCGCCGTGTATGCGACCATCGTGGGCTCCAACCTCGGCGCTTTCCTCACGCCCATCGGCGCGCTCGCGGGCATCATGTGGAGCTCCATCCTGCACAAAAACGGCCTCAAATTCGGCTACCACGACTTCCTCAAAATCGGCGTCTGCGTCGCCGTCCCCGCCCTCGCCGCCGCCCTCGGCGTGCTGTCCCTCGTCATGCTGATTTAGTGTCTTAAAATATTTTGTCCTATAAAGCATTTTGTTCTACAAAACATTGCTCCCCGCAAAGTGGGAAAGAAAGCCGTCCGGAAAACACGTTCGGACGGCTTTTGCATTATGTATTTCAGCATTTCTGCCGCGTTCTAATCCTCGGGCTGTGTCTCCTCGGGCCTTGTCTCCTCGGGCTGCGTCTCCTCGATTTTCTCGCCGATCAGGGCAGTCAGCGCGGCCATGAACTCTTCGGGCTCCTCGGGCGTGCCGTCGATGAGCAGGAGGTCTCCCTCTCTGAGCTCGGTCCCCCCGCGCGGCACGATGACGGTATCCCCGCGGACGATCTCGGTCACAAAGGCCGAGGAGGGCCAAAGAATATCGCTCACGATGCGCCCTGCGGCCGTCGTGACGCGCATCTTCACCGACATGTGCTGCACGTTGACGTCGCGCTCCTTGACGAGTTCGTCGAGCAGCCGCTCATAGAGGGGCTCAGTGCGGAAGATATCCCCCACGACATACCCAACCGCCACGCCCAAGACGGCGGGCAGGAGAAAGACGAAGTTCCACGTCATTTCGAGCATCATGATGATGCCCGTGAGGGGAGCTTTCACCACGGTCGTGAAGAAAGTCACCATGCAGATGACGACGAGGGGATCGGAGAGCGACGGGTCCATGCCCAGCCCCTCGAAGAGCAGGGCGCACAGCCGCCCGATGACCGCCCCCATCGCCATCATGGGAATGGACGCGCAACAGGGCAGATCCATCCCCGTGTTGACGACGGTCACGATGAATTTCAAGAACAAAATCACCAACAGCGAAGCCCAAAGCGGAGCTCCGAACACGGACACGGTATGCTCCGATGCGCTCCCGAGCCCCTCAATGAGCCCCACGCCGCCGCCCATGCAATACACGGTGACGAGCCCCGCGGCGCCCGCGAGAAAGAAAGGAATGACATATTTTCCGAGCCCTTTGCCAAACTTCATCGCCTTGAACCGCTTGCGGAAAAAGAAGAGGAGAAAGTAGAACAAAACCCCGATGAGCGCCACCGCAAAGGCGGCGCCGAGGGTGTAGAGGCAGAAGAGGAGGCCGGCATCCGCGCCCATGCGGAACGTGGAAAGAAAGGGCCCCACCGAGAGCCCCAGCGCGGGGCGGAGGAGGTCTCTCACGACGATGGCCGCCACCACGGAGGAGAAAGAGCAGACGAACACTTCGGGCGTAAACCGCTTGTGCGCCTCTTCATAGGCAAAGATCATGCCCGTGAGGGGAGCATTGAGGGCGACGGCAAGGCCCGCGCATGCGCCGCCGGTGATCTGATACCGCCGCACGACGGAGTTTCGGCGGAAAGCCGAGCTCACGGCATCCCCGCACGCCCCGCCCATCATGAGCGAGGGTCCCTCCGCGCCCGCCGACAGCCCCATGAACACGACAAAGAGGCTTGCCGCAAACATGCCCGTGAGCATCTTATACCACGGGAAGCGCAAGAGGCCCTGTGTGGCCCCCTCCGTCTGGGGGAAGCCGCTCCCGCGGATCATGGGGAGAAATTTGAGCACGCCGCCGATGACGATGGCTCCGAGGAAGAGCGCGACGAAGAGCAGGGGGATGAACCACGGGTGCGTGCGGAACACATCATAATACCCCGCGGAGAATTCCTCCGCAAGCACGACGAGAACGTTGTAGAGGGTGACGATGACGCCCACGAATGCGCCCGTCAGCGCCCCCACCAACACGATCTGCACGCCATAGTTGACTTTTCTTTGAAAGGACTTGATTTTCGTCTGCATAGCTTTTTTATTTTTTACAGCGCATGTTCGCGCGGCCGAAGCGCATCTTCGCCGTAATCCCGCCGTCTTTTTCTAAGACACACCGCCGCCGAGACCGCGAGATCGGCCGCGAGTACGCCCCCGCCGAGTGCATAGAAGAGGGTGCCGAAAGAAGCCCGCACCGTCACCTTGTAGCAAAACTCCTCCCCGCTCTTCGTGACCCCGCCGAGAGAATAGGCGCTGTCTGCAAAGAGGGGCACGGAGGGCGAGATGCGCATGAGAGCGGCCCCGCGAAGGTCATAAAACGAGAGCCCCGTTTCATCCGTATAGAGATGTGCGTAAAAGGTCGTGCGGCGGAGAAATTCCTCCCCGCGGTAGAGGACCGCCACGACCGTGCACTCCTGTTTATCCTCCGAAAACTGCACGAAAAACCCGTTGCCCAGGCCGATCTGCTCGGTACCCGCCTGCGCGGCAAGTTCCGAGAGCGGGAGAAAATTTTCCCCGTAAGAGACGGTCTCCTCGGACATGGTACCCCCACCTTCCGCGGAGAGCCAAACTTCCTCCATGAGCCCGGAGCCGTTGCCGAGGATCTTGCCATCGATGACGATCCCCTCCATGCGCCGCACAAACTCTGCACGGTCCCGTTCCGCAACAAGGGTCTGCGCGGACACGGGGTAGGAAAATTGCGGCAGGATCGCCATCAGCGCCGCTGCGAAAAGAGCGGGAATGAGCGCAAAGCAGAGAATCTTACCCGCAAATTTTCGATTGGCGCGCATGACCTCTTTTGCGTTTCCGCATGTCTCGTTAAGGGCATGGGTATAGGAGATCACGCCTACGAGGAAGAGCCCGAGGGGAACGCGAACAGGGCGATTGCTGCGCGTATGCCGTTTACGGAGGAGAGCGCCGCAAAGAGAGCGCCGAAAACCGCCGAGAGCGCGGCGCCGATATAGATGCAGACGGAAAAATGCCGCCTGATGCGAAGCCGCCGAGAACCGTCCTCCGTAAAGATGCTTTCGGCATTCCTCCAAAACGCTACAAAGACGCCCGCGGAGACGAGCATGACCGCAAGCCCGAAGTATAGGAGGATCAGCCACCATTGCAGGCCCGTCCATGCCGAGACGGTGAGCTCCTTGTACAGCCCGATGCCGAAGAGCACGAGCCCCGCGAAAAAGACGGATGCCGTGACGGACAGTTGCATGCAACAGCGCATGAGCACCCTGCGCATGTCATCCTGCTTGGGCACATCTTTCCCCGCCGCACGGCCGCCCTCTTGCACGGGCGCATCTTTCCTCGCCGCATGGCCCTCGCCGTGCGCATCGTCCCGTCCGCCGCGAAGCAGTTCATCCACCGTCACGCCATAGAGGTCGGCGAGCGTCGGCAGGGCGAGGATATCGGGCATGGCCGTTCCGCACTCCCATGCAGAGAGGGTGCGGTTGGAGATCCCGAGCTTGTCTGCAACTTCTTGCTGGGTGAGGCCGTGGGCACGGCGGAGGTCTTTCAACGTTGCACCGACATTCTTTTCTTGCATAGCATTCTCCCTTTCCCCCTCATTGTAACAGGGCCAAGGCAAAAAAGCAAGGCACGATCCGTGGAATTTCTCCAAACATCATGGAATCGCGCGCAAAGCACCTCCGTTTTCCCCGTTTACGCCTCGAACTGTGCCCGGTAGAGTTCGCTGTAAAAGCCCCCGCGCGCCAGAAGTTCTCTGTGCGTGCCCTGCTCCACGATCTTCCCCGCCCTCATCACGAGAATGAGGTCGCTCGTCTCGATGGTGGAGAGGCGGTGCGCCACGACAAAGCACGTTCTGCCCTTCATGAGCGCCGCAAACGCCTCCTGCACGATGCGCTCGGTGCGCGTATCGATATTGGAAGTCGCCTCGTCGAGAATGAGCATGGGCGGCCGGCAGAGCATGACGCGCGCAATGCACAGGAGCTGTTTTTGCCCCGCCGAGAGGATGCCCTCCCCGCCGAGCACGGTATCATACCCTTGGGGCAGCCGCATGATGAAAGAGTGCGCCTTGGCGGCCTTGGCGGCCTCCACCATCTCCTCCTCCGTGCAATCTTCCCGCCCCATCATGAGATTTTCCCGAACGGTGCCCGTTTTCAGCCACGTCTCCTGCAAGACCATGCCGTAATTCTCCCTGAGAGAGGCGCGCGTGACGGTGCGGATGTCGTGCCCGTCCACATAGATGGCGCCCCCGTCCACATCGTAAAAGCGCATAAGCAAGTTGACGAGCGTCGTCTTGCCGCACCCCGTGGGCCCGACGATGGCCACGCGCATGCCCGCTTTCACGTCCACATGAAAGTCCTCGATGAGCCCGCCCTTTTTGTCATAGGAGAACGAGACGTCCTGCGCTTTCACGTCCCCCGCCGCACGTCCCAGCGCAATGAGCCCCCCGTCCGGCGTCTCCTCCTCTTCGGCGAGCAGCGCAAGGATCCGCCCCGCACACGCAATGGCATTCTGGAACTCCGTCGCAACCTCCGAGATCTCGTTGAACGGCTTGGTGTATTGGTTGGCATAGGAGAGGAATGTCCCGAGGTATCCGACGGTAAACGGGGCAACCATGCCCGCGGTTGAGATCGCAAAAAAGCCTCCCACGAGGGCGACGGAGGCATACACGAGCGCGTTGATGAAGCGCGTGGTGGGGTTGGTCGTCGAGGAGAAAAATACGGCCCGAAGCGAAGCCTTGCGCAAGGCCTCGTTCTTTTCGCCGAAGATCTCGTTGTTGGTCTGTTCGCGGCCGAACGCTTTCACCACTTTCAGACCGGCGAGCATTTCATCCACGAAAGCGGCCTCCTCCGCACGCGCCTGCGTCTGCGCTTGGAATGTGCTGTACGTGCGCTTTGAGATAAAGCGCGCCGCAAAGAAAGAGAGGGGCGTGATGCAGAACACGACCAGCGCGATCTCCCAGCGGATGGCGAGCATGATCCCGAGCACACCCACGATGGTGAGCACGCCCGTGAAGAGCTGGTTGAAGCCGAGGATGAGCCCGTCGGAAACCTGTTCCGCGTCGGCAACGATGACGCTCGCCACATCCCCATAGGGACGGTCGTCGATATATTTGAGCGGCAACTTCGAGAGCTTGGAAAAGGCCGCGATGCGCATGTCCGAGAGCACGCCGTAAGCGGCCCTGTTGCCCGCGACCGCCATGGGCCATTGGAAGAGCGCCGCCCCCAGCGCGGACACACCGCAAGCGATGAGGTAGACCGCGAGCTCCTGCCAAAGGATGTCCCCCTTGCCGATGAGGCAGTCGATGGCGCGCCCCGCAAAGAAAGGCGCGAGCAGCTGCCCCGCAACGACGGCGAGCGCGGCAAACAGCGTAAAGACGAGGGAGACGCGGTAAGGTTTCAGATAGCGGAGAATGCCGCGAAAGATGTCTTTCTTACTCATGATCGCGCGCCTCCGTCTGAGAATTATAGATCTCCCGATACAGTGCACAATTCGCCAAGAGCTCATCGTGGGTACCCATGCCCGCGATACGGCCATCATCGAGCACCAAAATCTTGTCCGCGTGCATCACCGAAGCCACCCGCTGGGAAACGAGCAAAACGGTGCACCCGAGCCCCCTCAGGGCGTTGCGCAAGCGCTTATCCGTCGCATAGTCGAGCGCGGAGGAGCTGTCGTCGAGGATGAGCACTTCGGGCTCCCGCACGAGGGCGCGGGCAATGGTGAGCCGCTGGCGCTGGCCGCCCGAGAGATTTCTGCCGTCCTGCGCAATCTCTCCCTCGAGCCCGCCCTTGGCCTCGATCACGTCGCTCGCCTGCGCCACCTCTGCCGCGCGGAGCAACTGTTCCTCCGTCGCGTCCTCTTTCCCCCAGCGGAGATTGGAGGCAATGGTGCCGCGGAAGAGCATGGCCTTTTGCGGGACATACCCGATGCGCGCGCGGAGCTGTTCCACGGGGATGTCGGCGACATCGGTGCCGCCGAGATAGATATGCCCCTCCGTGGCCGCATAGAAACGGGGCAGAAGTTGCACGAGCGTGCTCTTTCCCGCACCCGTTCCCCCCAAAATGCCCACGGTCTCTCCCGCCTCGGCGATAAATCCCACATCCGACAGCGCGGGCGCGCCGCCGCCCTCATACGTGAACGTCACGTGCTCAAAGACAATGCGCGCTCCCTTTTCGAGCCCCCTCTTTTGGACATGCCCCCCCGAGACTTCCCCCTGCATTTCGAGAACGGCGCCGATGCGCTTCATGCAGGAGACCGCCCTCGTCATCGTAACGATGAGGTTTGCGAGTTTGACGAGCTCCACGAGGATGATGGAGAGATAGCCATAGAGGGCGAGGATGTCCCCCTGTCCGAGGGCGCCGACATCCACCCGGACCGCGCCGACATAGATGAGCGCGACGGCGGCGAGGTTGACGAGCAAAAACGTCAGCGGCCCCGTGATGGCCGCGATGCGCCCCACGCGCACCTGCGTTCTTTCGAGCAGCCTGCTCTTGCCGCGGAATGCGGCCTGCTCCTCATCCTCCATGCGGAAAGCGCGTATGACGCGCGCGCCCGATAAATTTTCCCGCGTGGAGAGGTAGACGCCGTCGAGTTTTTCCTGCACATCCTTATAGCGCGGCGTGCAGGCGAACATGACGGCATAGATGACGGTCGCGAGGATGGGAATGAGCCCCAAAATGATCAGCCCCGCGCGCCAATCGACGAAGAAAGCCATGCCTGCCGCACCGAACACGATGATGGGCGAACGGAGGAAAATGCGCAACGTCATATTCACGCCATTTTGCACTTGTTGCACATCGCTGGTCATGCGGGTGAGCATCGAGGAGGTACCCATATCGTCGATCTGGGTGTAAGAAAGCGATTGAAGTTTGGAAAACACCTCGCTGCGGAGCTCGGCCGAAGTCCCCACCGCGGCCTTGGCGGCAAAGAACTGCGCCGTGAGCGCAAACCCGAGCCCGAGCACGGCAAAGAGGGCGAGGAGCAACACGGCATGCACGATGAACATGCGGTTGCCCGTCTTGACACCCGTATCCACGATCTCCGCCACCACGAGCGGGACAAGCAATTCCATGCACGCTTCAAGCAGTTTGAAAAGAGGCGACAAAATCGCCTCCGTGCGGTATTTTTTGAGACAAAAAAAGAGATGCTTCATAGAGAGAACATTGTGTTTGTGCCTATGTTCGCCCCAGCGAAGGGGGGTGTGTAGGTCAAGCGCGGTAGACCCCTTGCCTTCCCCTCTGGGGAAGGTGTCGAACGGAGTGAGACGGATGAGGCGGCCTCATCACCCGCTTTGCGAGGAACTCAGAGCGCTTTCATCGTGCTTTGCCCCGCCTTTGCGTTAGATGAGGAAGAGGTAGACATAGTAGCCGATGAAGCAACAGAACATGAGCGCGCCCGCGACACGGTTCAAATTGCGTTTGCCGACGAGCGCACAGACAAGGAGCAGCACCGCCGCCGCGAGGGCCACCAGCGCGTCCACAAGGTTGCCCGCAATCGTGAAAGTGAGCGGGTAAAACAGGGAGGCGATCCCCGCCACAAAGAAGATGTTGAAGATATTGCTGCCGATGATGTTCCCGACGGCGATGTCCGTCTCCCCCTTGGCCGCCGCCACGACGGAGGTGACAAGCTCGGGCAGGCTCGTTCCGAGGGCGACGACCGTGAGCCCGATGATGCGTTCGGAGACGCCGAAGTATTCCGCGACATACCTTGCCCCGTCCACGAGGAGCGTGCCGCCTCCCACGACGAGGCCGAGCCCCACCACGGTGAGCAGGATGAGAAACCAAAGTTTTTGCTCCATCCTTGCAAACCACTGTCCCAACTTGGTGCGGGGCGGGTCCTCCTCTTCGGGCGGTGCCTCCTCCCCGCGTGCCGCGAGTTGCTTTTGCTCCCTGCGCGCCTGAATGAAGAGCAGCGTCATATATCCCGAAAAGACGACGAGCAGGATGAGCCCGTCCCACCATTGGAGCGCGCCGCCCCACACGCCCAGCCCCACGAGGAGCGCGGAGGCGAGAAGCAGCACGGGGATGTCCAATTTCATCGACGTCGACTGCACCGGCAGGGGATGGATGAGGGCCGAGAGGCCGAGGATGAGCAGGATATTTGTGATATTGCTCCCCACCACGTTGCCGATGGAGATATCGGTGGAGTGGCGGACGGCCGAAGTCACCGACACGGCAAGTTCGGGCACGCTCGTGCCGAATGCCACCACGGTGAGCCCGATGACGAGGGGGGAAATATGGCAGCGCTTTGCAATGCCCGCGGCGCCGTCCACAAACCAGTCCGCTCCTTTCACGAGGAGCGCAAATCCGACGATGATGAGTAAGATCCAGACGTAAAGCATACCCTTTCTCCCGAATTCCCCACATGATATGGGGTCATTCACGGAAGTCTTGTCATTCATAAGGAACCGCCTTGACACGCGCGCACGCGGGGTATGTTGCCAAGACGCAAGCGGACTACTCCCTCCCGACCCTCCGATGGTACCACATTCCGGAAAAAATGTCAAGCATTCACCGTCCATCTTGAAAAAAACACTTGACAGACACACGAGCCCATGCTATAATTCCTATTGAAAATGTAGGAATTAACGGAGAAGAAATATGTCGATTTATGCCGACCATGCCGCGACGACTCGCATGTGTGATGCCGCCTTAAAGGCTTACACCCGGACCGCCGCGGAATTTTTCGGAAATGCTTCCAGCCTGCACAGTGCGGGCCAACGCGCGCAAGAGGTGCTCACCGATTGCCGAAAGCGAATCGCGGGCATCTTGAACTGCGACCCGCGGGAAATTTATTTTACCTCCGGCGGGAGCGAATCGGACAACCAGGCCATTCTGTCCGCCGCCTATGCCGGCGCGAAAAAGGGCAAGAAAAAGCTCATCTCCACGGCCATAGAACACCATGCCGTGCTGCACACCCTCAAAAAACTCGAACGGGAGGGCTTTGAAGTGGTGCTCCTGCCCGTCGGGGAGGACGGCATCGTGGAGACCTCCGACGTCGAGGCGGCCATCGACGACGGCACGGCGCTCGTCTCCGTCATGCTCGCCAACAACGAGATCGGCACCATCCAGCCCGTCGAGGAGATCGGCGCGCTCTGCAAGCGCAAGGGCGTGCTCTTCCACACAGACGCGGTGCAGGCCGTGGGCCACATCCCCGTGGACATTGCCAAGATCGGATGTGACTACCTCGCACTCTCGGCGCACAAGTTCTGCGGCCCCAAGGGCGTGGGCGTGCTGTATGCAAAAAAGGGCGCTCCCCTTTCCTCGCTCATCGAGGGCGGCGCACAGGAACGCGGCAAGCGCGCGGGCACCGAAGATTTGCCCGCAATTTGCGCCATGACGGTGGCTCTCGAAGCCTCCGTCGCGGACATGGATGCCACGTCGAAGCTCCTAAGGGGATTACAGGACAAGCTCATCGCGGGACTTTCCGAGATCGAACACTGTGCCCTGAACGGCGACAGGGTGCGGCGGCTGCCCGGCAACACGAGCTTCTGTTTTGAGGGCATCGAGGGAGAATCGCTTCTTTTGCTTCTCGATGAAGCGGGCATCGAGGCCTCCTCGGGCTCAGCCTGCACATCGGGCTCGCTCGATCCCTCCCACGTGCTTCTCGCCATCGGGAGGGTGCACGACGTCGCGCACGGTTCGCTCCGCCTGACGTTGGGCGCGGAAAACACGGAGGCCGACGTGGAGCACATCATCCGCTCCGTCAAGGAGGTCGTCTCCTATCTCCGCGGCATGTCTCCCGTCTGGCGCGACCTGCAAGAGGGCAAACGGCAGTTCATCCTCTGAGCCCGCTACCACGGACTAAGGAGGCGGGGTGGCGATGAATATTCACGAAATTTGTTTTCTTACGATGTCATACCGAGAAGGGCAACGCCCTTTGAGTGTATCCCCTTGGGAAAGCGCTTTTGTAGGGTTCAGAAAACAAATTTTCGTGACGGAAATGGGCTCTTGCGGCTTAACAAGTTCTTTCTCTCAACTGTTTCATCCGACAACAAGCCGACAGGGCTCGGCAAATTGTGTCGCCCACGTCCGAAATAAATTCGGGCTAAGGCAAACAATCGAGGCTGAGAGCGACGGACTTCGTTTGAGGGGATACACTCACTCCGCTAACGCTCCGTTCGGTATGACAGCAATGTGCCAAGCCTCGCGTAGACGGTATGAAATGCCCCCCTTTGGGGTGGCGACGTAAAAAAACAAATTTCAGAAAATCGCGAAATCATTATTCATGAGGAGTTAAATATGTCTCTTTACAGCGAAAAAGTCATGGATCATTTCAAACATCCCCGGAACGTGGGCGTCATCGAAGATGCCGACGGTGTGGGAGAAGTCGGCAACGCCAAGTGCGGCGACATCATGAAGATGTACATCAAGGTGCAAGACGGCATCCTTGTGGACGTGAAGTTCGAGACCTTCGGGTGCGGCAGCGCCATTGCTTCCAGCTCGATGGCCACGGAGATGATCAAGGGCAAGCCCCTCTCAGAGGCGCTCAAACTCACCAATAAGGCAGTCGCCGAAGCGCTCGACGGCCTCCCCGCTTACAAGATGCACTGCTCCGTGCTCGCCGAACAGGCGGTGCAGGCGGCCATTCTCGATTACTACAAGAAAAACGGGATCCCCTATGACGAGGCCGAGTTCAAGTGCGCGCTGTGTGCGCATGAGCACGATGAGCACGGCGAGGACGACGGGGAATGATCGTCTCAACCAAGGGCCGCTATGCGCTCAGAATGATGACGGCGCTCGCAAGACGGGAGAAGAGCGCCTCGCTCCGCGAGATTGCCGAGGAGGAAAATGTCCCCATCAAATATGCCGAGGCCATCATGAGCCTGCTCGTGAAAGCGGGATTTGTGTGCTCGACGCGCGGCAAATTGGGCGGCTACACGCTCACACGGGCCCCCGAGGACTACACGCTCGCCGAAGTGCTCATAGAGACGGAGAACTCCCTCGCGGCCACCGACTGCACGGGACGCAAGGAGGCCGACTGCCCCCACGCCGCCACCTGCCCCACCCTGCCCGTGTGGAGGGCGCTCGACGAGACGGTCTATGACTTTCTCTCCCGCTACACCCTCGTGGACCTCATGCCGAGGGAATAAAAAAAGCCATGCGTTCTTCGATGCTTGGGCTTAAAGAATATTTTGAAAACGAAAGGGCGCGCCCCGGACATGGTCTGGGGCGCGCCCGTCTCTATTCTGATTTTGGGGGGCCCAAGAAGTCCTCCCGCGGGGGTCATTTCCCCTCGCCGAAAAATTCGTCGTACACCGCGCGGACGGTGCGCTCGTAATGGACATTTTCCACGCCGACGATGATGTTGAGCTCGGAGGAGCCCTGGTCGATCATGCGCACGTTGACGCCCGTGCGGGCAATGGCGGAGAACAGCCGCGCCGAGATACCCACGTTGCGGCTCATCCCGTGCCCGACCACCGCGATCAGCGCAATGGCGGGGATGACGTTGATCTTGTCGGGATGCACGGCCTCCACGATCTCGCGCTCCACCACCTCCAAATCGGGCAGCTGCTCGCTGTCGATGACAAAGGAGATCGTGTCGATGCCCGTCGGCATGTGTTCAAAGGAAATGTTGTGCCGTTTCAGCACTTCGAGAACGCGGTAAGCAAAGCCGATCTCGGCGTTCATCAGCGATTTTTCGAGATAGATGACGGTGAAGTTCTTCTTGCCGGCTATGCCCGTGACGGGCCTGTCGCCCGGGACAAACCCCTTGTCGGGCAGAATGCACGTCCCCTCATCCTCGGGGCGGAAAGTGTTCTTGATGCGGATGGGGATACCCGCCTCCCGCACCGGGAAGATCGCCTCGCTGTGCAGCACGTTGGCACCCATATACGAGAGCTCGCGGAGTTCCCTGTAAGAGAGCTTCTTGATCCCCGACGGGCTCGCCACGATGCGGGGATCGCACGCCAAAAAGCCCGAGACGTCCGTCCAATTCTCATAGAGATCTGCCCCCGTCGCCCGCGCGACAATGGCGCCCGAGACATCGCTCCCGCCGCGCGAGAACGTCTTGACCCGTCCCTCGGGCCCCTCCCCATAGAACCCGGCGATCACCGCGCGGCCGATGCCGTGCAGGCGGTCTTTGAGCAGGGCGTAAGTGCGCGCGTCCACGCGGCCCTGTGCGTCGAGTTTCACGACGTCGCGCGCATCGATGAATGGGATGCCGAGAAAGGCCGCCATGATGCGCCCCATGAGGAACTCGCCGCGGGAGGCCGTGAAATCCTCGCTTTCCTCCCGTTCAATGGCGCAAGCCGTCTCATAGAGCAGCGCCTCAATGTCGATGGCGACGTTGGCCTCGTGCACGATGCTCCGAAAGCGTTCCGCGATTTTGGTGAAGCTTTCCCCGACATGCCCCCCCTCTTTCACCTCTTTATAGGTGGAATAGAGCAGATCGGTCACCTTGCTGTCGCCGCTGAAACGCCTGCCCGGCGCAGACACGACGACATACCGCCGCGCGGGGTCGATCTCCAAAATATTCTTGACGCGAAGAAGCGTGATGCCGTCGGCCATGGAGGTGCCGCCGAACTTGCAGACCTTAATCATAGGAGATCTCCCTCCCCTCGAAGCGATAGCAGCCGTCGAATTCGAAGCTGTGCGCGCTCAGGGGCTTGCCCTCCTTGGCATAGGAGAAAATATCCTCCTTGTCGATGGCGGGCATGAGCACAAAGGTCTCCCCCTCGTCGGTGGGCACCGCCCTCGTATACCGCACCGAGCCGCCGTTTTGCTGCAAAAATTGTGCGATGAGCGCATCCGTATCCCGGATGACGGCGGCGGGGTCCCGCCCCATGGCGCGGATGCAGTTGCCCTCCCGCGCGTATTTTTTCTTGCCGAGAAAGGAGAAGAGCGCCTCCGGATCGACGCCGGAGAGGGCGCGGTGTACGGGGACCAGCTCCGTCCCCTCCTCGTAAATATTGACAAATTCCGTCAAAAGGAAGCGGGCGGGGTGCATATCCGCCTCGTCCTCGGTGAGGCCCTTTTTCACGCGGAGCCAATGCAGTTTGGCGGCCGCGAGCTCCTCTTCCCCGTCGGCAACGGCAAAACAGGGGGAAAGGCGGGGGTGCATATCCTCCACGACCTCCCACGCCACATTCTCGGGGATGAACATGCCGCGAATGTGCTGCTCCCCCACGTCGAAAGAATACACTTCCTCCAAGTTCTCTCCCAGCGCACGGACGATCTTGCACTTCTTGTCACGGTAGAAGAGCGCAACGGCGGGAAACTCCAAGACCGCGCCCTCCCGAAGGCGCGACAGGGCCTCCGCACGCGCTCCGTCGAACTTCTGCAAGGAGCGCACGGGAGCGTTCTCCTCGGACATGGTATAGGCGTCGAGGTCGAGCGCGGCCAAAATTCCATACCGTCTTTTCTTGCCCGCGGTGTGCTCGATGAGCATGGCGCCGCGGTTGAGTTTCTCCAAAGTCTCTTCGAGGGCGTCGAACATGGAGGAGCGAATGCCCGCGATGCACTCCTCCTCGTTGCCGACCGTTTCGGGCAGAAGAAAACGGAGCACGGAGGGCTGATTGCCCGCAGCGCGCTCCGACTCTTCCCGCCCGGGATGTGCGGAGATTGCCCAATTTTGAACATCCTCACGCGGGATCATCATGCGCGGGATGTTGACATAACACTTCTTCATATCACTGCATTGACGATCACGACGCAAACGGCCGCAAGAATGAGCGCAAAAAGTTTGAGCGGAATATTGTGTGTGAACAATTTTTTGAGAGTCTCTGTAAATTTCATTACTTCTTCACCTCGACATTAAATTCTTTCCAATAATACTCCTTCAAGAAGCGTTTGAGTGCCTCGGAATCGACATAGCGGGTGATCTCGCCGTGCTTGACCGTGGAGACGATACCCGTCTCTTCCGACACGATGATCGTGGACACGTCTGCCACCTCGGTGATGCCGATCCCCGCGCGGTGCCGCGTGCCGTAATCCTTGGGGAAGTCCTTTTGGGTGAGGGGGAGGAAACACCCGGCGGCCTGAATGCGGTCGCCATAGATGATCATTGCGCCGTCATGCAAAGGCGCCTTGGGAATGAAGATGCCCTCGATAAGCTGGCCGGAGATCTGTGCGTTGAGCGTGACGCCGCTCTCGATGATCTCCTTAGGGAGGTTCCCGTTGGAGAGCACGATGAGTGCGCCGATGTCATTCTTGGAGAGATTTTGCACGGCTTTCACGATGCCGTTCACATATTCGTCCGCCCGCGAGGCGACGGCCGTCATCTTGGTGGTGGAGACGGAGGACGCCGTGATGGGTGCGCGCTTGCCCGAGTTCCAGATGCTGCGTTTGAGTTCCATGCTGAACAGGAACAGGAAGAAGAGCGACAGCACCAAGAAGAACAGGTAGAACGACAGGACGTCGAACTGTGTGGAAAAGAGCGTGATACAGCCCGCCATCAACAAAAGCAGGACATAGACGGCGGTGAAGCGTTTGGCGTTGTTCTCCCAGAGCGTTTTCAGAACAAAATAGATGATGACCGCAAAGAGGATCAACTCCACGGCCATGATCCACCCGATCTGCGTAAAAACGGATGTGATGCCCGACCAAATCTCGGAAATAGAACGCATGCGGGGGTCTTGCATACCCTTGGTCCCTCCCTTGCGCGCGAATGCGCGGTAAATCCATTATAACGATCCCTAAGAAAAATGCAAATGTTTTTTTGCCTTTTTCCGTCATCCGAAAAATATTTTTGCAACAGCCGCGGAAAGAGCGCCCGATTTTCCGATGAGCCCGCTCCGCATGTCCGCGCCGAGGCGGTAGCACGCAAGATACATCTCATCCACCCGCGCGGCACCCATGGCGGCCGCCGCCTCGCGGTTCTTCTGCACGGGATACCGCTTCATGCCGAGCGCCTTGGCGACATCCTCGTCGCTCCCTTTCATATTGCTCACCTCGCGGAGCGTCCCGAAATAGTTGGTGAGCACGGAGAGGACGGCGCTCTCGTCGTATCCCTTTTCCAAGAGATCGGAAAGAATGACGCAAAAATCCGTCTGATTTTTGCGCGCCACGGCATCGGTGAGCTCGAAGAGCTTATACTCCACATCCTTGGCGACATTCTCCTCCACGACGGCACGGGTCATCCGCCCGCCGGGGCCGAGCAGGAGGGCAAGTTTATTCAGCTCCAACGCCATGCGCGCCGCGTCGTAATTGCAAAACCGCACCAAAAGCACTGCGGCATCCCCATCGGCGACGATCCCCGCGCGCTTGCACATGCCGAACACCCACTTCGAGAGCATGGGTTCGTCCTCTTTCGCGCAATCCACAAAGGTGACGCCTTTCTTGCGTTTGAGATCGGCTTTCTTGCCCGCGCCTGTCCCCGCATTGACAAAGAGCAGCACGGTGGTGGGACACGGTGCGGCGCAATAGCCCGCGAACAGCCGTTCCCACTCTTTCTCGGAGGGAAAATAGTTATAGATGCGCACCAGCCGCTTTTCATCGAGAAAGGGCATGGTGAAGAGTTGGGCGGAGAGATCTTCTTTCACGCTCTCCCCCTCGTATCGTACGTCATTGAGGGCGGGCTGTGTGATCCCGCACGCCTCCCGGATGGCCTTTACGGCGCGGTCGCGGAAGTAGGCCTCCTCGCCCTCGATGAGGTAAACGGGCGCAACGCCCTCCTCCTGTAAACTCCTTGCGAGCTGAACAAACTTCATACTTCCATTATACCATTTCCCAATGTAAATTGCAAGCCGCGGGAGCCATCCACGAAAAGATCGGCGCCGAGCGCCTCCCCGCCCGAAAAATCCACTTCGACGACGAGGTCTCCATAGCGGAGGGCCAACTTCTCCCGCGTGACAAAGGTAAAGCGCATCTCCCCCACCGTGACCTCCTCCGCAAAGACGACGGGCGCCTGCTTCAATCCCGTTTGCACCGCATCGCGGGCATAAATGCAAGCCACGGGCAGAGAGAACGCGTGGTTGATGCCGTCGGTCTCGTCCTCCGAGAGCACCAGAACGGCATCGAGCGTCCCGCCGAAGCGGCGGGCGAGGATGTCCTTTAAGTCCCCGAGGCCCATCTCTCCGTCGATGACGAGAACGGCGGCGTCTTGCGAGCGGAGCAACAAGGCAGACCCGTCCTTTCGCGAAAAGGCCTCTCCCTTGACGCCCGACGGCACGATGTTTTCCACAATCACCGCGGCCGCAAACACGATGGCGACCGCCCCGCCGACGACTGCGCGCAACACGCGGCCCATGCGCACTTTTTCGCTCATGAGCAGCGCCCCTATGACCCAAACCGTGGCACCCATGCCCAAGGAGAACCCCGTCAAAACGAGGCCGAAGTCCCCGAGCGCGAAGAGGAGCAGCAGGCACGAGAGCAGGGCTTCGGGCACGGCGAGCAGCACCGTTGCGGGCGGAATGATGACGGCCGAGACCGCAAAGAGCAGCACGGTCAGAAAGAGCACCGGCAACAGCGGGACGAGCAAAAGATTTAAGACAAATCCCCACAGCGAGAAGTAGCCGAAACACTCATAGAGAATGGGGAATGTGAAGAGCTGCACGGAGAGGTTGGCCGAAAGATAGCGCGCGAGAAAGGCGGGCAGGCGGCACTTTGCAAACAGGCGGCCGAGCGGCCCCGCAAAGAACGCAAGGCCGAGGCATGCCCCAAAGGAGAGGCGGAAGCCCGCCGACAGCCACTGCGCCGGCGCAAATATCAAAATGAGGAGCGCGGCCAGCGAGAGAGCTTCCGGAAAATCATACTTCCTGCCCGCGGCGCGGGAGCCCCCGAGGACAGCGCACATGATGAGGGCGCGCACCGAGGAGACCGTAAAATTGCACAGCAGGGTGTAGAGAAATGCGGCGGCAACGGCGGGGATGTAGGCCTTTCTCCCCAGCGGGCGGCAAAGGAGCAAAACGGCGGCAAACACGATCCCGATGTGCAAGCCCGAGACGGCGAAGATGTGCGCGATCCCGCCCTTGCGCACTTCCTCCATGAGGCCCGCATCCATGCCGCGGGAGTTTCCCGTGAGAAGAGAATACGCCACCTCTGCCTCATGGCGATCCATGCCCGCAAAGAGGCGGTCATAGAGCACGGCGTTCAGCCGCAAAAAGGGGTCAGAGGAGACGCCTGTCTTTTGGTAATCGACCGTCCCCGCCTCATAGCGGATATCCGAATAAAAGAGGTATTCCGCATAGCTATCCGCGGACATGGGTAGGTCGTTTTTGGTGATGTCTGTTTCAAGGAAGAGAATATCTCCCGCCCGCACCTCGTCGGAGGACACCGCCGCCGCGAGCTTCCCGCCGTTCTTTTCCCCGTCGAATTCCAGCCCGACGAGGATGACGTCCGCATAGCCGTGGTGCACGACGGCCGTCTCCACCGTCCCGGTCACCGCATACGTCCCGCTCGGTTTTCCCCAAGTGAAGCGCTCGGCCGAAAGGTGTGCAAGCCCCGCGCCGAGCCCCGCAAAACATACGACGGCAAGCACGACGGCGAGTGCCCGCTTCAAGCTCCACGGCACAAGCGCGAGCGAGCAAAAGACGAGGAGAAAGCAAAGGTCCGAGGGTGAAAATCCCCCGAACCGGATGCGATAGTAGAAAAAGATGCCCAAGATGAGCCCGAGCGCACAGAAAAGGAGGGGCCGCAAATTGACACGCGGCTTTCTCTCTTCCTCCGGATCGCGCTGCTTCATGGCTCTGCCTCTTCTCAATCCCCGCTCTGCTTGGCTCTCTCGCGCGCGAGAAAGTAGATCTCCTCCGTCGCATAGGAGATCTTGGTGAGTTGATCGCGAAGATGCACCGGGTGCAGCCAATAGCTCTCCTCGGGGGTGGAGATGTCTATGCTGTCCCCGAAGATGTTGTGCTTATATTTCTCCTTGCGGAAAGGATAGTCGTATTCGATGTGCACGCTTTCCAGCTCCGTTCCCGCCCAAACGAGCGTCTTTTTTTCGCCGTAAGCCGTGCATTCGAGCACCGTGCCGTCGAGCGTCTGGGTGAGCTTCCCCATCCCCTGGTCGTAAAAGCGCTTTGCGTTGGGCAACGTGTGCACGGTGACCTCGTCCTCGAAGCGGTATTTTCCCGACCGCACCTCTTCGCGCACGCAAGCGCGTTCCCATTTCGTCCAATCGGGAATGTAGCGGAACTCCGTCTCGCCCTCCTCCGCTTGGAGTTGGGATAGCTCGTCCATCTGCCATGCTTTCCCGCATGCGGCGCACCACAGGCGGGTGCCCTCGGAGTGCATTTCGAACTCTTTCCGGCAGTGCGGGCACATGTAGAGGATGGAGTGCAGGCCGTTTGCGCGGTCGGGATTGGAGATGCGGATGTTGTTTTCCCGCTGGTAGAGATAGTCGTCCCGCTGCATACCCCGCTGGATGCGCGCGTCCACCTCCTGCCACGAGAGCTGTGCAAGTTCTTCTGCCGTCGCGAGGCATTCGAGTTCGGCGCGGAGGGGGATCTTCTGTTCGGGCTTATTCCACTGCGGCGCCGCCACAAAGGTCCCATAGAGGCGAAGGACCACGAGGGGCACCTTCATGATCTTGGCCATCTTGGCAATGGACTGCGGGACATAGGAAGTGGTGCCGTCGAGGGAGTAGCGGGCCTCGGGATAGACACAGACGATGCTCTTATACTTGTCCGCACAATAGCGCATGTGGCGGATGAGCTCGTAATCCTTGACGAATTTGCGCTTGGTGATACAGCCGAGGCGGCGCATCAGGAAGTCCCCCACGTCGCGCACGGCGTCGATGGCGACGACGTTGTTGGCATTGTAGGGGGCGACGGCCTTATACATCAGGGGGTAATCCAGCATGCTCGCATGCGTCACGAGCAAGAGATAGGGCGGGCGGATGCCCTCCATATCGATCTTTTCTATTGTGACGGGCATGCCTTTCAGCCGCGGGTTGATGGCAAAGATGCGCGCCAGAAACATCCAAAATTTGCTTGGCTTTTTGGGTTTGCGTGAAAAATCATACCGTTTGACGCTCATTCATACTCTCCTCATTGGTTGCGGCCGCGGCCGCGATGTGAATTGTACCCTTATCCATTATACCAAAGCCGGGGCGGTCTGTCAAGACTTAATTTTCAGAGCAGGCCTTCGAGAAGGATCTTAAAGCCGATCAGAATGAGCACGATGCCGCCGAGCAGTTTTGCATTGTCCGCGAAGCGGTCGCCGATCTTCTTGCCGAAGAGCACCGCAGCGCAAGAGAGCAAGAATGTGGTGCATCCAATGATTGCTGAGCACCAGAACACGGACATGGGTAGGCTCTTTGACGTCTCCGCCGCAAGAAACGTGACGCCTACGGCGAGCGCGTCGAGGCTGGTCGCGAGCCCCTGCACGGCAATCTCCCCGTGCCGAACGGGCTTTCTGCCCAATCCCGCGAGCGACGGCTTGTTCCGCTCCGAAAGAAATTCGACGACCGACTTCCCGCCGATGAACGCGAGCAGTGCAAAGGACAGCCACGGCGCGATCCTCTCGACCACAGCGGCAAACAGCCCCCCGAAGAGGTATCCCGCGAGGGGCATGGCAAACTGCATAAAGCCAAAGGTGGCGGCGATGAGCAGCAGCTTGTCGGGGCACATCTTCGTCTCCCGCATGCCGTCGGTCAGGCCGGCCGCAAAGGCGTCCATCGACAGCGCGACGCCGAGCATAAAAATATCCCAAATCTCCATAGAACCCTCTTTGTCTTATAAAAAAAGACTTACGCACGCCAAAAACGTGCATAAGTCTCACCGTTTCATGCAGAACCCGCGTTGCCGCAATGTGTGGACGCTGCCGCCCGCCGTGCGGGCCGATTACTCCCCTATGACTTCTCTATCATATCACATGCCGCCACGCATGTCAACTGTTTTCACAGTTTTTTCTCGATGGCACGGGCGCGGTTGAGCGGGATCGGCGCCGTCTGTTGCGTGCACAGCTCCGTTCTCAGAACCGTCCCCTCCGCAAGTCCATTGCCCACGGGCGCGAGCACTCTGTCCCCCGCCGACACAAAAAAGGGCGCGAGGTACCAATGCGGCGCCCCCTCTATCTCCACTTTGGCAAACAAAAGGCTCTCGTTGCGGGCGAGAACGCCCCCGCTCAATGAATGGATCATGCCCCCTCCTTAAAACAGCGGTGCGAAGATTTTTGCGAGTTCGCAGATGCCGCGCCACACCACATTCCGCTTGGCGTCCTCCTCCGTTTGGAGGGCAGAGGCCTCAAACGTGGCCACCATGTCCGCCTTGATCCCCTCAATTGCCGTGGCTCGGTACAAAAACACGGCATTTTCGAAGTGATACAAAAAGGAGCGATAGTCAAAGTTGATGGTGCCCACCGTTGCCACCTCGTCGTCGGCGAGGATCATCTTGGCGTGCACGAATCCGGGCGTGTATTCATACACTTTCACCCCGGCCTTGATGAGCGCCATGTAGTTGGAGCGCGTGAGCGAAAACGCAAGTTTTTTATCGGGGATGTGGGGCGTGAGAACGCGCACGTCCACGCCGCGCCGCGCGGCCATCACGAGCGCCTCGCGCATGCGGTAGTCGATGATGAGATAGGGCGTCGTGAGGTAGACATAGTCGCGCGCGGTGTTGAGGATGCTGATGTAGACGTCCTCCCCGATGTGGCGGTCGTAGAGGGGCGCGGGCCCGTCGCAGTAGGGCTGGACAAACCCCTCCGCATCCGCCGAGCGGTAGTCGACGAGGTAGGCGGAGATGTCCTCGGCCTTGCGCGTCTGCAAATCATACATCCTCAAAAAGCTCACCGTCAGGTTGCGCACGGCCGCTCCTTCGAGGCGGATGGCGGTGTCTTTCCAATAGCCGAAAGGATGGGTCTCGTTGACGTATTCATCGGCAAGATTGAGCCCGCCGGTGTATCCCACCTTGCCGTCGATCACGGTGATCTTTCTGTGGTCGCGGTTGTTGTGCACATTTGCGACAACGGGCACGAAGGGATTGAATTTCACGCACTTGATCCCTTTCTTGCGGAGGGTGCGGTGGTAATTCATGTGCACCTTGCCCATGCATCCGATGTCGTCGTACATGAGGCGCACCTCCACGCCCTCCTTGACCTTCTGTTCGAGCACTTCGAGGATGGAATTCCAAAACTTCCCGCGTTCAAGAATAAAATACTCCATGAAGATGAACTTTTCCGCCCGTTTGAGATCGTCGAGGTAATCCTGCCACATGGCCTCCCCGGAGGGGAAGTATTTGGTGGAAGTGTCGCCGTGGAGAACGGCCGTGTCCTCGGCCGTTGCAAGCGATTCGCTCACGGCCGCCCAGCGGCCCAAGTGCTCATGTAGCTGCATGCGTAAGACGTCGTGCGGGATGACGGAGGACGTCTTGACGGAGATCTCCCGATACAGCTTGCGCGCGCGGCGGGAGGGCCTGTGCGAGGAGAACGTCACGTAGATGGCGACGCCCAAAATGTTCAGCACGATGATACAGATGATCCACGGGATCTTGGTCTCGGGTACCATGTCGCGGTTGGCCGCGTGCAAAACGCACACGATCATCACGATGTAGTTGAACAGGGTGAGCGAAACCGCGACGTAGGGCTCGATCTGTGGATACGCCACGACGAGCACGAGATCGACAAACAGAAGTGCACCCGTGATGACGGATACCATCAACAAAAACAGGAACACGATGGTGAGCCCGATCAGCGTAAAACGACTGAATATTTTTTTGACGAGCTTCATATGTACCTCCTAAATTCTTTCATAAACGGTGCACCCGCAAGGTGCGCGGGAGACCGCGTAATCCCCCAAGTTTTTGAGCTCGATCTCCGCAAGGGGCGTGTGGACGAGGCGCAGGCTGTCCATGCCGAGGAACGCCTGCCGCGAGATATCGGCCGGGTCGACGCCGCACAGATCCACTTCCTCCAAGTGCGTGTTGTGAAAGGCAAAGGCGTCCACAATCCCGCCCCGCACCCTCAAAGAGGTCAGCGCCGTGGGGACAGCCGTCTCCTCCTCCGTGCAGAGCATCCACGCAAGCGACCCTTCGAAGCCGGACACCCGCGTCTTTGCGCTGCCGACAAAGGGCACGTCGAGGGCAGTCATCTCCCGCGCGCAGGCGAGGGCGCCGCCGCGCACATAGGTACAGTCGGGAACATACACCCGCGCGGCATGAGGCAACGTTGCGACCAGCGTCCGTTCGCCGAATGCGCTGAGAAAGAGCGCGTCCCCCTCCCGCTCATAGGGAGCCTGAGCGACAATGCTTTCCACCGCGCTGCCCGTGAGGTCGGAAGCGGAAAATTCCGCCGCCGCGCGCAAGTCGAATGCGGTGGCGCCGATGTCTTTCAAATAGTGTGCGGGAAGCGCTCCGTCCAGCAGGATGACGCAATCGGCCGCCACCATATCCGAGGCGACCACGTGATTTCCGTCAAAGGCATAGGCTTTCCCGGAGAAGTAAACCGTGCGCTTGTATTGCAGATACAGGGCCGCTCGCTCGATGGGAGCAAGCGCCGATGCATCCAAGAGCAAGAGGTCGAGCAGTTCGCCGCGGGCAAGGATGTCCCGGACACGGGCAAATTCCGCACCCGTCTGCACCGCGCCGCGCTCGCCGTCGCGTTCAAGCAAGACGCCCTCTTCGCCGACCCCCGCAATGCTCCGCAGTACCTCGGCATAGGGCTCCTCCCGCGCACCGCTCTCCCACAGACAGAGTACCGTCTTTGCAGAGGGCGCCGCGGGGAATTTCAAAAAGAGCAGAAGCAGGCATCCCGCCGAGAGCATGAGCGCAAGCAGGAGGGCGAGCAGTTCCCGCGCCCTGTCCGCGAGCAGAGTTTTCAAACGTTGGCGGGTCACCGCGGTCACCATGTCAGCCGGTGCAGCGCGCCCGTCTCCTGCAATCCCGCAAAGCCCTGCTGGCGGAGGGCCTCAAAGGTCGCCACGGCGACGCAGTTGGAAAGGTTAAGCGACCGCTTCCCCGCGAGCATGGGGATGCGCAAGCATGCGTCCGGGTGCTCAACGAGCAGCTCTTCATCCAGCCCCGCCGTCTCCCTGCCGAACACGAGCACATCGTCGGGGCCGTAAGAGACGTCGGTATACACTTTGCGGGCCTTGGTCGTAAAGAACCAAAAGGGACCCTTTAAGGAGGAAAACACCTCCTCGATGCCGTCATGCACCACCACCCGGACAAATTGCCAATAATCCAGCCCGGCGCGCTTTAAATATTTGTCGTCCAGCTCGAATCCGAGCGGGCGGACAAGGTGCAGCGTACAGCCGGTGGCGGCACAGGTGCGGGCGATGTTGCCCGTGTTTTGGGGGATCTCGGGTTGAACAAGTACGATGTGCAGCATGTCTCTATTGTAATACATCGGGCGGATTTTTGCAAGCGTTTTGCAAAAATCCGCCCGACATGCAAAAAAGGCATTCCTCCGATTTTCATCGGAAAAATGCCTCGGCTCGCTTTCCGCGGGGAGCGCCTCCCCGCCCTATGCGACGGTGTTCCCGCCTTTTACGATAATTTTACAACGGTCTTTTACAACGGTTATCGGAGATAACTCCCCTTTGCGCTCGACATCACGCGGAAGATCTCCACCTCGTCGCCCGTGTTGGCGTCAACGTAGACGATATATTCCTCCTCCCCGTACATGCAGCCGAACTCATAGGCCACCGTTTCGCCGCCGTCCAAGGGGATGAGTGCGAGATTGGCGCTGTAAACCGTGAGCCCGCCGTCGAGTTTAGATTGGGCCTCCTCGCGGCTGAGCGCGTGCGCCGTGTCGTAAGTCTTGTTGTTCAGCAGATATCCGCGCGCGTCCATTCCCACCACGCGGCCCTTTTCTTCACAGATGCGCACCCGAATGGTCTCGGGATAGATGCGCACGCCGTTCTCCACCGTGGTGTAAGTGAGGCTCGCAACCATACCCATGTCCGAAAGCCACACCGCTTCAACGTCCTCGATGCCCAATTCCTGCAAGAATTCGCGCGCAAGGGCATCGCACTCTTCGAGGTCGAAATTCTTGTTCGTGCACTCCTCGTAACTGTCGAAGAACACGAGCTTCCCGCCGTTCTTGCTGATCTGGGCGAACAGCTCCGTGCCGCTCTCCTCCGTCAAGACAAAGTCATAGCAGCTGAAATCCTCCGTCACCGTCTCCCCCGTATAGCGGACGTCGGCAATGCGGTAGCCTGCGAAATACTCCTCCGCAAGCGCCTCCGCCTCGGACGAGGAAATCTCTTCGAGCGCGGTGAGGCGATTCTCTCCGATGTTCCCCTCCTTGGCAAAGGGCGCGTCGGCGATCTCGGTGGGACGGGTGCTCTTGGCAAGCTCGGTAAAGCTCTCCGCCATGTTGCCGCTTCCCCCGAAGAATTCGCGAAGTTCTCCCGCGGACATCTCCGTGATGAGCGTGTTGAGCTCGCGGTAGATGGCGTCATTGACCTCATAGAGGGACTTAATGCGCGCTTTTTCCTCTGCGGTAAGCGCACTGCCCGCGGAGATCTTTGCGAGCATGGAGCGCGCAAACGTCCCCGTTCTGTTGATGAAAGACGAAATGTCCGTGCTCGTTGCCTGGTCGATGGGAAGTTTTTCCACAGATGCCTCCAAGAGCGCCGTATCCACGAGGACGTCGGTGAGCAATTTGCGCTGCTCGGCCGCGCCGCCCGAGAGACGGAGCTTGCCGAGGCTGTCGTCGAGGTCCTCACACGTGGAGACCATCTCATACAGCGTGGAACGGTAGCCGCTCTCCGTCTCGGCGGCCATGTCGTTCATGCGGAACGCCCCCGCGGTGACCACGGTCGCGAGCACCAGACAGGCAGTCCCCAGCGAGATGACGGCGGCCAGCCATCCGCCGAATCCCGTCGTGCGGCGGCGCTCGGTTTTCTGTTCGCGGCGGTGCTTCTTGTCGTCGGCCTTACGGGCACGGGCGGCCTCGCGGGCTTTGAGTTTCTCCTCCCGCGCCTTGATGCGTGCATCCTGTTTCTTGGCCTTTAAGGCAATGCGTTCGCGCTTTTCGCGCTCGATGCGCTTGCTGCGCTCGGCCTTGGTCTCATTCTTTAAGAGCTCGCGGCGGGCACTCTTTTCCGCCTTGCGCTCTACTCGCCTCTCTTTGAGCTTTGCCTTGTGGTCGGCGCGCTTTTGTTTCCGCTCTGCTTTCTTCTTGGCGATGAGCTCCTTTTTTTGCAGCTTTCTCTCCTCCAAGGCGCGCTTCTTCTCCAACTTTTGTTCCTTGATGGCGGCTTTCTTTTCGAGCTTGGCTCTTTTGAGGTCCGCTTTCTTCTCCGCGCGCTTTTTGGCCTCGGCAACGCGTCCTTTCGCCTCCCGCTCTTCCTTTTTCACTGCCGCTTTCCGTGCGGTTTTCTTGGGGGTCTCCTTGGACATGGTAGCCTTCTTTTTGGTCTTGGTCGTTTCCACAGCGGGCGTGTTGCTATCTACGTTCTCCTGCGTAAAGGTCTCTTTTTCCACGCGTTCCACTTTTTTCGCCCCGCTCGATACATTCTTTCCGATTTGCTTTTCCATAACTCCTCCTTAAATGGCAAAGACGTGCTTGCCGATGACCGTCACCGTCTTGCGCCCGAAGATCCACGAACTCGTCGCAACGGCGGGGTTGTAGTAATAGAGACATCCATAGGTGGGATCCCAGCCGTTCATGGCGTCCCGCGCGGCGTTATACGCCGTTTGATTGGGCTCCAAGTTGATCTGCCCGTCGGTGACCGCCGTAAAGGCGCCCTTTTGGTAGATCACGCCGGAGATGCTGTTGGGGAAAGAGGAACTCCTCACCCTGTTCATGATGACCGCTCCGATTGCGACCTGCCCTGTGTAGCTCTCCCCTCTGCCCTCGGCATAGATGGCCTTTGCGAGAAGATAAAGGTCAGACGAAGTGTAGTTCGACGAGGCCGAATTGGACGGGCTGCTGCTGCCGCCGCTTCCGCCGTTTCCGTCGAGCGCATTGTAAGAAGCGTTCATCCCCAGCGCGGCATAGGTCGCCTTTCCGACGACGCCGTCCGCGGTGAGCCCGTTCTTCTTTTGGAAAGCGATGACCGCTTTCTTCGTCCCCGCGCCGAAGATCCCGTCCACGGCGCCCGTATAATAGCCCCATTGTTTCAATCTGCGCTGGACTTCCTTGACCTCGGCCCCCGTACTGCCCTGGCGGAGCACGGCGGCGTCTACGGCAAGTTCAAGCGCGGTATCGGCTGTTTGAGGAGCAATCGCGGAGGTTGCCGCGACTCCTGCGACCGTCGCAACGGCAAGAGCCAGCGAAAGTGCGCCGATGACCAAAAACTTCTTCATAATTTCCTCCTATGGGCAATGTGTGCAAGCGGAAAATTTTTTATGCGAAAAAATCCGTTTGTATCACGCACGGCCCGCGGGAGGCGAGTTTTTCTGCGGCGAGGCAAAAATGTATGTATAAAAAAATGCCTTCATGGCAATACCTTGCGAGCAAGGAGAAAAACATGAAAAAGGCATTTTGGATCTTAATATTGGTCGCCGGAATTTTGGCAATTGCGCTGAGTGTGGGGTCCTTCTCGGACATGGGTGGCCCCGATGATGTTTCGGGCGCCTATCTTCGGGTACATATCCGCGCGGATTCCAACCAAGCGGAGGCGCAAGCGGTAAAGTATCGGGTGCGCGACGCCGTGGTGGGGTTTCTCACGCCCGTCGTTGCCGAGGCCGAGACCAAGGAGGAGGCAATGAGAAGCATCGGCGCAAGGCTGAAAGACATTGAGCGTGTCGCGGAGCAGGTGTTACAGGAAAACGGCTTCTCCTATGGCGCAAAAGCGAGCCTGAGGCGGGAGCAATTCCCGACGCGGGTTTACGGCGACGTGACGCTCGAAGCGGGCGTTTACGATGCGCTGATCTTGGAGCTCGGCACGGGCAAGGGCGACAATTGGTGGTGCGTTGTCTATCCGCCTCTGTGCTTTACCTCCGGCAATGCAAGCGTCGTCTACAAGAGCAAGATCATGGAGATCATCCGCACCTTTTTCGGCAACTGACTGTTATACCGCCCGCGAGCCCTGTTCTCCCGCTGTCATACCGCCCGCGAGCCCTGTTCTCCCGCTGTCATTTCGTCCGCCCGAGGCAATGGGCCTCCGCTGTCATACCGAGGCCCCAACGGGGCCGAGTGTATC
>CANQJF010000011.1 GCA_947624225.1 uncultured Clostridia bacterium
GCTTTTCACCACCGGCATAGCCGGTGGATTTCCCACGAAACTCCGCTTCGCTCCGTTTCGTTTCCTGTTATAAAAAACATGCGGCGGACCGCCGGTCAACCGCACTGCTTTTTTGCTTACTCCGCGGAGAAATCTTCCTTGCCGACGCCACAGAGCGGGCAGGTGAAGTCGTCGGGGACGTCCTCCCACTTGGTGCCGGGCGCAATGCCGTTGTCGGGATCGCCCGCTTCTTCATCGTATACATATCCGCAAATATTGCATACAAATTTCGCCATAACATTTGCCTCCTTATAGATTTTTTATCGGATCTTGATCATCCTTGCAATTTGAAAGGGGCCTTTTTACGCCCCGAAATCGGCGGTGAGCGCCTCTGCAAGCGCGGAGAGCTCCGCACGCGTCTCCTCTTTGACGGAGGAGAGCACGGTCACCTTTTCGCCCACCTTTCTCATGCTCTTCATCTCGGAGAATTCTTTCTCCATGAGCGCGCCCGCCTGCGGCGACCAACTCCCGTTCTCCACGAGCGCATAGCTCCTGTTTTGGAAGAAGTGCGCTTTGAGGTCGGAAATGAAGTTCTCCATGCTGATGAAAATGCCGTTGTTATACGTCGTCGAGCAAAAGACGAGATGCGAATAACGAAACGCCTCTGCAAGCAGGTTTGAGACATGGGTATGGGAGACGTCGTATACTTTCACGGGGACGCCGCGTTTTGCGAGCTCCGCCGCCACGATCTCCGCCGCGTTCTGCGTGTGCCCATAGACGGAGGCGTAAAAGACGACCGCGCCCCTCTCCTCGGGCTCATACTTGCTCCAAACGTCGTATTTTGCGAGAAGCCAACCGAGGTCCTTGCGCCAGACATGGCCGTGCAGGGGGCAGATGAGCTTGATATTCAGCTTCGCCGCTTTCTTTAAGACGTTCTGCACCTGAATGCCATACTTCCCCACAATGTTGAAATAGTATCTGCGCGCCTCGTCGAGGTAGTCGCGCTCGAAGTTGACCTCATCGGCAAAGATGGCGCCGCCGAGCGCGCCGAACGTGCCGAAAGCGTCCGCCGAGAACAGGATTCCCTCCTCCGGGATAAAGCTCATCATGACTTCCGGCCAGTGCACCATGGGCGCGGAAACAAAGGAAATCGAACGCTTCCCCACAGACATGGTATCCCCCTCTTTCACAACCTGCACATTTTCACAGGAGAGCGGGAAGTAATTTTTCAACATCCCCGAGGTCTTTTGAGAGGTGACGATCTGCACGTTTGGATGCTTCTCAATGAGACGGAAAACCGTTGCGGAATGGTCGGGCTCCATGTGGTGGATGACAAGATAGTCCAATGCCCTGCCTGCAAGCGCGTGCTCCAAATTCTCGAAGAAGAGGTCGGAGACGGCGCTGTCAACGGTGTCAAAGAGCACAGTCTTTTCGTCGAGAAGCAAGTAGCTGTTGTAGGAGACGCCCGCGGGCACGGAGAAAGCGCTTTCGAAAAGCGCGATGCGGCGGTCGTTGCCGCCGAGATAGATGAGTCCATCGGTAATTTTTGTAATATTTTGCATTGTATGCCTCACTGTTCCATATATTACCACATTTTTGCCAAAGTTGCAAGAGATATCCTGCCGAAAAAAGATTTATTTCAGCCAAATGCGGAAAGCCTTGAACGCCGAGGGCAGCGCATAGCGCTCGGCGATCTCCGCCGCCGTCGCCCAAAGATAGCCCGCCGTTCGCGCGGGGACCTCCACGAGCCGCCCCGTCATGTGCCACTCGATGTGCGTAAACACATGCTTGGCGCGCTTTTCCGCGAGCAGTTCGCCCTCCGCGGGAGAGGGCCCCCCGCGCTCCACGAGGGGGAACCCATAGAGACCGGAGAGAAGTCCCTTGCCCCGCTTTTCGAGCGCATAGGCATCCCCGCACTTTAAGACATACACGTCGAGTTCTTCGAGCTTTCTCGACCGCTTCTCGCCGTGGACGGGAAAATCCTCCTCCCGTCCCTCCGCATGCGCTTTACAGAGGCCGGACCACGGGCATGCCCCGCACATCGGCGCTCCGTTTGGCACACAGACGATGGCCCCGAGCTCCATCAGCGCCTGCGTGAATTCCCCCGCTTGGGGCGGATAAACGCCCGAAAGGAGCGCGGAGAAGTGTTTTTTCGCGGTTTGGTCGTCAATATTGCGCGGATCGGCAAAAAAACGCGTGAGAATGCGCAAAACGTTGCCGTCCACGGCGGGAGCGGGAAGTCCGAGCGCGATGGACGAAATGGCGCCCGCGGTGTAGTCCCCCACACCCGGCAACGCTCTTACCCCCACCCATGTCTGCGGGAAGCCCTCCGCTGCGATGATTTTAGCGGCCTTGTGCAGGTTGCGCGCGCGGGAGTAGTAACCCAATCCCTCCCACGCTTTCAACACCTCCTCCTCGGAGGCCGCGGCGAGCGTCTCTGCCGTCGGGAAGCGCCGCATAAAGGCCACATAGCGCTCCTTTACCGCCTCCACGCGCGTCTGTTGTAGCATGAGTTCGGAGACGAGCGTGCTGTACGGCGTGCAATCCCTGCGCCACGGGAGGTCCCGCTTATTTTCGCGATACCACGCCAAAAGGGGCGAGACGGCCCGCCCGAGTTTTTCCGCCTCGCACATCAGAACAGCCCCGTAATGTTGCCGTCTGCGTCCACGTCGATGCCCTCCGCGGCGGGCACCTTGGGCAGCCCCGGCATGGTCATGATGTTGCCCGTGAGCACGACGACAAACCCCGCGCCCGCGGAGATCTTCACCGAGCGCACGGTGACGTCAAATCCCGTCGGCGCGCCCAATTTTGCGGCGTCATCCGAGAAAGAATACTGCGTCTTGGCCATGCAGATGGGGGTCCCCCCAAAACCGAGCGCTTCGAGCTGCGCGATCTGCTCCTCCGCCTCCGGAGTGTAGAGAACGCCCCTGCCGCCGTAAATCTTGGTGACGACGGCCGCGATCTTCTCCTTGATGGGGAGCGCAGTGTCATAGCAATAGCGGAAATTGCTCTTCTCCTCTGCGAGGCGGATGACTTCCTCCGCGAGCGTTTGGCCGCCCTTGCCGCCCTCTGCCCACACGGTGGAGAGCGCAACGTTGACGCCCAGCGCCTCGCACCGTTCGATGACGAGCGCGATCTCCGCATCGGTATCCGTCGGGAAGCGGTTGACCGCCACCACGGCCGGGAGGCCGTAAACATTTTTGATATTGGAGACATGGCGGAGCAGATTGGGGATCCCCTGCCCGAGCGCATCGAGGTTCTCCGCCGCAAGTTCCGTCTTGGGCACGCCCCCGTGCATTTTGAGGGCACGCACCGTGGCGACAACGACGACCGCCGCGGGTTTAAGCCCTGCAAAACGGCACTTGATATCCAGGAATTTCTCCGCACCGAGGTCGGCGCCGAAGCCAGCCTCCGTGACGACGTAATCCCCGAGCTTCAAGGCGGCACGCGTCGCGGCGATGGAATTGCAGCCGTGCGCGATGTTGGCAAAGGGTCCACCGTGGACGAGCGCGGGCGTTCCCTCGAGCGTCTGCACGAGGTTGGGCTTCATGGCATCTTTGAGGAGGGCGGCCATGGCGCCCGCCGCTTTGAGATCTCCCGCCGTGACAGGCTTGCCCTCATAGGTATACCCCACGATGATGCGCGCGAGACGGGCTTTGAGGTCGGCGAGGTCGGCGGCGAGGCACAACACCGCCATGACCTCCGAGGCAACGGTGATATCGAAGCCGTCCTTTCTCGGCACGCCAGACTTGGGCCCGCCCAAGCCGTCCTCCACATTGCGGAGCTGGCGGTCGTTCATGTCCACACAGCGCTTCCACGTGATGCGGGCGGGGTCGATGTTTAAGGCATTCCCCTGGAAGATGTGGTTATCGAGCATGGCCGCGAGCAAGTTGTTGGCCGCGCCGATGGCATGGAAATCTCCCGTGAAGTGCAAGTTGATGTCCTCCATGGGAACGACCTGTGCGTATCCGCCGCCCGCGGCACCCCCCTTGATGCCGAACACGGGCCCCAGCGAGGGCTCGCGGAGAGCCACGACGACCTTTTTGCCCATGCGGGAGAGGCCGTCTGCAAGGCCGATGGTGGTAGTCGTCTTGCCTTCCCCCGCGGGAGTGGGCGTGATGGCCGTGACGAGGATGAGTTTGCCTTTCTCCGTTCTGCCATCGAGGGCGGAGGGGAGCAGCTTGGCCTTGTATTTGCCGTAAAATTCGATATCCTCCTCCGTGAGGCCGAGTTTTTTTGCGATATCGAGGATGGGCTGTTTGACTGCCTCCTGTGCGATCTGAATATCCGATTTCATCTCTTACTCCTTTGGGTTTTTATTGTTTTTAAGGTCATCTTTCGGACATGGTACCGCCCGATGATGTCTCACTTATCCATTGTAGTTCCACTTTACGGGGCGATGATCGGGATTCCACTTTTTATCCCAGCCGTATGGGCGAGAGTCAAAAAATCCCTTGTAGCACTTACAGTAAATTTTGAGACGGAAACAGCTCAAGAACGCCATCTCACCAATCGAAGTCACGCCGTCGGGAATGACAATGCTCGTCAACCCACGGCAGCCCCGGAACGCACGAATTCCAATCGAGGTTACGCTATCGGGAATCGTGATACTCGTCAGCCTGTCACACTCATCGAACGCCATCTCACCAATCGAAGTCACGCCGTCGGGAATGACGATGCTCGTTAAGCCACTGCATCTCTCGAACGCATTATTCCCAATCGAGGTTACGCCGTCGGGAATGACTACTTTCGTTAAGCCGCTACGCTGGGAGAACGCAAACTCCCCAATCGTGGTTACGCCGACGGGAATGATGCTTGCATTGCAACCAGCGACCAGTGTTTTGCTCTTGCGCTCAATGATGCAATTGTTCTCGCTGTAATACACCGGGTTATTCTCTGAAACAGAGAGGCTCGTTAAGCCATTGCACCCGGAGAACGCCCCATTCCCAATCGAGGTCACGCTGTCCGGAATCGTGATGCTCGTTAAGCCGCTGCAATTTCCGAATACCTCCTTCTCAATCGAAGTCACGCCCTCGGGAATCGTGATGCTCTTCAAACCCTCACAATATTTGAACGCGCCGATCCCAATCGAGGTCACACCGTTCCCAATCGTCACGCTCGTTAGCCCGCTACATCGGGAAAACGCATAACCCCTAATCGAGGTCACGCTGTCGGGAATGGTGATGCTCGTCAACCTACTGCACTCATAGAACGCATTCGCTCCAATCGATTTCACACTGTCGGGAATGGTGATGCTCGTCAGCCTACTGCACTCATAGAACGCATTCGCTCCAATCGATTTCACGCTATCGGGAATGGCAACTTCCGTCTCATTCCCGATAAATTTTTTCAGCACGCCGTTTTCAATTTCAAAGCTCGAAAGAGGTGTAGCTTTGCGCTCCGCTTCTTCTTGGGCCTTGCGGGTTGCTTCTTCTTGACGCTTTTCCTCTTCCTCACGACATTTTTGTTCCTCTTCTTGGGCCTCCGTATTTCCCTGCTGGGCGGCTTTCCCAAACCACTTTGCAGCCTCCACATAGTCTTGCGTCACACCTTGGCCATTTTTATAGCAATAACCCAAATTACATTGCGCAGGCGCATACCCCTGCTCGGCAGCTTTTCTGTACCACTTCACTGCCTCCGCATAGCTCTGCGGCACGCCTTGACCATGCGCATAGCAATAGCCCAAATTGTGTTGCGCACGCGCATGCCCCTGCTCGGCGGCTTTTCTGTACCACTTCACCGCCTCCGCATAGCTCTGCGGCACGCCTTGACCACAATCATAGCAATAGCCCAAATTACATTGTGCAGACGCATACCCCTGCTCGGTGGCTTTTTTGTACCACCTCACCGCCTCCGCAAAATCTTGTGTTACGCCTTGACCATGCTCATAGCAAACGCCCAAATTGTGTTGCGCACGCGCATGCCCCTGCTCGGCGGCTTTTCTGTACCACTTCACCGCCTCCGCATAGCTCTGCGGCACGCCTTGACCACAATCATAGCAATAGCCCAAATTGCATTGTGCAGGCGCATACCCCTGCTCGGCGGCTTTTCTGTACCACCTCACCGCCTCCGCAAAATCTTGTGTTACGCCTTGACCATGCTCATAGCAAACGCCCAAATTGCATTGCGTATTCACATGCCCCTGCTCAGCGGCTTTTCTGAACCACTTCACCGCCTCGTCATAACGTTTCACATTATAAGCCGATAAACCCTTTTGATACAGCTTTTCGGCTTCTTCCTGCGCCTTGCGGGCAGCTTCTTCTTCCGCTTTGCGCTCTGCTTCCTCTTGGGTTTTGCGGGTCGCTTCCTCTTCCGCCTTGCGGGCAGCTTCTTCCTGCGCCTTGCGGGTAGCTTCTTCTTCCGCTTTGCGCTCTGCCTCCTCTTGGGTTTTGCGGGTCGCTTCCTCTTCCGCCTTGCGGGCAGCTTCTTCCTGCGCCTTGCGAGCTGCTTCCTCTTGGGCTGCATTGTCACGCTGCGCTTTCAACTCGGCAAGTTGTTCCCGAAGAGCCCTCATCTCCTCCTCGCGCTTTTGGTCCGCCTCCCGCCTCCTTGCCTCCTCTTCACGTCTCCGCTCATCCTCCGCTCGACGACGTTCGTCCTCCTCCTGTCTGCGCTTCTCCTCTGCCGCGCGGGCCTGCTCCGCGGCAAGCCGCTTGGCCTTTGCCTCGGGGGTATGTAGCTCGACATAGTTTGTGATGCGCGAGTACGCGTCGGGGCGGGAGAGGTCGATTCCCTGAATCTTCTTCCCGTTCGGGAGCTTTTCGATGGGCTTGCCATGGAACACAAACGTCAGCGCATCCCGCTCCTTTTCCTCGTCCTTGATCATCTGCAAAAAGCGAAGATACTCGTTTTTCACCCACTTGGTCTGCAAATATTCCTCGTCCGAACACACGATGAGCATGCACTCAGACGTGTACAGCGCGTACAGGATGAGGGCTTCATAGGCGCTCCCCTCCCGCCCTTTCATCTCGCGCTCTGAGAAGAAAGGTTTATAGCCGCTATCTTTGAGGTGGTAGTAGATGTCGTTGGCACGCTCATAGTCGGCCGTGTGCCCCCCTTCGGGTGCGGTCACTTTGACACAGAGGAAGCAGTCGTAATCCAACCCGCTCTTTTGGAGCTCAAAAAACTCCTCGCGGATGCTATCGATAGCTTCGCCGCGGGCATGGTATACCTCTTTTTGCTCGCTCGTCGCGAGTTGTAAGGCCATTATATAGTTTTTATCCTCTGTAAATTTGCGAGACGACACCTCATAGCAGATGGGTTGCAGACACTCGCGCACCTCGTCTTTGAGGTATTGCACCTTGAATGTGGCGAGCGCCATGCCGAAGTAGGCCTCCGGCTCGGCGGGGTCGAGTTCGGCCGCCTTTGCATACGCCTCATAGGCACGGTCGAAATCGCGGCTGTCCAAGTCGTGCTCGCCTGCCTGCAAATAGGGCAGCGCCTTGGACTCCGGCTTAGGGAATGTCAAAAACGTTCCGCAATAGGGGCATTTGAGCACACCCTCCACCGCCTCGCGCGGGTCCACCTTCGCCCCGCAATAATTGCATAAGCTCTCTTTCAGTAAAGACATGATTTTTCTCCTTTGCACACCTCATCCTCGGACCTGGTACTATCCGACGCTGTCTCGCTTATCCCTTGTAGTCCCACTTTACGGGGCGGTATCCGGGATTCCAATTCACGTGCCATCCCCGCGGGGACAGTCTGAAATATCCTTTTTTATGTCTACAATAGATCGTAAGATTTTGGCATCCCTCAAATGCCTGTGATCCAACAAAGGTCACGCTTCGAGGGATGACAATGCTCAGCAGTTCCCTACAAAAAGCAAATGCTTGGTCTCCGATGGAAGTCACGCCATCGGGAACCGTGATGCTCGCGAGTCCGCTGCATCCCTTAAATGCATTCTCGCCAATCGTGGTCACGCTGTCGGGGATAGCAATGCTCGTCAGCCCGCTGCAACCGGAGAACGCATCCTCCTCGATAGAAGTCACGCCGTCAGGAATGACGCTCGCATTGCAACCGGCGATCAATGCCTTGCTTTTACGGTGGATGATACAATTATTCTCGCTGTAATATACAGGGTTGTCCTTCGAAACAGAGAAGCTCGCCGTCTGCCCGGAGACGCCCGGCGCCAATTTGCTGCCAAAAGCAAATGCGCCCGCGCCGATTGAAGCCACACTCTCGGGAATGAAGATGCTCGTTAGACCACTACAACCAAAGAATGCCCATCTCCCGATTTTCTTCACACCATTCGGAATGGTGACGCCTGTCAGAGCGCTACAACCAAAGAAGGCACTTTCCTCAATTGAAGTTAAACTGTCGGCGACGGTGATTTTTTTGAGTTTGCCGCACTCATAGAATGCACCTTTCCCAATCGAAGTCACGGTATCCGGAATGACAACACTCGTCACCTTCTTGATATGTTCGAACGCGCCTTCCCCAATCGAAATGACGCCGCGAGGGATCTTTACCTCTCCCTGCAATTCGCGTTGCCGAAACTTGACAAGCGTCGTCCCGTCGATCTCAAATTGCCCGCGGTTATAATTTTCGAGCGTGGGATAGTCGGACGCAAGCCAGGGTTTCTTCTCCTCTGCTTGACGCTTCTCCTCTTCCTCTCTGAGGGCGTCCTCCCGCGCGGTTTTCATCTTTTCGTCATACTCCGCGCGCAACTTCTGTTCCATTATGATGCGGAGGGCATCTTCCTTGCTCTCGACAAACTCCGTCTTGCCGCAAGATTGGCAGAACTTTGCCGCCGGCGGATTTTCTGCTCCGCACGATGTGCAATACTTGCTCTTCAAGCCGTGGCGCCATGCACGTGCCTCGGGGGTATGTAATTCGACATAGTTTGTGATGCGCGAGTACGCGTCGGGGCGGGAGAGGTCGATTCCCTGAATCTTCTTCCCGTTCGGAAGCTTTTCGATGGGCTTGCCGTGGAACACAAACGTCAGCGCATCCCGCTCCTTTTCCTCGTCCTTGATCATCTGCAAAAAGCGAAGATACTCATTCTTCACCCACTTGGTCTGCAAATATTCCTCTTCCGAACACACGATGAGCATGCACTCAGATGTGTACAGCGCGTACAGAATGAGGGCTTCATAGGCGCTCCCCTCCCGCCCTTTCATCTCGCGTTCCGAGAAGAAAGGCTTATAGCCGCTATCTTTGAGGTGATAGTAGATGTCATTGGCGCGCTCATAGTCGGCCGTGTGGCCTCCCTCGGGTGCGGTCACTTTGACACAGAGGAAGCAGTCGTAATCCAGCCCGCTCTTTTGGAGCTCAAAAAATTCCTCACGGATGCTATCGATGGCTTCACCGCGGGCATGGTATACCTCTTTTTGCTCGCTCGTCGCGAGTTGTAAGGCCCTTATATAGTTTTTATCCTCTGTAAATTTGCGAGACGACACCTCATAGCAGATGGGTTGCAGACACTCGCGCACCTCGTCTTTGAGGTATTGCACCTTGAACGTGGCGAGCGCCATGCCGAAGTAGGCCTCCGGCTCGGCGGGGTCGAGTTCGGCCGCCTTTGCATATGCCTCATAGGCGCGGTCAAAGTCGCGGCTGTCCAAGTCGTGCTCGCCTGCCTGCAAATACGGCAGCGCCTTGGACTCCGGCTTAGGGAATGTCAAAAACGTTCCGCAATAGCGACATTTGAGCACGCTGTTCTCTGCCTCGCGCGGATCCACCTTCGCCCCGCAATAATTGCATAAGCTCTCTTTCAATAAAGACATAATTTTTCTCCTTTGCACACCTCATCCTCGGACATGGTACTATCCGATGACGTCAAATGCGGCCATAAATTTCGGTGCATCATCTCTGAAACGGCCTTTCGGGCAAGTTTACTTAAAATATTTCACAGCGCTCTCGAAGAGTTTCATATCATACGCTCCGAGCACATTCTGATACAGTCCGCTGCCCTTGCGCTCGGCGTGCCCCATCTTGCCGAACACTCTGCCGTCGGGCGAGAGAAGCCCCTCAATGGCATAGGCGCTGCCGTTGGGGTTGAAGCGGATATTCATGCTCGCTCGGTCGTCAAAGTCGACGTATTGCGTCATGATCTGCCCCCGTTCCGCGAGGGACATGACGAGTTCGTCCGAGCAGATCAGCTTTCCCTCCCCATGGGAGATCGGCACCTGGTAGACATCCCCCACTTGCACTCCCGTCAGCCAAGGGGAATTTACAGACGCCACGCGCACGCGCACGATGCGGCTCTGATGGCGGCCGATGTCGTTATAGGTGAGCGTCGGACAGTTTGCGTCCGTCTCGATGATCTTTCCGTAAGGGACCAGCCCCAGCTTAATGAGCGCCTGAAATCCGTTGCAGATGCCTCCCATGAGCCCGTCGCGCTCTTCGAGTAGCGCTTTTACCTGCTCTCTGATGAGGTCGTTCCGGAAAAAGGCCGTGATGAATTTGCCCGAGCCGTCCGGTTCATCCCCGCCCGAGAAGCCGCCCGGGATAAAGACGATCTGGGCGCTCTGCATGCGCCGCGCGAACGCTTCGGCCGAGCGCACGACCTCCTCCGCCGTACGGTTGCGGATGACAAAGACATCGCATGCCGCACCCGCATCCTCAAAGGCCTTGGCGGTGTCGTATTCACAGTTGGTCCCCGGGAATACGGGGATGAGCACGGTCGGGGTGGCGCATTTGCTTCCCGCAACCGGGATGTTCGCGCCCTCATAGGTGAAGTTTTGGACGGGGCGCATGACCGACTCCGAATATGTGGGATAGACGGGCTCCAACTTGCCCTCATAAATGCTCTGCAATTCGGAGAGCGAGAGGAGGTCGAGCCCGCGCACGACGGTCTCTGCATCCGTCGTCTTGCCCAGCTCTTCTCCCAATTCGAGCTCCTCTTTCAATTCAAGGATGAAAGAGCCGTAACGGTATCCGAAGATGGTATCGAGGGGCACCATGTCCGAGAAGCGGAAGCCGATTTTGTTGCCCAAGCTCATCTTTAAGATCGCCTCGGCGACGCCGCCGTACCCCGGCGTGTAGACCGCCAACGCCTTGCCCGAACGCACGAGTGCAGTCACCGCGCGAATGTTGGCGAGCAGCGAGGCCGTGATGGGCAGGCCGTTTCCGCCATAGACGGGCGAAAGCAAAACGACTTTGTGCCCCGCACCCTTGAACTCGGGGGAGACGACCTCGGAAGTCTTTCCCGTCGTGACGGCAAAGGAGATGAGCGTGGGCGGGACGTCGAGATGTTCGAAAGTGCCGCTCATGGAATCCTTTCCGCCGATGGCGGCGACGCCCAATTCCATCTGCGCCTTAAAAGCTCCGAGAAGCGCCGCAAGCGGCTGCCCCCAGCGCGCCGCATCCTTCCCCGGCTTCAAGAAGTATTCCTGCAAGGAGAGGTAGACGTCCTCAAAGGAGGCGCCCGTCGCAATCAGCTTGCAAACGCTCTCCACAACGGCGAGGTAGGCCCCGTGGTAAGGGCTCTTTTCGGCAATATAGGGGTTCCCTCCCCATGCCATGTACGAGACGGTGTCCGTGTGGCCGTGTTCGACGGGGATGAGATGGACCATCGCCTGCGGCGGCGTCATCTGGTATTTCCCCCCAAAGGGCATGAGCACGGTGCCCGCGCCGATGGTGGAATCGAAGCGTTCGCAAAGCCCGCGTTTGGAGCACACGTTCAAGTCGCCCGCGAGCGCCTTCATCCCGCCCATAAAGCCGGCCGGCGTCTCCCTGCTGTAATCCTCATATTTTACGGGTGCGATCTCCGTGTGCTTCTCCGCACCGTTGGAATTCAAAAATTCGCGCGCAATGTTCACGATGGGCTTCCCGTTCCACCGCATTTTCAGGCGGGCATCCGCCGTGACCGTTGCGACCACCGTCGCTTCGAGATTTTCCTCCTCGGCAAAGCGGATGAATTGCTCCGCGTCGGCGGGGCTCGTCACCACCGCCATGCGCTCCTGCGATTCGGAAATTGCCAACTCGGTGCCGTTGAGCCCCTCATATTTTTTGGGAATAAGGTCGAGGTCGATCTCCAACCCGTCGGCGAGCTCGCCGATGGCGACAGAGACACCGCCCGCCCCGAAGTCGTTGCACCGCTTGACGAGCAGCATGGCCTCCTTTTTGCGGAAGAGGCGCTGCAATTTTCTCTCCTCGGGCGCATTCCCCTTTTGCACCTCCGCGCCGCAAACCGACAGAGATTCCGGAGTGTGGGATTTGGAGGAACCCGTGGCTCCGCCGCACCCGTCGCGGCCCGTTCTCCCGCCGACGAGGATCACCTTATCCCCGGGCATGGGTGCCTCTCTTCTCACGTTACAGGCGGGCGTTGCCGCAATGACCGCACCGATTTCGAGATGCTTTGCGGCGTAACCGGGATGATAGAGTTCGTCGACCTGCCCCGTGGCAAGACCGATCTGGTTGCCGTAAGAGGAATACCCGTTGGCAGCAGTCGTGACGAGTTTGCGCTGCGGGAGCTTTCCCTGCATGGTGTCTTTGACGGGCGTAAGGGGATCCGCCGCGCCCGTGACGCGCATGGCGGCATAGACATACCCCCTGCCCGAGAGGGGATCGCGGATGGCGCCCCCGATGCAGGTCGCGGCGCCGCCGAAAGGCTCGATCTCCGTGGGATGGTTGTGCGTCTCATTCTTAAAGAGCAGGAGATGGTCCTCATCCGCGCCGTTCACGCGCACCTTGATCTTGACGGTGCACGCGTTGATCTCCTCGCTCTCGTCGAGCTTGTCCAACATGCCGCGCTTTTTCAATAGTTTACAGGCAATGGTGGCAATATCCATGAGGTTGACGGGCTTGGAGGAGCCCAACTCGTTGCGCGCGGCGAGGTAGTCCTCATAGGCCTTTTCAAGGAGCTCGTCCTCAAACTTGACGCCATCGATGGTGGTGAGGAAAGTCGTGTGGCGGCAATGGTCCGACCAATAGGTATCGATCATGCGGATCTCGGTGAGCGTGGGCTCACGCATCTCGGCGCGGAAATAATTTTGACAAAAGGCAATGTCGTCCTCGTCCATGGCAAGACCGTATTGATCGATCAGGCCTTTCAGTGCCTCCCCATCCATGGTGAGGAAGCCTTTGACCGTCTCGATCTCTGCGGGCACAGACCGCTCGATTTTCAGCGTGTCGGGAATGGCGAGGCTTGCCTCCCTGCTCTCCACGGGATTGATGACGTATTTTTTGACGGCCGCGATGTCCTCCTCCGTCACGGGGCCGTACAGCGCATACACCTTGGCCGCCCGGATGAGGGGCCGCCCGCCCATCAAGACGAGCTGCACGCATTGCGCGGCCGAATCCGCCCTCTGGTCAAACTGCCCGGGTTGGGATTCGACGACAAAGACGCGCGCGCCGCTCAGGTCTACATTCTCGGAGGCCGTGTCCATCTGCGGCTCGGAAAAGACGGCGGAAATGCACCGTTCGAGCAGCGCCTCGTCGATGTCCTCCACGTCATAGCGGTTGAGAACGCGGATGTGCTCCACATTCGTAAGCTCCAAAAGTTCGCGGCAATCCGAGAGCAGGGCGCGGGCTTCGTGATCGAATCCCTCCTTTTTCTCCACATACAGACGATAAACCATATTCTTCCTCCCGAAAGGTGATTGATTTCTAAGGGCTCCGAAGAGCCCGCTTCGATTGCATTTTTCATTTGTCCCGAAAGCGCAAGGCCCCATGTGCGGGCTTACTTATTTTAACACACTTTATGGCCTTTCTTTATGGCCTTTGCGGCAAACAGGGCCGTCATTCTTTTGCCTGCAACGCGCGGGCACCGATGTCGCGGCGCATATAGGCATTGCGGAAAGTGATTTGCCCGGCAAGCGCATACGCCCCGTCGATGGCCTCCCGGAGCGTGGGCGCCGTCGCAACGGCGCCGAGCACGCGCCCGCCCGAAGTGAGGAGTTTATCCCCCTCCCTGCGCGCACCCGCAACAAAGATATGGCTGTCATCCGCGGGGAGCGAGATCTCAAACCCCGTCTCGTATTTCTTGGGATAGCCATCCGAGGCGAGCACCACACAGCAGGCATTGAGCTCAGAGAAGCGTACCATGTCCGAGGACAGCGTTCCATTTCTGACGGCGAGCATAATTTCGAGGAGGTCGCTTTCGAGGAGCGGCAGCACCACTTGCGCCTCGGGATCCCCGAACCGACAGTTATACTCGATCACCTTGGGACCCTGCGCCGTGAGCATCAACCCGAAGTAGAGACAGCCCCGAAAAGTCCGTCCCTCCCCATTCATGGCCTCGACCGTAGGCAGGAAAATCTCCCGCATGCAGCGCGCGGCAATCTCCTCGGTGTAGTAGGGATTGGGGGCAACCGTCCCCATTCCCCCCGTATTCAGCCCCTCGTCGCCGTCCAGAGCGCGCTTATGGTCCATGGAGGACACCATCGGCACAACCGTCTCGCCGTCGGTAAAGGAGAGGACGGAGACCTCCGTTCCCACGAGGAATTCCTCCACGAGGATGCGGCTCCCGCTCTCTCCGAACACTTTCTCCTCCATCATTTCGTGAACGGTCTTTTGCGCCTCCTGCAAATTGTTTACGATCACGGCTCCTTTCCCGAGCGCAAGGCCGTCCGCCTTGATGACGACGGGATATTCACACGTTTTGAGATAGGAGATCGCGGACATGGGGTCCTCAAACATCGCCGATGCCGCCGTCGGGATGCCATATTTGCGCATGAGTTGTTTGGAAAAAACCTTGCTCCCCTCGATGATGGCCGCACGCTGATCGGGGCCGAAGCAGGGGATGCCGAGCGCCTCCAACCTGTCCACACAGCCCAAGACAAGGGGGGCGTCGGGTGTGACGACGGCAAAGTCGACGGGGTGCGTCTTGGCAAACTGCACGATGCCGTCCATGTCGGTCGCCTTGACGGGATAGCACTCCGCATCCCGTTCTATCCCGCCGTTGCCGGGGAGACACCAGATCTTCCCGCACCGCTTGCTCTTTTTGAGTGTTTTAATGACGGCATGTTCTCTTCCGCCGCCGCCAATGACTAAGATATTCATGATGCGATTTATCCTTTTTTCGCAAATATTTTTGCCAGCTCTCTCGGCTTCCCCTCTGGGTCGCAAAACGCACTTCTCGCACACCAGCACAGTGTGCTGTGGGCGGCGTTTTGCGGTGAGTGTCCGTCCGCTCTTCAAATTGTGCTACTAAGGACGTCACGAGCCAAAGGCGAAGTAGCGCATCGGATGGCGCGAACGGTGACCGAACGCCCGAGGCTTCTATTGTAGACTAAGGGCGACACGAGCCGAAGGCAAAGTAGGACAGGGTTCTACCTGTCCGAGACAGCTCCCGCAAAGCGGGTGATGAGGTCACCTCATCCGTCTCACTCCGTTCGACACCTTCCCCAAAGGGGAAGGCAAGGTCTCAACCATGCCGTTTTGCCACCCCACCCCCTTGGGGAGTCCCCCTCCCATGGAGGGGGCAACGTAACGCCCCAATGGGCTTTCAATTACTTGCCTTAGGCGGAATTTACTTCCGCCGTGGGCGACCCAATTTGCCGAGCCCTGTCGGCTTCTTGTCCGTTGAAACGAATGAGAGACAGAATTTGTTAAGACGCCAACGCTCATTTCCGTCACGGAAATTTGTTTTCTGAACCCTACCATAGCGTTCTACCAAGGGGATACACTCAAAGGGCGTTGCCCTTCTCGGTATGACAGTCGATAAGAAAACAAATTTCGTGAGCAAGTCAATGGTGGAACAGCCGCATTCCCGTGAAGCACATCACCATGTCGTGTGCATCCGCCGCCCGGATCACGAGGTCGTCACGCACGGAGCCGCCCGGTTCGGCCACATAGGAGACGCCGCTCTTCGCCGCCCGCTCGATATTGTCGGAGAAAGGGAAGAAAGCGTCGCTTCCCAAGCAAACTCCCTTGATCCCGGCAAGATATTCCGCCTTTTCCTCCCGCGTAAAGGGCGCGGGGCGCACGGCAAAGTTCTTCTGCCACTCCCCCTCCGCGAGCACCTCCTCGGCCTCGTCGGAGAGATAGAGATCGATGATGTTGTTCTTCTCGGGCCGCCCCACTCCCTCCGCAAATTGCAGAGAGAGCACTTTTTCGTGCATGCGGAGGTGCCAAAGGTCTGCTTTCTGTGCGGATAGGCGCGTGCAGTGGATGCGCGACTGCTGCCCCGCCCCCACGCCGATGGCCTGTCCGTCAACGGCAAAACACACAGAGTTGGATTGCGTATATTTGAGTGTAATGAGTGCGATGATGAGGTCACGGGCTTTCTCGGGAGGGAGTTCCCGGTTCTTCGTGACGATGTTCTCCAAGAGCGAGCGGTCTATTTTAAAGTTGTTGCGCCCCTGTTCAAACGTCACCCCGAACACCTGCTTGCGCTCGATCTCGGCGGGGATGTAGTCCTTGTCGATCTTGACGATATTATACCCGCCCTTACGCTTTCCTTTGAGAATTTCAAGGGCCTTGGCGGTGTAAGCGGGGGCGATGATCCCGTCGGAGACCTCGCGGGCGATCAGGCGCGCCGTGACCTCGTCGCATTCATCCGAGAGCGCGATCCAATCTCCGAAAGAGGACATCCTGTCCGTGCCGCGCGCCCTCGCATAGGCGCATGCGAGCGGGCTGTCGTCAAGCCCCTCCACGTCGTCTACAAAGCACGATTTTTTGAGCTCCTCCGAGAGCTTTTTCCCGACGGCCGCGGAGGTGGGAGAGACGTGTTTGAAGCTGGACGCGGCCACCATGCCCGTGTTCTCCTTTAACTCTTTGACAAGTTGCCACGAATTAAAGGCGTCGAGAAAGTTGATATAACCCGGCCGTCCGTTCAAAATTTCCACGGGCAAATCGCTCCCGTCCGCCATAAAGATGCGGGCAGGTTTTTGATTGGGATTGCAGCCGTATTTCAAGGCAAATTCCTGCATCTTGCGCCCTCCTCAATGGTTTTTGTTGTAAATGACGCTCTCGACCGCGCCCGTCGTGAGGTCGATTGCACGGCAATAGAGCGAGATCTTGTTGCTCTCGTTGAGCCCCGACCAGATCTCCTCGGCGAATGCCTGAAGATCGTTGCCGATCTTCACGCGGACGGGCTCTCCCGCAAAGGAGGGCAGCGGATCCCCGTTGCCCCGATAGGTGTGGAGGAAGTGCCCCGCGCCGCTCACGGGTTCATAGACGAAGAACTGCCGGTCGCACTTCTTGCCCTTTCCGTCGGCGCACTTGACGATCGCGAGCTCGTAAGTGTAATCCGCTCTGCCCTTTCCCAAATGCAGAATGGCGCTGATGCGGGGAGTAAAGTTGGGCGCGTCGGGCTCGAATGTGCGCTGCATGAGGGCATGGCGGAAACAGTGCCCCGCTTTGAGGGAGGCCTCAACGGTATCCGTCTGGTCTCCATTGGTCACGATGACATGATTTTGATACACCTTGACGGGCGAATAGATGATGAGGGAGGGATCGACGAGCTTTTTCTCGTCAAAGGGCTCCGTTCGGAGCTCCGCGCCGTATTCCCGAAACACACGGTTGCGGCTGTTCTCGCTCCTGCCCATGATGAAGTAGGCAAACACAGCCCGCCGCCCGTCGGCCGTTTTGCCCACCACGATCCCGCGGCCGGGATATGCGTTGCGCGCAAGGAGGCGCCCCAAATTCTTTCTCGCAGTTGCCATATTGTTCTCCTCTCGGTTTTTTACTGTTGCAGGGCGCGAAGCCGTTTGCAGACGGTCTCCACGGCCTCGGGCAAGATGACCCACTCCGCCTCGCGCATGACGCGCTTTTGCAAGCTCTCGGGGGTGTCCCCCTCCCGCACTTCCACCGCTCTTTGCGCAATGATCGGGCCGCCATCGCACACCTCCGTCACATAGTGCACGGTTGCCCCCGTCACCTTTACGCCGCGCGCGAGAACGGCCTCGTGCACGCGAAGCCCGTACATGCCCGGGCCGCAAAAGCTCGGGATGAGCGAGGGGTGGATGTTGAGCGCCCGCCCCTCGAAAGCGGAAACAAACTTTTCGGAGAGGATCGTCATAAATCCCGCGAGCACCACCAGCCCGATTTCGCGCTCTTTCAGAAGCGCCGCGATGCTCTCCTCGCGCACGGCGCGCGGATACTCGCGCTTATCAAAGACGGCCGTCTCGATGCCCAGCCGCTCGGCGCGCAAGAGCACGTGTGCCGCCCTGTTATCCGTGACGGCGAGCACGACCTCTCCGTCGGGGATGAGGCCCGCCTCAGCGGCGTTTACGATTGCCTGAAAGTTGGTCCCGCCCCCCGAGCAGAGGACGGCGATTTTGACCTTGGGTCCGTACATTTCCATGATAAAATCCCCTTGCCGTCTATGCTGCTATGTGTTTTGAAGCTCTCAGCAGATCTCCACGCCCTCGCCGCGGACGATCTCCCCGAGCGGATAGGCGTCCACGCCCTGTTCTTTCAGGATCGCCATGGCGCGCTCCGCATCCTCCGTCCGCACGACGGCGGTCATGCCGACGCCCATGTTGAAAGTGTTGAACATATCGTGTTCGGAGATGGCGCCGCTGCGTTTGATGAGCTCGAAGATGGGCAGAATGCGAACGTCGCCGCGCGCGATCTTCACGCCCAGCCCCGCGGGGAGCGAGCGCGGAATGTTCTCATAGAAGCCGCCGCCCGTGATGTGCGCCACGCCCAAGACGTTCACCTTTTCAAAGAGCGCAAGCATGGGCTTTACATAGATGGCCGTGGGTTCAAGGAGCACTTCTCCCAATCCGCGACCGTCGAGCTCGGACATGGGACGCTCCAAATTGGTCTCTTCCACATTGAAGATCTTCCTCACCAACGAAAAACCGTTGGAGTGCACGCCCGTGGAGGGCAGGGCGAGCATGACGTCGCCCGGCTGCATCTTCCGCCGGTCGATGATGTTCTCGCGGTCGACTGCCCCCACCGCAAACCCGGCGATGTCATAGTCATCGTCCGCCATGATGCCGGGGTGTTCGGCCGTCTCGCCGCCGATGAGCCGACAGCCCGCGCGCACACATCCCTCCGCCACGCCGCCGACGATTTGGGCGATCTTCTCCGGCACATTCTTCCCGCAAGCGATGTAATCGAGGAAGAAGAGCGGTTTTGCGCCGCAACAGAGGATGTCGTTGACGCACATTGCGACACAGTCGATCCCGATGGTATCGTGACGGCCGAGCAGTTGTGCGATGCGCAACTTGGTCCCCACGCCGTCGGTGCCCGCAACGAGCACGGGCGTTTTCATCCCCGCGACATCGAGCGGGAACAGGCCCCCGAAGCCTCCGATGACGTCTGCCTTTCCCCCGGGGATCGTGCGGGCGACGTGCTCTTTCATGAGCTCTACGGCGCGGTAACCCGCGGTGATGTCCACGCCCGCGGCCTTGTAACTTTCCGAATAACTTTTTTGCATGATCTGCCTGCCTCGCTGCTTTGCTCTATTTTTTAAACTTGGGATTTTCGCTGATGGGCCGTTCCAGCCGCTCGAAACGGCTCTTCATGGTCTCCGACGGGAGCTCCGTGGGATAGTTTCCGCCGAAGCAGGCCGTGCAGAAGCCCGTGCCGTCTCCGCCCGTGAGGGCGACCACCTTGTCGAGGGGCAGATAGCCCACCGAGTCCGCGCCGATGATTCGGGCGATCTCGGGCACGGTGTGGTTGCAAGCGATGAGGTGCTCCCTCGAATCGATGTCCGTGCCATAGAAACAGGGGTTCAAAAAGGCGGGCGCCGAGGAGAGCATGTGCACCTCCCTCGCCCCCGCGCCGCGCAACATGCGCACGATGCGCGCGCACGTCGTCCCGCGGACGATGGAGTCATCCACGAGAATGACCCGTTTCCCCTCGATGGCGGACTTCAACACGTTTAATTTGATGCGCACCCTGTCCTCGCGGGCAGCCTGTTCGGGGGCAATAAAGGTGCGGCCGATGTATTTATTCTTGATGAATCCGATGCCGTATGGGATCCCCGAGGCCTCCGCGTATCCATAGGCGGCATCCAAGCCCGAGTCGGGCACGCCGATGACAATGTCCGCATCGATGGGGAAAGCCTCCGCGAGGAATCTGCCCGCCTGCTTTCTCGCCTCGTGCACGGAACTGCCCTCGATAAAGGAATCGGGCCGCGCGATGTAGAGAAACTCAAACACACAGAGGTGCTTTTCCCCGCCGCAATGAGTCCTGTCCGAAATGGGGCCGTCCTTGGTAAAGACGATCATCTCCCCCGGCTCAACTTCCCGGATGAGCTGCGCCCCCACCGCGTCGAGCGCACAGCTCTCGGAGGCGACGACATATGTCCCGTCCTCCCGCCTGCCGTAACAGAGGGGGTGAAAGCCGTGGGCGTCGCGCACGGCAATGAGCTTGGAGGGCGACATCACAAGGAAAGAATACGCCCCGCGCAATCTCGCCATGGCGGCAAGGACGGCCTCCTCGATGGAGCGCCGCTTGACGCGCTCCTTGGTGATGATGTAGGAGATGACCTCGCTGTCCGAGGTCGTATGGAAGATGCTCCCCTCGCTTTCGAGTTCGCTGCGGAGCTCGGAGGCATTGACGAGGTTGCCGTTGTGGGCGAGCGCCATGTTGCCTTTGAGGTGATTTACAACGATGGGTTGCGCATTCTCTCGCCCGCCCGAGCCCGTCGTGGAGTAGCGGACGTGCCCGACGGCCATGTTCCCCTCCCCGAGACGGGAGAGGTTTTCGGCAGTGAACACATCGTTGACGAGCCCGATATCCTTGTAGGATCTGAACACGCCGTCGTCGTTGACGACGATGCCCGCCGATTCCTGCCCCCGGTGTTGGAGGGCGAAGAGGCCGTAATAGGCCGTGGCGGCAACGTCCTGCTTTGCGGGTGCGAACAAGCCGAACACGCCGCATTCCTCATGAATTTCAGACATGGTAACTCCTGTATTGTTTGCGCCGACCGAGCGCGCTCTGCCGCGTGCCGGCCGAGGGACCTCTCACAGCTATGGCTGTGCGCACGCTCACTTGTGCGCGGTCACTCTCTTGAAAATTTCCTTGTAGGCGTCCTCCACCCCACCCATGTCGCGGCGGAAGCGGTCTTTATCCAATTTTTCATTGGTCTCGGCATCCCAAAACCGGCAGGTATCCGGGGAGATCTCGTCGGCGAGCACGACGGTGCCGTCTGCAAGTTTGCCGAATTCCAGCTTGAAGTCGATGAGCTTGACGCCGAGCGAGAGGAAGTATTCTTTCAGCACCTCGTTGACGGTGAAAGCATATTTCTCGATGAGCGCGATCTCCTCTTTCGTCGCCAGCTTCAAGGCGAGTGCGTGGTAGGTGTTGAGGAGCGGGTCCCCGAGCTCGTCGTTCTTGTAGGAGAACTCAATGGTGGGTTCGTCAAAGACGATGCCCTCCGCCACGCCGTAACGCTTGGAGAAAGAGCCCGCGGAGACGTTGCGGATGATGACTTCGAGGGGAACGATCTGCACCTTTTTGACCAGCGTCTCCCGCTCGGAGAGTTCCTCTACGAAGTGCGTCGGAACGCCCCTTTGTTCCAAAAGGCGCATCATCATGTTGGTCATGCGGTTGTTGACCACGCCTTTCCCGGCAATGGTGCCCTTTTTGAGTCCGTTGAATGCCGTCGCGTCGTCCTTGTAGGAGACGATGACCAGCGTGGGATCGTCGGTTGCGTAAACTTTTTTTGCCTTGCCCTCATAGAGCTGTTGCAGTTTTTGCATGAGTCTCTCTCCTTTGAATAAATTTTTTTATCGAACAGGTCCGTTTTTTCTCGGCCGAACGCGATGCTGCGCCGCCCCGAAAAACGAGGCCCTGCCTTTTCACGAGCAAAATTTCTTTTGGATGGCGGCATCCTTTCGGAGGGCCCCGGCGGCCTCCTCCCCTCTTGCAACGAGCAGTTTTTCCCGAAGCCCCCCGTCGGACACGGCCAAGATCTCCATGGCGAGGTACGCCGCATTCTTTGCGCCGTCGATGGCCACCGTCGCCACGGGGATGCCCGAGGGCATCTGCACGGTGGAGAGCAGTGCGTCCACCCCCCCGAGCGCGCCGCTCTTTATGGGGATCCCGATGACGGGCAACACGGTGTTTGCTGCGATCGCCCCCGCCAAATGCGCCGCCATGCCTGCCGCGGCAATGATGACGCCGAACCCGTTCTCCGCGGCATGCTCCGCAAACTCCTTGGCCTCGGCGGGCGTGCGGTGTGCGGAATAGACGTGCACCTCGAAAGGGACCCCGAAGCGCTGCAACACTTCTAACGACTTCTCGACGACGGGGAGATCGGAATCGCTCCCCATGATGATGGCGACTTTTTGCATGAATGTTCCTCCGAAAAAGTAAAATGAGGCGGTTTTTTCCACACGGAAAAACCTGCCTCAGAAAAAAGATGCGTTTTTGCCGCCCCCGGAGCGGAGACTTCTCGTCCTTTTCATGACATTATTATAATGCATAGAGCACTTTTCGTCAAGCGTTCGCGCGCGATTAGCAAAAATTTGTGCCCCATCAATCTTATTAAATCAATTAAAAAAGTTTGCAAACGCAACGGTTTTTTCATTCTCCCTCCGCACCGAAATTCATCGTTTTCGGCCTGTTTTTGGGCCGTCCCACGTTAAAGAGCCATACCATGTCCGAGAGAGGACGTTCAAAAATAATTTGTATTATTTTTCACGGCCGGGTGGACAAATTTTCCCGATTGTGGTATACTGCATACAGGAGGTATCCCATGAAGATCGCTTTCTTTGATACAAAGGATTATGACATTGCATCTTTCACCCGGTTCGGCAAGGAGCGGGACATCCAATTCAAGTTTTACGAGACGCGCCTCAACGCGGACACCTGTGATCTTGCCCGCGGCTTCGATGGCGTGTGCGTCTTTGTCAACGACGACCTCAACAGTGAGGTCATCGAAAAGCTCTATGCGATGGGCATCAAGATCATCGCCCTCCGCTGTGCGGGATACAACAATGTGGACGTGAAAGCCTGCTTCGGGAAGATCCACGTCGTGCGCGTGCCGGCCTATTCCCCCTATGCCGTCGCGGAGCACACCATGGCGCTCCTGCTCACCTCGGTGCGGCGCATCCACAAGGCGTACAACCGCACCAAGGATTTCAACTTCTCCCTCTCGGGGCTCACGGGATTCGATCTGCACGGCAAGACGGTGGGCGTCATCGGAACGGGCAAGATCGGCAAGATCTTCATCGATATCTGCCGCGGCTTCGGCATGCGCGTCATCGCCTACGACAAATACCCCTCCCCCGGCTACGACTACGTCTCCCTCGACGAACTCTTCTCCGAGAGCGACATCATCTCCCTGCACTGCCCGCTCTCCGAGGAGACCTACCACATCATCGGGGAAGAGAGCATTGGGAAGCTCAAAAAGGGCGTTATCATCCTCAATACATCGCGGGGAGCGCTCATCGACGCCGACGCCCTCCTCGACGGCATCAAACGGCGCATCGTGGGCGCGGCCTGTCTCGACGTCTATGAGGAGGAATCCGATCTCTTTTTCCACGACTTCTCGGGGCACATCGTGGAGGACGACACCCTCGCCCGTCTCATCTCCATGCCCAACGTCATCGTGACGTCACATCAGGCCTTTCTCACCGAGGAGGCGCTCGACAACATCGCGGACACGACAACAAAAAACCTCGCCGACTTCGAGCGAGGCGAACACCTTGAAAATGAACTGTGCTATCAGTGCGGACGAGTGGACGATTGCAGAAAGAATAGGCCCTACCGCTGTTTTTGAGGGAAGCTCCGCTCCGCGCTCCGCCCTCTCGGGCTTCCCAAGCCCCTCGGCGGGTTTAGGCGTCTCGACGGTTTTAAGCCCCTCGGCCTCTTAAATATAGGCATTCTCGAAGTAATCCAGCTCGCCGTCACAGACGGAGGCGATGTCGAAGCGGATGGGGACCTCCCTGTCCTCCCGGGCAATATAATAATTTGCGATCATGCGGTACCGCCGCTGTTTTTCGCGCGTGACGGCCTCCGATGGGAGGCCGTATTCATCTCCCGTGCGCGTCTTGACCTCCACGAAACAGATGTAACCGTCGCGGCTCTTTGCCACAATATCTGCCTCCCCGAACGGCGTCACAAAGTTGCGCATGAGGATCTTGTATCCGTGCCGCTTCAAATACTTACAGGTCAGGGCCTCTCCCTGCCGTCCCAATAATTTTTTACGAAAGTCTTTCTGTGAATTTTGCATATGCCGACCTCACGGATGGCTTGGATATGCTCTTTGGTGCCGTACCCCACGTTGCTCGCAAAGGCATACTCGGGATAGACTTCGGCAAATTGTTTCATGAGCGCGTCGCGGTAGACCTTGGCGAGAATGCTCGCCGCGCCGATGGAATAGACGTTCGCATCCCCCTTTACGATGCTCCTCTGCGGGATCGTGATATCGAGGGTCATGTTGCCGTCGACAAGCACCATGTCCGCGGGGACCTGCAAGGATTGGATCGCTTGCTTCATGCACAGCCGCGTCGCCTGCAAAATGTTGATGCGGTCGACCGTCTCGGCGTCCACCTCCGCAATGGCATAGGCGCGCGCCGTTTTTTTGATCTCCTCCGCGAGCTGTTCGCGCTTCTTGGCGGACAGCTTTTTGCTGTCGTCCACGCCTTTCACCAAATGCGCCTCGTCCAACGGCATGATGACGGCGGCACAGACGACGGGGCCCGCCAGCGGCCCTCTGCCCACTTCGTCTACCCCGCAAACGGCGTGATACCCTTGCTCTGCGAGCTCGCGCTCCCATGTCGGAATGTCCATAGTTGCCTCTTTTGTTTCGCGGAATTTTTTTCTTCGCCGCTTCTCATTTCGTTGGCGCGTGTATCCCCTCGAAAAAGGTCCGAACCTGTCCCCTCCATGGGGGAGGAGCGGCGCTGAGCCCCCTCCATGGGAGGGGGGTGTAGGGGGTGGGGTGGCGACCAACTTTGAGGAAAAGCCCCCCATTCCTCTTCGGGCGGAGCGCCCGTCCTTGGTAAGACTTTTGCCCCTTACAGGCCCACGGAGGCGAGGTCGTCAAAGCTGTCGAGGGTGACGCGGCCGAGCTTCCCCTTGCGGAAATCGTCGAGGACGGCGCGCTCGCCGCGCTCATAGTCAAACGTCCCCCCGCGCAAGATGAATCCGCGCTTTTTGCAGACCGCTTCCAACAGCTCCAAGGAGCTCCCCTCACACGTTCCGTAACGCTCTGTTAAGGACATGGGGTAGGCCGATTGCATCTCTTCGAGCAATGCGAGTGCAATTTCATCGATGGCGAGGATGTCGTCGTTGATGCTCCCGACATAGGCGAGGCGGCGCGCAAGCGCTTGGTTTTCGCATGCGGGCGGCATGGTGCCGGGCGTATCGAGAAGTTCCAGATCCCCGCACTTTACCCACTGCTTGGCGCGGGTCACGCCCGCCTTGTCCCCCGTCTGTGCCTTTTTCGCCCCCGCAAGCAGGTTGATGACGGTGCTCTTGCCCGTATTGGGAATGCCCGCGATCATGAACCGCACGGGTTTTTTGATCCCCCTCTGCCGATTGCGTTCGATGCGCTCCGAGGCGAGGTCCTCCATGGCCGCTTTGAGGAGGCGGAGGCCGGCCTGCGAATTGGCCGACATGGACAGCGCCTTTCTCCCGTTTTCGCGGATGCGCACGGCAAAGTCCTTTCTCCCGTCGGCGAGATCTGCCTTGTTGAGGAGGAACAGCACGGGCTTATCCTTGACAAGCGACAAGAGCCGCGGATTGAAACTCGCGGCGGGACAGCGGGCGTCGAGCACGAACACGACTGCATCGCTGAGGGACAAATTTTCTTCCATCATGCGCATGGCCTTTGCCATGTGCCCGGGATACCATTGAATGGTTTTCATAATTAAAATGGGAGTGTACTCACGAAAACATTTCGTAAATTTCTATCATATAGAAACTCTTTACAATAAGGGCATAGAAATTTACAAGCCGAATGTGCGTTTGCGCTTGAAAAACTTGTTCCCGATTGGTGGTTCCATCGGACAACAAGCCGACAGGGCTCGGCAAATTGAGTCGCCCACGCCCGAAATAAATTCGGGCTAAGGCAAAGGAATTAGAATGATTCACGAAATTTGTTTTCTGAAACGCTGTCATACCGAGGGCCCGCAACGGGCCCGAGTGTATCCCCTTGGCAGAAATTGTCATTTCGAGCGAAGCGTTAGCGAAGTCGAGAAATCTTTACCTTATGATTCGTTCTGCCTTTGATTAGACGTAATAAGATTTCTCGCAGATGTGCAGTCCGTTGAAAGTCAAACTTTATCGGCTCGAAATGACAAATTAAGCCCCGTCGGCTACTTCGTCTCCTGCGCTCCTCGTGACACCCTTAGTCCACAATAGAAGCCTCGGGCGGACGGTATGACAGCGGTAACCCAAGGCCTGCTCCTTTGGAGGGGGCTCTGCCCAAAGGGCGGTGGTGGGGGGACTTGGCTTCCCCTCTGGGGAAGCTCCCGCGAAGCGGGTGATGAGGTCACCTCATCCGTCACGGCTTCGCCGTGCCACCTGTCTCACTCGGGTAGAACCCCGCGTTCGGTCACCGTTCGCGCGGCAAATGCGCTCACTCACCGCAAAACGCCGCCCACAGCACACTGTGCTGATGTGCGAGAAGTGCGTTTTGCGACCCAAAGGGGAAGGCGAGAGCTCGACCACGCCTTGGTCGCCACCCCACCCCCGTCTTTTCTACTTCAACAGGTCGGGGCGATTCTTTTTCGTGAGGGCAAGGGCCTGTTCATGGCGCCACTTGTCGATCTCCGCATGGTTCCCGCTGCGGAGCACCTCGGGAACGGTGAGCCCGCGGTATTCCACCGGCCGCGTGTATTGCGGATATTCGAGCAAACCCTCGGAAAAACTCTCGTCCACGAGAGATTCCGGCGAGAGCACCCCGTCGATATACCGCGCCACACAGTCGGCAAGCACCATCGCCGGCAGCTCGCCGCCCGTCAGCACATAATCCCCGATGGAGATCTCCTCGTCGATGAAGAGGTCGATGGCGCGCTGGTCGACGCCCTCATAGTGGCCGCACAGGAGCACGAGGTGTTCCTCCTCCGCAAGGGCGATGACTTTCTCCTGCGTGAGCGTCTTTCCCTTGGGGGAGAGATAAATTCTGCGGGCACCATGTCCGGGGTCTACCCCTTCGATAGCGCTTCCGATGGGCTGTGCCATCATGACCATGCCCGCCCCGCCGCCGAACGGATAGTCGTCACATTTGAGGTGTTTATCCTCGGTGTAAGTCCGGATGTCGACAACTTCGAGTTCCAGCCGCCCCTCCTTTTTGGCGCGGCCGAAGATGGAGGCGTCGAGCGCCGTAAACATTTCGGGAAAGAGCGTGAGAATGGTGATTTTCATGACGATATTTTCCTTGTCTGCTTCCCGGCCGCATGAGCGGCAACGGCGCGCCCTCCTCCGCTAAGCGATGAGGTTGACCTTATTTCTCAAAATATAGCGCACGAGGAAGAAGCATCCGACGTCCACGGCGGCAATGAATGCGATCCGGATCCAATTGATGATGTGGGCCGCGCCCGCAACGTTGGCTTCGAGATAGGTGAAAAACGGCATCACGCCCACCACTGAAATGACGTTGACGACGATATAGAGCGCGCCGAAGATGAGCAAGATCATGCCGGTGCGGTGGGAGGTGAAGAACTGCCCCATGGACATGCCCGCATACAGCAGCAAGATGCTCATCGGGATGGATACGATACATAGGAGCACCTCTTCGACGATGAGAAGTGCGTCCACGGCCGTCATCTCTTGAATGATGGCCCCGAGCTCTTCGAGGAGGCCGCCGAGGTCTATGGCGTCGCCCACCGTACCCGCAAACAGGATGAAGAGTGAGCCGACACTGACGACAGCGGCATAGAACATTGCAATGAGCGCCGAGAGCAGCTTTGCCCAAATGATCTGGTCGGCCGTGACGGGCAGCGCCAGCGTCATGTAGCCCTCCCCCGTAAACAACGATTTATAGAAGCGGCTCACAGAGACCGCCCACGCTGCAATGACAAGCGCGCCGATGGAGAACATGTAGAATGCAATGAGAAGCACGGTCACGAGAAGAAGATTCACGCCCGCCTCGGCGGATCCCGCGGTCTGCACAATGGTCTCCGAGAGCAGCAGGCGGCTGATGACGGCAAACAAGACGACGGCAATGGAGATCCACAATATGATGCGGAAGAGCGCATACAGCTCGTGTTTCATGAGTTTTCCTACCATTTGAATTCCTCCCGAAAGAGTTCGTCGAGGGACTTGCCCGTCCGCGCCGTCACTGCCGCGGCGTCCTCGTCAAGGACGATCTTGCCGCAATTCAAGAAGATGGCGTGCGTGAGGATGGGCTGAATGTCCGCTATGAGATGGGTGCAGAGAAAGATGGTCGACCCCGCGGGGCGGTTGCCCATGATGAAGTCGAGAATGAAGTCGCGCGCGGCGGGATCGACGCCTGCAATGGGCTCGTCGAGGATGAAGAGCTTGGCGTCCCGTGCCATCGTCAGGATGAGGCCGAGCTTTTCGCGGGTCCCCTTGGAGAGCGAGCGGATGCGCTGTTTCATCCCGATCCCGAGGCGGGAGAGCATGGCCTCCGCGCGCTCGTGGTTAAAGTCGGTGAAGAAGTCCGCACTGTACTTGATTGCCTGTTCGACGCGCATCCAATTGCTTAAAAAGTCCTTGTCCGGAAGATAGGCCGTGATGGCCTTGGTCGCGGGGCAGGGGCGCATGCCGTTCACGAGCACCTCCCCCTGCGTGGGCTGCAACATCCCCATGGCCAACTTGATGAGCGTGGATTTTCCGCTCCCGTTGGGCCCGAGGAGCCCCACGACGCCCCCCTCCTCCACCGCAAAACTGACCCCGGCGAGTGCAGGAGAGGACCCATAGCTCTTATAAAGATCTTTGCATTCGAGAATGGTTGACATTCTGCCGCTGTTACCTCCTTTTTTTACAATGTCTATTTTCAACCGCAAGCGGGCATGTTGCCTACAATACGGCGACTTCCTCAAAGCGCTTCTTGTTCACGACGATCTTTTGCGCCGAAACATCCACCGTCGTGATCACGCCCTTTGCGGCAGGGAAGAGCACATCGCGCCCACCCATGTCCAAGGTATAGATGTCGGTAGCCGCCTGCGTGATGTCTTTGAGTACTCCGAGCGGCTCCCCCTCCTCGGTCTCGATGCGGCTCCCGAGCAGGTCTGCAATATAATAGCTGCCCTCGGGCAAAGCGGGCGCCTCCCCGCGCGGGATGGTGAGCTGCTTCCCCCGCAACAGTTCGGCCGCATTGCGGTCGGGCACGCCGCGGAGCCCAAGGTAAACAAATCCGTCCCCCGTGCGCACCGAAAGCACCTTGTATTCCGCCCCGTCTATGAGCAGCGACTTGAAAGAGCGGAAAGTCTCCGCCGAGTCCGTGAAAGGCTTCACTTTCACCTCTCCGCGGATGCCTTGCGGTTTTAAGATCTCGCCTACGGTCAGCTCGCTCATTGCACACCTCCGAACAGCCCGGACACCGCGCGGCGGATCTTTTTCTGGGTGTCCTCGGGCGTCCTCTCGCTCCTGATGACGACGATGTTCTCCTCATCCCGGAAGCGCTCGAACGCCTCAAAGTATTTTTCGCGGATCAGCGTCTGCCGTTCCAAATTTTCATAGCGTTCCGTCGCGCCGCGCCTGCCCACGCGCGCCATGCCCTCCTCGGCGGGAAGATCCAAGTAGATGATGAGGTCGGGCCGAAGCAATTCCCGCGCCGGGCGGTTGAGCTCGATCACCCATTCGAGCGGGACAAATCCCCCGTTGTAGGCATAGGAAGAAAAGTAGTAACGGTCACAGAGCACCGTCGCGCCGGCGTTGAGCATTGCCAGCATGCCCGTTTCGGGATTTTGGATATGGTCGATGCGGTCTGCCGCAAACAGTGCCGCGATCGCGCGCTCATCGGCGTCGATCTTTTTGGACATGCACGCACGGAGCAGCGCCCCAAAGGGGGACTCCGTCGGCTCATGCGTCATGCAGACGGACACACCCATCCCCGAGAGATACCCCGCAAGCAGCCGCATTTGCGTGGTCTTGCCGCTCCCGTCCGTGCCTTCGAATACAATCAATTTTCCTCTTTCGCTCATGCCGCCATTATAGCAAAATTGCCCCTATCTGTCAAGCCTTTCGAACAAAACCCCGGCGGGCAGATGTATATTTTCCGCCCGCGCCGTCAAGACTTTAAGAGGAAAGTGGGCAAAGCGTTACTCCCGTTACATACAATGATAGCGGGGACTGCTCACAAAGGAGAAATATTATGACGGTCAAGCGCGGTGAACTCTATTATGCAGACCTGTCTCCCGTTGTGGGGAGCGAACAGGGAGGAATACGGCCCGTCCTTGTGGTGCAAAACGACACGGGCAACAAATATTCCCCCACCGTGATCGCGGCGGCCGTGACGAGCAAGATCCACAAAGCGCGCCTCCCGACCCACATCGAACTCCCGCAGGCATTCGGCTTGCAGAAGGATTCCGTCATTCTGCTCGAACAGATCCGGACCATCGACAAGCGCCGGTTGATGTCGCGCATCGGCGAACTTTCGGCCGCCACCATGTCCAAGGTGAATCGCGCCATCCTCATTTCACTCGGATTCGGCGAACAATTGGACTGACGGGCCGCTCCCCCAACATCAAATCAAAAAACATCTGTTTTTATGCGCTTGACATCCGAGCGCATTTTTTATATGATAGGATTGGAGGGAAAAAGGGATGAAACGGCTCGCGTGTTTGCTATTTTTCCTGTGCGCGGCGCTCTCGCTGCTGTGCGCCTGTGGCAGAGACGACGGCCCCGCGGCGGGGAAGAATGAGGTCTATGGCGTCACCTTTGAGGACGTTACGACGGTTTACGATGGGACCATGCACGAGGTTCTCATCTCGGGAACGCTTCCCGAAGGCGTTTCCGTCACGTATGAAAACAACTGTGGAACGGACGCGGGGACCTATCTCGCGACGGCAACTTTCACGGGCGAGGGATATGCGCAAAAGGTGCTCACGGCCACGCTCGTCATCGAGCGTGCAGCGCTCTCGGGCGTGACGTTTTCGGATGCCGTCGTCGCCTATGACGGAAAACCGCACCTCCCGCCCCTCCAAGGCCTCCCCGCCGACGCCCAAATTTCCTACACCGCCGACGGCGCTCCCACGGAGGGTCTGGCCGACCCCGGGCATTACACCGTGACCGTGCAAATTTCTCATCGCAACTATCTGCCCCTCACGCTGACGGCAACGCTCACCGTGCAAGACGAGCGCCACACGGTCTCGGCCGTATTGGGCGGCCGCCTCTACTATGCCGAGGGCGGGCTCTTCCGCTTTAACGGGACAACCTTTGAACAGCTCTCCCCGCTCATCCCCAATGCGTTTGCCGTCGCGGGGGAGACGCTCTACTTTGTGACCGATACCGCCCTTTACGCCACCGCGGGGGAGGAAATCACGAAGATCGCGGCACGGGGCGGGGATGCACTCGCGACCGACGGCGTCGACCTCTACCTTGCGGGCGGGGCATCGGATGGGATCTTTCGGATAAAACCGGGCGCGGCGGCTGCCCCAAAGCTGCTCTCGGCGGGGGAGGCGCGCGGGATGGTCTTTGCGGGCGGTTATCTGTGGTTCTCGCAAGAGGGCGTGCTCACGCGCGTCTCCGCGGAGGGCGGAACGCGCATGCCCGTCACGCGGGAGGGCCGCTCCGTTCCCGCCGAACACCTCTTTGCCGCCACCTTCGACGGAGAAGTGTATCTCTACTTTTCCTCCAATGAGGGGATCGTGCGCTATTCCCCTCTCACGCGCGATTTTTGCACGCTCACCTCAGACATGGGGGCCTCGTTTACCGTCATCGGGACAGAACTCTACTATCTGCCGACGGACAGCGGCCACCCGTTTTCCGCAAAGGAGGTCCGCCGCGTGGAGGCTTTCTCCCGGCCGTCGACGCCCGAGACGGTATTCCGCGGAGACATCTATTTCGCGGCCATCGCGGCATGGGATGGGCAGCTCGTGCTGCTGGGCGGGGAGCCGCAGGTCATCCCCGCCGCACAGACCCCGCTTGCTTTGGGCGTGCGCTCTGCTCACTTACAGGGAAATTTTTTGAAAAAACGTTTGGTCTGACCGTTTTTGTGTGATATAATATGTAATATAATAGTAGATAAGACTTTTGAACCATGTCCCTCTCCGAGAACAACGGCCGCCCCGATCCCCGAGGGCGAGAGGCATAGAGGAGGAATCCTATGATCCGTACGAAAATTTTATCCGTCATCCCGATGCGGACGCAAGTCATCTTTCCCAATACGACGGTGGGATTCGACGTCGGGCGGGGGCTGTCCCTCGCTGCCGTCGAGCGCGCCTCATTCAACGAGTCGTATGTCTTTATCACGCGGCAAAACGTGGACAAGGACCTCCCGTCGGCGGAGGATCTCGCTGCCGTCGGCACGGTCGCGCTCATCCGCCAAAAGACCCGCATGCCCGGGGACCGCGTCCGCGTGCTCGTGGAGGGCCTATACCGTGCCCGTGCCCGCGATTTTCGCTTGGAGAACGGCTATCTCTATGCCGTCACCGACGAACTTCCCCCCATCCACGGCGACCCGACGCTGGAAGAGGCGCACTTCCGCACGGTCAAGGCGCTCATCGAAGAGGTGCAGATCACCGACAATAAATTTGCCAAGGAGTTGGAGACCGCCCTCGTCGGCATTGCGGACATCGACGAATACATCAACGTCGCCACAAGCGTTTTGCGCTTCAAAGATCCCGTCAAACAACGGCTGCTCGAAACGGAGGACGTCATCGTCCGCCTCATGCGCCTCGAAGAACAGCTCGTCTCCGAAATCGAGATCTTCCGTTTGGAGCGCAAGATCGCGCAAGATGTCAGAAAAAACATCGACAAGGCGCAAAAGGAATACTTCCTCCGCGAACAGCTGCGCGTCATTCACACCGAACTCGGCGACGACGTCGAGGAGAACGAAAAACTGCGGGCGCGCATCCTCGAAAAGAAATTGCCCAAAAAGGTGGAGGAAAAGGCGCTGGCAGAGCTTGCCCGCATGGACAAAATGCCCCCCTCCTCCCCCGAGTATACCGTCTTGCGCAACTATGCCGACTGGCTCTTAGACCTCCCGTGGAACGAACAGACGGAGGACACGGAGTCGCTGGCAGACGTGGAGAGAGTGCTCGCGGAGGACCATTACGGGCTTGAAAAGATCAAGGAGCGCGTGGTGGAATACCTCGCCGTCTTAAAGCTCACGGGCACGCTCAAAGCGCCCATCCTCTGCCTCGTCGGTCCGCCCGGCGTGGGAAAGACGAGCATCGCAAAGTCCATCGCGCGCTCGCTGGGCAGAAAATTCGTGCGCATGAGCCTCGGCGGGCTCAAAGATGAGGCCGAGATCCGCGGGCACCGCCGCACCTACATCGGCGCCATGCCCGGCCGCATTCTCTATGAGATGAAGAACGCCGGCTCCGTCAACCCCGTGTTCCTCCTCGACGAGGTGGACAAGATCTCACAGGACATGCGCGGCGATCCCGCCGACGCCCTGCTCGAAGTTTTGGATCCCGAGCAAAATTCCACTTTCCGCGACAGGTATCTCGAAGTGGAATACGACCTCTCCAAGGTCATGTTTATTGCGACCGCCAACACGCTCGAAACCATACCCATGCCTTTGAGAGACCGCATGGAAATCATCGAACTCACCGGTTACACCTCTCAGGAGAAAGAGGAGATCGCGCGGCGCTACCTCATCCCCAAAAAGCGCGCCGAGAACGGACTCGGCGAGGAGCAACTCCGCATCAGCGACGGTGCCCTCTCCGACATCATCGACGGCTACACGATGGAGGCGGGCGTCCGCACGTTGGAACGGACGATCGGCACCGTGTGCAGAAAGGCCGCCGTGCGCATCGCAAAGGGGCAATCGGACAAGCTGACCGTCAACAAAAACAATCTCGAAAAATTTCTCGGTGCAAGGCGGTTTACGGGCGATGACATCCGCGAGACGGACGAGGTCGGCATGGCCACGGGGCTTGCGTGGACGGCAGTCGGCGGGACCACGCTCACCATCGAGGTCTCGGCCATGCACGGCAAGGGCGACATCCTCCTCACGGGAAAGCTCGGGGACGTCATGAAAGAATCGGCGCGTGCGGCCATCACGTATATCCGTGCACATGCCGAGCGCTATGGCATCGACAGCGAGGACTTCGAGAAAAAGGATGTGCACATCCACGTCCCGGAGGGCGCAACGCCCAAAGACGGCCCCTCCGCGGGCATCACCATGGCGACGGCCATCCTCTCGGCGTTTACGGGCAAGCCCGTGCGGCACGACATCGCCATGACCGGCGAGATCACGCTGCGGGGCAAGGTGCTCCCCATCGGCGGGCTCAAAGAAAAGGCGCTCGCCGCGGCGCGCATCGGCATTCACGACGTCATCATCCCGGACGGGAACAAGAAAGACGTGGAGGACATCCCCGCCGAGGTGCGTTCCTCCCTCAACTTCATCTGCGTCAACGAGGCCGACGAGGTGTTTATGACGGCGGTGCGGGGGTTGCAGCATGCGTATTAACGGGGCAAAATTCATCACCTCTGCCGCGCGGGAGGAACAATTCATCCGCCCCGAGAAGCCCATGATCGCCGTGTGTGGGCGCTCCAATGCGGGCAAGAGCACGCTCATCAATATGCTCGCGGGGCAAAAAAATCTCGCCAAGACGAGCGCCTCTCCCGGGCGGACGCGCCTCGTCAACTACTTCGATTTCGGGAGCTTCATCCTCGCCGACCTGCCGGGTTACGGCTACGCCGCCGTCTCCAAGGAGGAGAAAGCCAAGTGGGGCCGCACGCTGGACGCATTTTTTGCGAAGAAGCAGGACATTGCGCACGTCTTTTTGCTTTCGGATATCCGTCGGGATCCGTCCGAAGAGGACATGCAGATGGTTACTTTTTTGAATTATCACATTATTCCGTTTACGGTCATTGCGACCAAGAGCGACAAGCTCTCGCGGATGAAAGTCAAGGAGCGGGTGCGTGCGGTGGCCGCGAGCTATGGCTTGGGTGCGGGAAACGTGATCGCGGTCTCGGGATTCACCTCCGACGGCAAAGACGACCTCCTGCAAGCCCTCGCCCACATTCTCTCAATAGAATAGATTGAATTGTGAGGATTTGCCCCCTCCCATGGAGGGGGTGGAGGGGGTGGGATGGCGACCAAGCATGGTTTGTCATTTCGAGCCGACGGGGCACGACTTTCAACGAACTGCTCGTCTGCGAGAAATCTTACTACGACCAAGTGATGTTGTCATTTCGAGCCGATATAGTCTGACTTTCAACGAACTGCTCATCTGCGAGAAATCTTACTACGACCAAGTGATGTTGTCATTTCGAGCCGATATAGTCTGATTTTCAACGAACTGCTCATCTGCGAGAAATCTTACTACGACCAAGTGGTGTTGTCATTTCGAGCCGATATAGTCTGACTTTCAACGAACTGCTCATCTGCGAGAAATCTTACTACGACCAAGTAGGTGAGAACAAAAATAAGGTAGAGATTTCTCGGCTCCGGCTTCGCCTCCGTTCGAAATGACATTTAGAATGCCTCCGTCGCCACCCCACCCCCTTAGTCCCCCTCCCATGGAGGGGGCTCATGCGCCCCCTTAGCCCCCTCATATTCAAAATAACACAAGCCCGCGGTGAAAATTTCAGCCGCGGGCTTCTCTATCTCAAAGTACATAAATCTACATAATCCGAGTACTTTACGTATCAATCATATCACTGTTTCGCAAAAAAAACAAGCACATTTTGTAAAAAAACATCATATTTTTGAAATTTTTTTCGGACTTTTTCCGCCAACTTTGTCTGTTTTTTCCTCCCGCGCCAACGTTTTCCCCTCTCGCGCCATCTTTCGGTACATGGATTATGTAGATTTATGTGCCATCGGGGCGAAAGACCGCAAAAGGTTGCACCGACGGGGCTTTCCTATCGCAACCGAGCGGGGCAAAGGTCCGCGCGGCGGTGTAGGGAGTGGGGTGGCGATCAAGAGGCATGGTGGAGATCTTGCCCTCCCCTCTGTGGAAGATGGCACGGCGAAGCCGTGACGAATGAGGACCTCATCACCCGCTCCGCGGGAGCTTCCCCAAGGGGGAAGCCGAGAGGACCTCATCACCCGCTCCGCGGGAGCTTCCCCAAGGGGGAAGCCGAGAGGACCCCTCTGTCACTCGCAAAGCCCGACAAGCCCCCCCCCGAGGCATAGAGCGCATAAATCCGAGAGGCGCCAAATGAGGCACGGCAAAAACCTGCCGCCGTGGCAAAAAAGCCTGCCAAATCGAGGCGCATACAAAAACCTGAAAGGGACAAGGAGGAAAAGAGATGGAGCAAAGATCCAAGCGGACGGCGATTGCGGTTCTCACAGTCGTGCTCGCGGTTGCCTTGGGCGTGGGCGTGATGTGCGCCCTTTTGCCGTGGCGCACGTGGCTCTCCCGCGACACGGTGGAGCTTTCGGAAGATGATTTTGAATACGGCATCGTTTCGACAGCTCTCTACGGAACCGACACCGAGGAGACCTTCGGCGAGGGCGGTTCTTACGGTTGGGGCTATCAGCCCAACAAGGATAAACCAGAGTATGCCTACATCACCAAAATCGGCATCTCGGCCGAAACGCTCAACGCCATCAAGGAAAAGGGCGTCACCAAGCTGGTGATCAACATTCCCGCCGAGCACAACGGTGTGCCCGTGCGCTATGTTGCGCAAGATGCTTTCTCGGATTGCGAACTCACCATCACCGACATCAAGATGCCGCGCACGGTGTATTGGCAGATCAAGAAAAGTAGCCGTTTCACGCTGGATAATTCCTCCTCCTTTGCGCGTGCAGACGGCGAGACGGCAACTTTCACCAAGTTCACCCCCGAAAAAGGCGCGAACACGCTCGTTTTGCCCTCCAATGTGTGGATCGACGAGAACGGCAACGGCGAGTTCGAGGACGGCGAGCCCACCTATCGCTACACCGAATACCTCTTTGCGGGGAACAGCGGCACGGATTATACCAATCTCGTGGTCATGCCCGATGTTGTGAATGCTTTCAACGGCACGGCGCAAGAGGGCGATGAAGATAAGCCCCGGATGCAGGGGGGCCTGCTCAGCAAATCTACCAAATTAAAATCCGTCAATTTCTGCACGGGCAGAACGCAAGTTTTGCACCTTTTCCCGCTCACGTTTGAAGATTGCACCTCGCTCAAAGAGATCTCACTCGCGGCGGGCGTTTTTTTGGAGGACGGTGCGCGCGTGTTCCAAGGGGCGAGCGCGCTTGAAAAGTTCACGATAGCCAACGACAACGCAACGACCGTGCCCATGTTCTACACGGTGGGTGCCGACGGCGCGCTCTACACCAATAACTACACCTACAAATACTTCACCCAGTCCAACACCGAGGACTTATATAAGTGGTTTAAAGTCGGAGAAAATGGCGTATACGACTCCTCGCTTCGTCAATATGTTTCGAAGATTGACCGACCCCTTGTCGTTTGGAATTCAGAGACCATGCCGCCTCCTAAGGACGACGATGATTGGTGGACATATATGTATGAAGATGGTGTATTCACTTCTTCAAGTACAGCCAAATGGAACAACATAAGTAATGCGAAAGGTTCGGGAACGTTCAAGGGCACCCCGTCCTCCCCGGGCTCCTCGGGCTCTTCCGGGACAGTGACAACGTATTCCGCAAAGAAAGATGCGAGCGACGAATACACGGGCGGCATTGCCATTCCCGAAAACAGCTATGTGTTCGATGTCAACGGAACGGATAAAGACGGTAAAACCGATCCGGACAACGACTTTGCAACGGGCACCCAAGTCGGGCAATATCCCGAGGGGGCGAACTTTAAATCGGCAACCTTGACAACAATAGACGGGACTAATAGCGGCGGGACAAAGGCCTCCATTTCTGTCAACGGCAGCGACAGTTCGGTCAAGGTGACGGAAGCGAGCGGCGGGGATCAATCGCAAGCTACCGTTACGATCAACGGCGTTGAATACAAATCCCGCATGCAGTTCAAATACGGCAGTGACCGCTATCTCCAAATCGAGGTACCGTTTGATTTTGACTTGCACGCATACTTTGTGGGCAGTTATACTGCCGATCAGGCAGGAAGCAGCGGACATCCCAGCATTGCATTGTTCAATAGCTCACAATTCGATAGCACGAAATATAGTGGTACAACTGGGTCCAAAGCCACAACCGCGAAAAAAAATGCTACAACAGCAATGCTTACCGATGTCAATGACATGACGATCGGCGATAGCGCCTCCCATCTTTTAGAGATCACGACGAGCGGTGCAAAGAGCGGCACCTATTATATTGCCCAACCCGCCGACTGTGAGGGCGGAACCAAAGGTTATGCGCAAATGTTCTTCCTCGTCATCACGCCCGTGTTGACTCAGTCTGCCGCATCCCTTAAAATCCAAATCGGGGTTCCCACCGGAACAGGCCGAAATGGAATAGTAACCGGCTATACCTATGAATCGATCCCTCTCAACTCCATCACTCTCCAAAAGACGTATGATACCAGCGGCAACGCCGTTTGGACAGATGTAAACAATTCCAAAATCGTATACGATGATAGAAACGGCCTCATGTTTTCCGTGAAGGCGCTCACCGCGACCGGTGCTCCTGCCACAACGGAAGATGTAAAATGGAGCTTGGTGCACGGCACCGGCGGGCTTGAAAGTACCAAACATGCCTACGGCATGGCACAGAACAGTGGTAACATATACACTGACAACAACGACTTCCGTCTCAAATTATATGAAAATACGTATTATCGATGGAGTGGCCAGGATACTTATGATTATTGCTATGACCGATACACCGGCCCCTGCCCCGGGTTTGTAGGGGGGGCGCATGTCGTGGTGGAGTTCACCTCCGGCAGCTTAAAGACCTATCTCTACATCAACTTCCGCGGGACGGTCGATTACGACAATATCCCCGATCTCGATAAAATCAACAGCGCAAGAACTACGACGGAACAACAACAGGCAGCACAAACGGCGCGCCTCACCTACACGGAGGACCGCATGGTGCGCTATCAGACGCTCGTCTCCATGCCCGCGCGGTGCCAGGATGCCGACGGCGAGATCGTGAGTGCCTTTGATTTCGGCTACCATGAGACGGTGGCAATCGGCGCCAACGCGTTCCAGCACACGCAAATCACGGTCATCCACATTCCCGACCGCATCTCCTCCATCGGCGCCTCGGCATTCCGCTTCTCCGATCGGTTGCAATCTGTCTACCTCCCCGATAGCGCCACAATTGCCCTCAATGCCTTTGGGCAGGAGCCCGACGCCACCGATAAAACCGTGTTCACGGCGGGCAAGAAGAACTTCTTCCTCATTGCGCCCTCGCGCACCTCGTATGAGGCCTACATGCAGCCCCAAAGCTCCTCCTCCAACTACAAGACCTTCCCCATGCACATCGAGGATGACGATAAGGGCTTCCAGGAGTGGGCTCCCGAAAAGAACGGCAAGAACCCCTCTTACGACTACTCCCCCTACCTCACCTATGAGATCGAGGTGAACTTCCTCTCGGGCAGCGGAAGCGACATCACCTCCACGGCGCGCACTTTCCTCTACGGGATGGATTCCCGCTACGTGAAAGCCACCGAGCAGACCAAGTGGGCCCTCATCGACAAGCACTACGACAACAACGCCCCCATCTACTTCGGGACCATCAAGGGCGACAGCGACAAGACGGTGCAGCAGATCAACACCCTGCCCAAGGACCTCGTGTGGATGGTTGCCGCGGACGGCTGGTATTTTGACGAGAGCGCCGCCGTCACGGGCACGTGGTATTATGGAGAAACCGAGATCAAAATTGAGGATGCGGAGGGGAAATCCGACAAGACTGCCGCCGCCCTCACCGCCTTCCTCGGCGGAAAAGGTGGGGACCATGTCTCGGAGTTCACCATAGAAAACCGCCCTCAGACCCATTATAGCCAAGTGATTAGCAACACGACTGACAACGTAAAGGGCATTAAGGAAGTGGGCGGCAAGGCGGGCGACTTGCGCAAGGCAATCAATGAAAATAACCCCGGCAATAAGGAGACCGACCGCTGGTATTGGGAAGACGACAAGGTTTGGGAGACGCACCAAACCATGCCTTTCCAGATGACGCTGAGGGATTATGCTGTCAGCGAGAGCAGCAAGGTCATCGCATTCGACGTGCCCACCCTCCAAAGCATCGGCACCATCACCTATGCCGACGACAGCGTGCAACAGGGCAGGAATCTCGACTTGCACCCCGACGAGAGCAGCTGGCGCGTGCCCATGCTCACCGTCACCTACGATTTGGATGGCTTCCCCGTCAACCGCATCCTCAGCGGATTCAATAGCTCCGCAATGAGCGTGAAGTATCAACGTTGGATCAAAGATCAGAACAATGATAAGGTTTACCTGTGGATCCCGGGGGCGGAGACGGATTCGGAGACGGACACGGATTCGGACACGGAGACGGAGGTAACATGGCAAGTCGGCAACGAGCCCAATCCTTTCTATGCCGGGACATACCTCATCACGCTCTCCCTCGTGCAGCCGACCGAGAGCGCTTACAAATATGTTTGGGGCGGCAGCTACAACGGCATGCGCGTGGAAGCACGCGACGAGGGAATGGGCGATACGAGAGAGATGACTTTCATCCTCCACATCCAGCCGCGCACCGTCTACATTAACAGAAATTATTCCATGCAGTATACCGGCGAGGAATTCACTCTCCTCAGAGACAATCCCTACGTCATGAACTACTATGGTTCCGATGATAATAAGTGGGGAAAATACCACATTTCTTCCTATGGCGGAGCATCGCTTGGCCCCAACGGCCTTCCGTGCGGAATTGGTACGTATACGACCTATGTCGCGGGATATGACCCCTATTTCGATTATGAAAAGAACGAGGGATCCCCTATCTCCTCCGTGCGATTCATGTCGGAAAGCGGAAGTCTTGCAAGCGATAACTCTATTGAGATCCACATTGGATATAGCACTTCCTATCTAAATTTCCGTACGAATTTGAGCACGTTCGTCTATGACGGCGAGCCCATCACGCCCGAGGAGATTTTCAGCGGGGGGAAATTTTACCCCAATGTGACACACAGCGTTTTCTATCAAGACGGCAAAATCGTCCCCGAAATCAAGGAAGCGGGCGTCTATCAGATCGCGCTCACGCCCAAGGACGGGTATTATTGGACTTATGACGACTTCGTCTTGTTTGATCAGAAACAGTGGGCCCAATTCGATCCGGATCCGGTTGGCGACGGCAATGCGGAAAAAGGTTATGCAGCCATGGCGAGCGGGACTTTTTATGTCACCGTCATTGTGGACAAAAAGACGGTCGCCGTGCCCAAGGATTCCTATGCGCCCAGCACCGCGGAGCCGCCCTATGAGTTCTATGCACCCAGCGAGGACTATGAGGTCGTCGGGTATAGCAAAGGCAGGCGGGACGTTTACGATGAAAAAGACCCCACAGAATGGCTGAGTTTGTGGGACACGGATGCGCCCACCGAAGCGCCTCAGATCTACTATGTGCTCCTCCGCCTCACCGACCCCGATAACTGCAAGTGGGATACATCGACCGGGCGCGAGATCGTCTCCTATGGCACCGAGTCCTATGCCGTCGTCAAGCTCTATGCCGGTTACGACCGCATAGTGGAGTATCCCGAGTTCGACGACACGAAAGGAATCGTTCAGCCTGCCGATAAGAGCGCGACGAGATATCTTCAAGCGACCATTACGTGGACCTACGATGCAAATCTCTACAATTACATTCATTTGTTCTCGTCCACTACATCTCCCGATTACTCCACCGTCTCCTATGTCTACTTCGGCACCGAGAACCCGGTCGGCGGAGACAATGGGATAGATTGGAATAGCAAAGACAGCATAGAGAACAAGTTCATTAACGCAAAACAGCTGAGGACGGGTTATAATGACATCAGCGAGGCGGGCTACTACGGCGTCAAATTTGAGCTCAGCGACCCGTTCGTGTTCGAGGGCACGCTCGATGAAAACAGCGGCCTCGGCGAAATGGTCGCCTACTACTTCGTCCACGTGGAGAATGCCGATATCACAGCGAAGTTCACGGACGATTTTGAGCAAGAGAGCTCCACCGTCTACCACACGGAAAACAAACAGCCCATCGAGCTGAAACTGCCCGCCTCCGTGCTCACCTCCGTCGGCGACACCGCAAACCCCATCAGCATCTCCTACTATGTTGACACGGAAGAGAGCGCGCGCGACAACATTGAAACCAATCTTGAAAATCTCAACGGCGGCAAAGATATCACCTCCGGCAACTGGACCGCGGACACGAATGCCGCCCTCACCCCGGGCGTCTACGTCGTCTACTTCAAGGCCGAGGCCGCGAACCACAACGTCTACTATGGCTACTTCGTGCGCGAGATCCTCAGCGAGACCGTCACGCTGACGCTCGATGATTGGTCGGCCATCTACGGCGATGGCGCCCACACACAGGAGACCCTCCGCGAAGAGCTCTTTAAAAAGATCTCCTCCGTCTCCGTGAACGGCACGAGCGGCACGGTTGCCATCTCCGACTTCGAAGGGCTTCTCAACTTCTCCTTTGAAAAGGACGGCAACGTCTATGACTTCGCGGGAACGACCTATCTCCCCGTGGGCACCTACACGCTGAATGTTGCCCTCACAAACGGCGATGACGCGTTCGTCACCCTCGCTTGGAGCGGGAGTGGCTCCGCGCCCACACTCACCGTCAACGCGCACGCGCTCGAACTCAACATCGGCACCATCACGGGCCACACCTATCTCAATACCCCGTCTCAGACATGGTATGGGGATTTGAGCTACACCTCGGCGGATTCGTTCAAGGAGACGGTCGTAAACAACGACGATTTAAAGCTCACTTTCTCCTTTGAAAAGGACGGCGCACCCGCCGATCCGCTCAGTGCGCTCGCCGCTGCGGGAGGCTACGCCGTTGCGGTTGCATGCGGCAATCCCAATTACACAGTGGTATTGGGCGGCGACTACACCTACACTGTGGCGGCTTGCCAGCTCACGCTGAAAGAGCTCGGCAGCGCCGTCTACAACGCGGCCGAGCAAACGCCCGCCATCGCGTTTGACGGCCTGCCCGCATGGTACAGCCTCGAAAGCGCCGACTACACCGTTACATACAAGACGACGGGCGGCAAACTCGGCACGCACGACCTGCCGCTCAACGCCGGCACTTACACCGCGACCGTTACCCTCTCCTCCACAAACTTCACCTTTGAGGACGGCAACTCCGCAACGACGGAATTTGTCATCGAACAGGCCACGCTCACGGCCCCCGCGCTCACACAGACGGAATTCCCCTATGCGGGCAAGAATTTGATGGAGACGGTCCTCGGCGCGCTCGGCAATTACAATAAGGCGCTCATGAGCGTCACATTCTATGCGGGGAAAGCTGCCGCGGGCGATGCGCTTGAAACGGTCACCAACGCCGGGGCGTACAACATGACTTTCGCCCTCACGGACGGCGCCAACTACAAGTGGAGCAGCGCGCCCGAAGCGGTGCAGTTCGAAATCAAACAGGCGACAATTGACGCGATTTGGTCGACGGGAAGCTACACCTACACGGGCAAACCTTTCGACCTGCCCACGGCGACGGCACAGGGCTTGGGCGACGACGGACCGCTCACGCTGACCGTGACGCTCACGACCCCCGAGAAAGGCACGTTCCAAGACGCGGGAGATTACACTTTCACGGCCGCCCTCGGCAGCGACGATGCGAGCAATTACATCCTCAACGATGCCACCGCTGCCAAGCAGTTCACGGTTGAACAGGCCGCGCTCACGAGCCCCTATCTGACCCAATCGGCTTTCCCCTACACGGGCGAGAATTTGATGGAGACGGTCATCGCCGCACTCGGCAATTATAATGCAGTGCTCATGAACGTCGCGTTCCATGCGGGAAATGCCGCCGCGGGCGACAAGCTCGATGCGATCACCGACGCCGGGACGTACAGCTTGGCTTTCACCCTCACGGACGGCGCCAACTACAAGTGGCTCAACGCGCCCGGAGCGGTGCAGTTCACGATTGAACAGGCAAAGGTGCAAAAGCCCGCCGGAAGCAGCACGCGCTACACCTACACGGGCAAAGTGCAGACCTATGATGTTGCAGCCAACCCCGTTTACAAAGTGACTGGGAACGAGCAGGCGAATGCCGGCACCCACGAGGTCACGGTAGAACTCGTCAACAAGACGAACTATGAATGGGCGGACGGCTCGACGGACAACGTCATCCTGCACTTTGTCATCGACAAGGCGACAATTGACGTCGTGTGGTCGACGGGAAGCTACACTTACACGGGCAAGGCCCTCACCATGCCCGCGGCGACGGCACAGGGCTTGGGCGACGACGGGCAATTCACGCTGACCGTGACGCTCACAAAACCCGCAAACGGCACGTTCCAAAACGCGGGAGATTACACCTTCACCGCGGCCCTCAGCGGCGCCGCTGCGAACAATTACACCCTCAACAGCGCCACGACCGCGAAGCAGTTCACGATTGAAAGGGCAAGGGTGCAAAAGCCCGCCGAAAACACCACGCGCTACACCTATACGGGCGGAGAACAGACCTATGCCGTTGCGGCCAACGCCGCCTACCTCGTGAGCGGAAACAAGCAGACGAGCGTGGGTACCCACGAGGTCACGGTAGAACTCATCGACAAGGCAAACTATGTATGGACGGACGGCACGACGGACAACGTCACCCTGCGGTTCACCATCGAAAAGGCCACGCTCGATAGCCCCTACTTGACACAGTCGCTGTTCTCCTATGCGGGCACGGATCTGCAAGCAGCGGTCATCGAAGCGCTCGAAAACTATGACCCCGACACGATGACGGTTGCATTCTACTCCGGCTCGCAACGGGCGGCAGAGGCCCTCTCCGAAGTGCTCAACGCGGGCATGTATACGGTGAAGATCGTCCTCAAAGACGGCACCAACTATCAATGGGGCAGCGGCGCGGAGACGGCTCTGCAATTCACGATTGCCAAGCGCGCACTCTCCCCCACGCTCACCGCAACAGACCGTCAGGCAACTTTCGGCGATGAGGCAGGCGCGCTTCGTCCCGCCGTGAGCGGTCTCCTGAACGGCTTCGACGTCTCCTACCTCTACACCTATGAGGGCAAGGACGGCACCGTCTATGCGCGCTCGGAGAATGCGCCCGTCAATGCAGGCAAGTACCTCGTGACCGTCACGGCGATCTATGCGGGCGGCATCAACGACGAGCCGTTCACCGTGACAGCGACGGCAGAACTCACGATTGCGGCGCGCGAACTCACTTTCTCGCTCGATCCCACATCGGGTGCGGGCGGGTTCGTGAATGCGATCTTCCGCGACAAAGACGGCAACACCGTCGCCCTCGCCACGGACAGCTATGCCCTCTCTTACGCCTTGAACGGAACGGAGACGGAGAGCATGTCCGCCACGGGCGAGTACACCGTAACAGTCACCCTCAAAGGTGAAGCAGCAACCAACAACACGCTCAAAAACACGACCGCGGTCTACAAGCTCACACAGGGGCTCACCGGCGGCGATGTTCCGAGCGGCGGAGAGACCGATAATCCAAGCAGCGGCTTAATCGGCGATTTGGACGTCGGCGCTGTCCTCCTCTTCATGGGAGTGCAGCTGGCATTGCTCGCTGTCGTAATCGGCATCGCTGTTTCGAGAAAGAAAAAGAAGAAGAATAACTAATATTTGGAGGAATCTGAGATGATACAAGCATTGAATGCGTCTTTTTTCGGACAGCCGCTGTCTATCGGCAACGATACGATCATGACGATCCTTTTGATCGCCGAAGCCGTCGTCTGTGTCGTGCTCATGGCGCTGTTGATCTATATCCTTTGCCGCAAACCCGGATCGCAACAAGATTTGGAGGAATATTACGCATACGGAATGAAGTCGGCCTCCCCCGAAAGCCGTGGAGCCCAATCGGGCAAGGGAGACAAGGGAAGCGCCGGGGCGCGTTCCTCCGCCTCCAACGGCGCGGGGAGCCAAAATAAAAAATCCGGCCAAGTCGGCATAATCGCCGTCGTGGGCGCCAACAAGTCGGGCAAGGGGAAGTCTGCATCTGCAACGGGCGGCTCCAAAAGACCTGTGGCACTCATGCACGTCTGGCCTTGGAGTATCGTGGAGCCCAAGAGGAGCTGCCTCGGCATCGTAGGGTTTGTGCTTTCCCTGCTCTCCCTGCTCCTGCCCGTACTCTTCTTGGCGAGCATCCCCATCAGTGCGGTCGCGATCAAAAAAGATCGCGCGCATCAGAAGTTCGCGCTTGCAGGGCTGCTCATCGGCCTCATCTCTCTGCTGCTCTGGGCGGCCGGGGCGACGTACGTCTTTGGCATCCAAGACGGAATCCCCTATCTCAAAGGGCTCCTGTCGAAGATCGGCATCAACTTCTAATCAAAGTCTCGGGGACGGGCGCAAAGCCCGTCCCTTTCTTTGTATGATGGCCAAGCCGCGCGGCCTGTTCGTGAACGGCGCACTCCCTGCGGGATGTCCCCAACCGTATGATTTTTTTAAAAATCCCGCCGCCGCAAAAAATTTATGCTATGATGAGGTGGATGAACGGCTCGCGAGCGACAGGCTTGCGTTCTGCCTCCCGGTGAGCCTGTGTAAAAGCCCTCGGCTTACGCTCGGCATTGCACCGCGAAACGACTTCTTAAAACCAACCAAAACCCACATGAAAATTGCGGCTACAACTCTTTGCGGCCGCATTTTTTCCTCCTCTCATCTGTCCCCCTTGCCTCGGGCTGCCGCGCGTGCGCTCCGCTTTCCCTGCGATCCGTGCCGCACTTCCCGCCCAAAAAAATTTTTATCCGCCGTGAGTAATTCTCCCCCTTTCTTCGTTTTAATGATAGGAGATACCCCATGACAGATCTCGGAAAGAGTAGCTACATCCGATATTTATCGGGGGACGACAGGGCGCTCGAAGAGCTTGTCTCCGTTTACAGCGACCGCCTCGTGCGCTATGCCTGCCGTCTCACGAACGATCCCGCCGCCGCGGAAGATATTGCGGAGGATGCCTTTGTCGTGCTTCTTTTCAAGAAGCGTTCCTTTGAAAACGACACCGCGCTGCTCGCCTTTCTCTTCCGCATCGTGCGCAACAAGTGCTACGACCATCTCCGCTTTCGGAAACGCTTTGTTCCGCTCGACGATAGGCTTCCTTCGGATATCTCCGCCTCGCTTGAAACCCGTGCACGCGATAAGATACTCTTCGACGCCCTTGCGGCGATCCACGGCCCCTACCGTGACGCCCTGTACCTCGTCTACCTCGAAGGATTTTCCGTGGAAGAGTGTGCGCACATCTTAAAACGCACGAAAAAGCAGGTCTACAATCTTCTCGCGCGCGGCAAGACCGCGCTCAAAGAACAGTTGGAAAAGGAGGGACATTCTTATGAGGACTTATCATGAACGAGCCAATGATATTCAAGAAAAGTTAAAGGCAAAAAAGAAGCGCAAGACGCTGACATGGGTGGGGGCAATTTCGTGTGTACTCGCGTTTTTGGTCGTATTCAACCTAACGCTCTTCCTCCCCTTTGAGACGGGCGGCGCGCCCGATCTCTCCCTCTACCGCGACAGTGAATATTACGCTGTGATGGAGAAGATCAGCCCCCTCGTCTTTACGCCCAGACACTCCACGTGCAATTTTAATGAGTGGGCGAAGCACTCCGTTCTGCTCAACAACATCATGCCGGAATTTTCACCCGGCGGGACCGACTTCGAGGCAAATGCGCCCCAAGACGCGCCCACCTCTCCCGACGGCACTGCTCCCGACACCTATATCGAAGTGACCGATAACCAGACTGCGGGCATGGTCGAGGGGGATCTCTTCAAGCGCTCGCAAAACTACCTCTTCTACCTCACGGAGGAGACGCCCGCGGACAAAGAGACTGAGCTCGTTTTGCGCGCTTACACCATTGCGGGAGAGCAGAGCAAACTGTGCGGGGAGGTGAAACTCGCGCCCGAGAGGGGCTTCTCTTTCCAATGGTATACGGACAGTCGGGAGATGTATCTCTCCCCCGACCTCAAAACGGTCACCGTCCTCGTGCCCTGTTATCACACCGCCACAAGCACCTTGTATTCCGCCAATTTGTATACAGCCATCATCACGGTGGACACGCAAAACGTGGATACCATGTCCGTAAAGAGGGTGCAATATTTGTCCGGAAACTACATCTCCTCGCGCCTTTGCGACGGGCAGCTGCTCATCGTCAATAACTTCGCCGTGCGGCGCAACCCCGACTTCGGCGACGTACAGAGCTTTCTCCCCCACTTCGGGGAGGCGGACGCATTCGAGCCCATCCCCGCGGAGAACATCCTCTATCCCGAGACAGTCAATCTCGCAAAATTCACCGTCCTGGCCGCCGTCGACACCGCGAGCGGGCAGCTCACCGACTGCGAGGCGCTCCTCTACTTCTCCGACGACGTCTATGTCTCCGAACACAACGTCTACGTCAACAGCTACGCCTACCGCGCGGAGTATCAGGCCGGCCCCTTCACTTCCGCGGACGTCACCTCGTTCACGGACGTCACCCGCATCTCATTCGAGGGGGGCATGTTCGAGGTTGGCCCCTCCGCATCGATCTGCGGGACCATCAAAGACCGCTACTGCATGGACGAATACGACGGATATTTCCGCATCTTTGCGGACGTCCCGAGCATAACTTTCCTCACCCAATCCCCCTCTGCTCCGTGGGCGGGCGCTTTCGCGACGACCCTGCAATCAAGCGTCAGCCTGTTCATCTTTGATGCGGAGACGATGCAGGCGGTCTCGGCCGTCGAGCGCTTCGCGCCGGATATGGAAAGCGTTCAATCCGCCCGTTTCGACGGCGATAAGGCCTATGTCTGCACAGCCGTCTTGTTCACCGATCCCGTGTATGTATTCGACCTCTCGGATCCCGAAAATATCTCCTCCAAGGACACGGGCACCATCCCCGGCTACTCCGTTGCGCTCAAAAAGTTCTTCGGTGGCACTTTGCTCGGGATCGGTTACGGCGAGGCCGGCAACGCGGGCTCCTCGCTCAAAGTCGAACTTTACGAGGAGACAGAGGACACCATAACTCCCCTCACCGCATTCGAGACGCCCGCCTACTTCTCGGAAAATTACAAGAGCTACTTCATCCGTGCGGATTTAGGCCTTGTGGGGATCGGCATCCGATCTCTGTCCGGCGACAATGCGCTCCGTTACCTGCTGCTCCGTTTCGACGGCTATCAATTCGTCAACATCGCCACATTCTCCATCGCCGATTACGAGGATGCCCGCGCTTTCTATGCGGACGGGTGGTTCTATCTCGTCGATCCGAGCGGCTTGCAGGTCAAGGCCTTTCCCGGGACCGAAGCAACCGACTGAGTGTTCGTAAAGCCTGCCGCCCCCGTTTTTTCAAACGGGAGCGGCGTTTTTTATGGGTACCATGTCCGCTATCGGCGCACGGAAATGATGAGATCGCCCCTCTCGAAGCGCAAGAGTTCACCACGGTATGGGCAGGTTTTCAAGGCAGAAACGATCTCCCGCCATGCCGTTTCGGAGCGCCCGGTCTTTGTCCACTTTTTCACCGCCCGGCACGCGAGCGAGACGGGTAGCCAAAGAGAAATGCTCAGCTTTTTGCAGTGCAGGGAGATCTTCATTCCACCCAGATCTCCACGGTGGTATGCTCGGTATCCGTTCCGCTCTCGATCTCGGCGAGCTTTCCCACGACGCCGATCTTGACGAGCGCGACGATCTGCTTGAAGTCGATGGCATCCAGCGCCGCGGTGTTGGGGATCAGCCCGCCCTTCAACACGGCTTCGGCGACGGAGAGCGGCAGGTTGAGCGCGATCTTGCTCGTCTCCCTCGGCTCTGGGGGCCTATCGTCATAGACCGTGCATTGCGACGTAACCACGCGGATGCGCAAGATCGCCATGTTTACATCCACCAGCGCGGGATCAACGGCGACCGCCGCTTTGCGCTCCACACCGAGAAGTTCGTCGCACGTGACGGAAAAGAGCTCCGCGAGGCGGGGAAGCAGGCCGATGTCGGGCGAAGTGAGATCGTTCTCCCATTTGGAAACGGCCTGCGGCGTGACGGAGCACTTCTCCGCGAGCTGTTCCTGCGTCATCGCGCACCGCTTTCTGTGATATGCAATGCGCTCTCCCAAAGTTGCCAGCATAGAAATTACCTCCTGTTTTCTCCATCCTACCACATTTGTTCCTCCGAATCAAGATAGGAAACGTTGATAAGGTAACCTCTCGGTTGATTTTTCATAAACCCATCGTTGATTGCGAGAAAAAAACCTCAAAAGTACTTGACAGACGCATTGCAATCGGGTATAATAGAGACACGATGCAGGAATCGCCTAGCGGTATGGCGTCAGCTTCCCAAGCTGATCCCGGCGGGTTCGACTCCCGTTTCCTGCTCC
>CANQJF010000012.1 GCA_947624225.1 uncultured Clostridia bacterium
ATGGTAAGATGGTGGTAGTTCATTCGGATCTCCTGTGTTGTGGTTTTGTTTCGCAGCTCTATTATAACACAGACTTCTGTTTGAACTACTTTTTTTCTCCCCACCCGTTGCACTTGATAGTATAATTCACTGAGAACATCAAAGAGGATGGCCGAGGCCATCCTCTTCCGTAATCAATTGTTTGTTGCAAAGCCCGTGCGCTGCAAAATGCCTGCATTCCGCCAACGCCTTGCTCTGCGCCGCTCCCTTACTTGTTCATGCCCTCTTGGACAGCGACCGCAACGGCCACCGTCGCGCCGACCATGGGGTTGTTGCCCATGCCGATGAGGCCCATCATCTCGACGTGCGCGGGGACGGACGAGGAGCCCGCAAACTGCGCATCCGAGTGCATACGGCCCATCGTGTCCGTCATGCCGTAAGAGGAAGGACCTGCCGCCATGTTGTCGGGGTGCAGCGTTCTGCCCGTGCCGCCGCCGGAGGCGACGGAGAAGTATTTGACGCCGTTCTCGACGCACCACTTCTTATAGGTGCCCGCAACGGGGTGCTGGAATCTCGTCGGGTTGGTGGAGTTGCCCGTGATGGACACGCCCACGCCCTCGAGTTTCATGATGGCCACGCCCTCGGGAACGTTGTCGGCGCCATAGCACTTTACCTTGGCGCGGGGGCCGTCGGAATAAGCGATCTGCTGCGTGACTTCGACCGTCTCGGTGTACGGGTCAAAGACCGTCTCACAGTAAGTGAAGCCGTTGATGCGGGAGATGATCATGGCCGCATCCTTGCCGAGACCGTTGAGGATGACGCGCAAGGGCTTCTTTCTGACCTTATTGGCGTTCATGGCGATGGAGATAGCGCCCTCTGCCGCCGCGAAGGACTCGTGCCCCGCGAGGAAGCAGAAGCACTCGGTCTCCTCGGAGAGGAGCATCTTGCCGAGGTTGCCGTGTCCGCGGCCGACCTGCCTGTTCTCGGCAACGGAGCCGGGAATGCAGAAAGATTGCAGGCCGATCCCGATGGCCTCGGCGGCCTCCGCTGCCGTCGTGCATCCTTTCTTGATGGCGATGGCGGCGCCCACCGTGTATGCCCAAACGGCATTCTCGAAGCAGATGGGCTGCGTGCCGCGCACGAGTTTATCGCAATCGACGCCCTTTTCAAGGCAGATATCTCTGCACTCCTCAACGGAAGAGATCCCGTATTCGGCGAGCGTTTTCATGATCTTATCGATTCTTCTTTCATAACCTTCAAACAGAGCCATATCGCACCTCCTTATTCCTTGCGGGGGTCAATATATTTGACCGCGCCTGCTTCTTCGGTGAACCTGCCATAGTGGCCGATGGACTTCTCCCATGCTTCGTTGGGCGTGAGGCCTTTCTTCACGAAGTCGGTCATCTTGCCGAGGGAGAGGAACTCATAGCCGCAAACCTGGTTGTCCTTATCGAGCGCGAGACGGGTAACATACCCCTCCGCCATCTCGAGGTAACGTACGCCCTTGCGCGCCGTTCCGTACATGGTACCCACCTGAGACCTCAAACCCTTGCCGAGGTCCTCAAGCCCGGCGCCCACAACGAGACCGTCGTCGGAGAAAGCAGACTGCGTTCTGCCATAGACGATCTGCAAAAAGAGCTCGCGCATAGCCGTGTTGATGGCGTCGCAAACGAGGTCGGTGTTGAGCGCTTCGAGAATGGTCTTGTGGGGCAAGATCTCCGCGGCCATCGCGGCGGAATGGGTCATGCCGGAGCAGCCGATCGTCTCGACGAGGGCCTCCTGAATGACGCCGCCCTTGACGTTGAGGGTGAGCTTGCAGGCGCCCTGCTGCGGTGCGCACCAGCCGACGCCGTGCGTGAAGCCGCTGATGTCCGTGATGAGCTTTGCGCATACCCATTTGCCTTCTTCGGGAATGGGCGCGGGGTCATGACGGGGACCCTTTGCAACACAGGTCATCTCTTCCACTTCGCGTGAATATTGCATGTTGATTCCTCCATATTACTTTCCCTTTAAGGGAATTCGTTCCTTAATATTGTAGCATATTTGCGGCTAAAATACAAGGGTTTTGCAGGAAAAAATTGCCGCCCCGCACCACTTTTCTTGCCGCTCGATCTCCCCCTTGGGGGGTAGGCCTTGGGTGACCGCCGTCATACTGACCGCTGTGAGTGTATCCCCTCAAACGAAGTCCGCATGCCCCCTCCATGGGAGGATATTCACGAAATTTGTTTTCTTATCGACTGTCATACCGAGAAGGGCAACGCCCTTTGAGTGTATCCCCTTGGTAAAGCGTATTTGTGAGGTTCAGAAAACAAATTTCCGTGACGGAAATGGGCTTTAACGTCTTAACGACTTTGGTCTCTCATTCGTTTCAACGGACAACAAGCCGACAGGGCTCGGCAAATTGGGTCGCCCACGGCGGAAGTAATTCCGCCTAAGGCAAGTAAATGGAAGCTATGAGCCCCTCCATGGGGGAGGAGCGGCGCAATTCTCATTCAACAGCCCGGTGGGCTGTGAATGGCACCGCGACAGGAGGCGTGGCCTCGCCTCCAGGGTTGCGGCGGTCCCTGCCACCGCAACGGTGTAGGGGGTGGGGTGGCGATAAGGCATGGTGGAAAAGCCAATCCCCCCCATCCGTCACGGCTTCGCCGTGCCACCCTCCCCCCCAAAAAAAGGGTAGGGCTTAGGCGACCGCTGTCATACCGCGCGAGCCCTGCCCCCTCTGTCATACCGAATGCGGCGAAGCCGCACGAGTGTATCCCCTCAAACGAAATCCACATGCCCCTCGCCACAAAAATCAATCGCCCTTTCTTCCGATGAGGTAGTCGACGTCCACATGAAAGTAATCGGCGATCAGCCAAAGGCTCGTGATGCACGGTTCCTTTTTTCTCAGCAGCCACGCGCTGATCGTGTTCTGTTTTACTCCCACTTTTTCGGCCAACCGCACTTGGTTGAGCCCCTCCTCCCGCATCAAGCCGCGAAGTCGCTCGGCAAATAAAATTTCCATAAAATCATCCTCCTTATTTTCTTGACATTTTATCCCCAAGGGAGTATGATGTATAAAAATATCCCCTTAGGGCTAATGGAGGAAAAACACATGGAGGCAGCAAGCATCATCGGACTCATCGTATCAGTGATCAGCATGATCGCATGCCCGATCATTGCGCACGGCAAGGGCAGAAGCGCGGTTGGATGGTTCTTCGGCGGATTGTTCCTGGGAGGCATCGGCCTAATTATCATAGCATGTTTGAAACCGCGCAATTAAGACATCGGCCGCCGAAACAATTCGGCGGCCTCTCTTTGTCGCTTCGGCAAATGTCAATCAAATCTACCGAAAAATTTTTTTGGATATACTTGACAACTTACTCCCATGGGAGTATAATATGAGAAAATAGCCCCATGGGGATATTAAAGTTTATATGGGAGGGAATGTATGAGTGTTGCATTGGTCGTGTGGCTCTGTTTCTTAGGCATTGTTGTATCGACTGTTTGGGGGGCGCTCTGCGCAAACATTGCATATATGAAGTCGCTCAATGTCGGTGCATGGTATGCGCTTGGGTTCTTTTTCAGTCTGATTCCATTGATCGTCGTCCTCTGCTTGCCGAAAAATATTAGCGGTGTATAGGAAAAAGCCGCCCGCAACAGCTTGTTGCGGGCGGCTTTGTTTGATTCAATGACCGTAAACGCCCATACCATGTCCGCGGTATGGGCGTTAAAATTATATTAAGAGGCAATCAGAACATGATGTGCGGGAAGTGGTCGCGGGAGGATCTCCGATAGAAGATCGCCTTACGGCCGATGACCGCCACAAGCTCCGCTTCGAGGAGTTCGGCGATATTTTCGGCAACATTTTCGCCGTCATCGCCCGCCGCTGGCAGGAGCGTCACCTTGATGAGCTCGTGCGCTTCGAGCGCGTCCGAGAGCCCCGCGATGAGGTTCTCGCCGATCCCCTCCTTGCCCACCTGCCCCACCGGCTTCAACGTCGCCGCCATGGAGCGCAAATTTGCACGCTGTTTGGATGTCAACATGATTTTTTCTCCCGATTCAAAAAATTATTGTTCCGCATTGCTCCGCTGCCACCGGCGGGAGCCGGGCGGGAAATTTAGACGTATTCAAACTCCACGTCGCCGACGACAACGGTGTCGCCCGCCTTGCAGCCCATCTTTTCAAGTTCTTTGAAAACACCCCGCAACTTTAAAACGCGTTGGAAGTAATTCATGGATTCCGGATTGTTCAACACGACGTTACGGCATAGCATGTCCACGAGCCCACCCACGACGACGTATTGCTCATTCTCATCCACAAATATTTCGAATTGCGTGTTATCCGCTTCTTCAAAGACAAATTCGTCGGCGGGGATGCGCTCGGCGGGCGGGAGCTGCTTCAACATCTCCGCGATACATGCGACCAGCGCGATCGTCCCCTCGCCTTTGAGTGCGCTCAGTTCGAGAATGTGATACTGCTTGCCGTATTGCTCCTTAAACTTTTCGATGTTCTCCTGTGCGCCCGCGATGTCGCACTTGTTGAGTGCAACGATCATGGGGAGCCGCGAGAGCTTCTCGGAATAGGCTTTGAGCTCACCGTTGATCGTCTCGAAGTCCTTTAAGGGGTCGCGCCCCTCCACGCCCGAGATATCCACGACATGGCAGAGCATGCGCGTGCGCTCGATGTGGCGGAGGAAGGCATGCCCCAGCCCTGCCCCCTCAGCCGCGCCCTCGATGAGCCCAGGGATGTCGGCCGCGATGAAACTCTCGTCGTAATAGCGCACCACGCCCCATCTTGGAGAGTAGCGTGCTCTTTCCCACATTGGGGAAGCCCACGAAGCCGACGTCGGCGATGACTTTCATCTCCAAAATGAGCGTGTGCGGTTGGGTCTGGTGGCCCTTTTGCGCAAAATTGGGGGCATGACGGCGGGAAGTCGTGAAGTGCAGGTTGCCCTTTCCGCCGCGGCCGCCCCTGAGGAGGACATGCCGCTCCCCGTCCTCATAGACGTCGGTGATCACTTTGCCCGACTCCATGTCGCGGATGAGGGTGCCGCAAGGGACTTTGAGGATGACGTCCGTCCCCCGCCGCCCCGTGCATTGGTTGGAGCCGCCGCGCGCCCCGTCTCCCGCGAAATACTTGGCCGTGTAGCGGTAAGAGAGCAGATCGTGCATGTTCATGTCGCCGACGAAGATGATGTCGCCGCCGTCGCCGCCGTCGCCGCCGTCGGGCCCGCACGCAGGCTTGCCCTTATACGCCTTGAAAGAATTCATGCCGTCGCCGCCGTTGCCCGCCTTGACGGTAATTTTCACTTTATCGGTAAATCCATTCTTTGCCATGCAATGAGTATAGCAGATTTTTCGCCGCTTGGCAAGAAATTCCGAGGATTTTTTTACAAAGTGCTTGACAAGTAGACTTGGCAGGAGTATGATAGGGATGCCAAGCGTACTTGGCAAAAAGGAGAGACTTATGGAAGAGGACAAACTTGCGGCCGAGGAACATGCCGAGAGTGCCGCGGAAATGACCGGAGGACCCGAAGCAGGCGACGAAGATGCGCTCTCGCGGGATGAGATCTTAGCGCGGGCAAAAAAGGAGAACCAAAACGGCGACGAGCGGCAGCGCGCGCAAATGCAGTGGGCGAACTATGCGGGATTTATCGCCATGGAGTTTGCTTGCATCATCGTCATGTTTGCAAGGCTGTTCACGAGCGACGAATTCACGCCCGAGTTTTTCTGTATCATGTTTACGGGAATAGCGGCCCAGAACATCGTGCAGGCGTGCGTCACCAAAAATCCAAAGACAAAGATCGTCTTTATCGTCTGCGCCGCCCTCATTACGGCGTGTACGGTCGTCTATTGGGTCTTTTGGATCCTCAAACTGTGCGGAATCCAACTGTGAGGGGATGCCATGGACGATAAACTCATTCTTCACAACCGCCTCAAAGAGATCCGTGCGGAAAAGGGCCTCTCACAGGGGGACCTTGCGGGCATGGTAGGGGTCTCGCGCAACACGATCACCTCCATCGAGACGGGAAAATACTGCCCCACCGCCAAACTTGCGCTCATCCTTTGCACCGCGCTGAATAAAAATTTCGAGGAAATTTTTTACTTTTAAGAGGCTCCCTATATTGACATAAAAACCGCGCCGCGCGGGCAATCTTGCCCGCGCGGCGCTTAATCATTTTTTCAATCATTGATCCGTCATTTTTCCCTGCCGATGACGAAATCGACGGTGACGCGGTAGCAATCGGCAATGCGCAAGACGTTGTCGAGCGTCGGCTCCGTTTGTCCGCTCTGCCAACTGTAAATGGAGGAATGCGCGATCCCGGCGTCGCGGCAAATTTGATATTTGTTCGCCCCCAGCCCTTTCAGCAACATCGGAAGCCATGCGGCAAAGGCGGGACGCGGGCGGTATGTCCCCGCACAAACGGCCTCCGTCCGCCCGAGCAAATACTCCACGGAACAGGAGAGCACATCCGCAAGCCCCGCGGCGACACCGATCCCCGGCAGACACCGCCCCTCCATATATTTATAGAGCGTATTTTGGTGAATGCCCAGCGCCCCGGAGAGCCGTTCGGCGCTGTAACCCGTCTCCTGCATCCGCTCCTTTAAAATTTCTGCAAAATCCGACATATTTTTCAACTTTATTATGTCCCAATTTTGCTAAAAACGCTTGCATTCAACGAAATCAAGATATATACTAAAAACTACAAAATGTTACAAAGGAGAATCATGATGAACGATTGGAAAATGACAAAGGAACAGCTTGTCGTATTACTCTGTGCCATGGCGAAAGATGAGATCCTCGATGCTGAGTTTCGCGTGCAGGGATACGGGATGGTAATACGGCTCCATAACGGACAGATGTTTTATATCTCCGTGAAGGAACTTTGCGGGTAATTTTGCGAATTGTGTTGAAAAACGCGGAGATCGTGGTACAATATAGATGAGGTAAAATCATGGATTACTTATTCTTTTTGCTCATCTTGCTACCAGTGTTGGCACTCTCCGGCTGGGCGAGCGCCAAGGTGAACTCGACATACTCCGCCTACGACAAGGTGGAAAATTCCTCCCACATGACGGGCTACGACACGGCGGTGCGCCTCCTGCAACGGCACGGCGTGACGGATATCAGCGTCAACCGCGTCCGCGGGCGCCTCACCGACCACTATCATCCCACCAAGAGGCAGGTCAACCTCTCCACGAGCACTTATGGCTCGACTTCGGTCGCGGCCGTGGCCGTGGCGGCCCATGAGATCGGGCACGTCATGCAAAAAAAGGAGGGCTATTTCCCCTACCGCCTCCGCACGGCGCTCGTGCCCATTGCCAATCTTGCCTCGCGCATTGCCCTGCCCCTCATCCTCGTCGGAATTCTGCTCGACATCTTCCTCTTCGCCGCAACGGGTTCCAACGCGGGGCAGTGGATCATGTATACGGGCATCATCCTTTACTCGGCCTCCACGCTCTTCACGCTGGTGACGCTCCCCGTTGAGCTCAACGCCTCGGCGCGCGCCAAGAAGATGCTCGTGGAAGAAGGCATTTTGCGCGAGGAGGAACTCCCGGGCGCCAAAAAGGTGCTCTCCGCCGCCGCCATGACCTATGTCGCCTCCCTGCTCATCTCGCTCGTCTACTTTTTGCGCTACCTCCTCCTCGTTCTCTCTTTCACGAGAAGAAACAACTAAAAAATCGGATGCAACTTCTTGCGGCCCGCCGTGCAGCGCACGGCGGGCCGCTTTCACATAAAACGGGCATACCATGTCCGAAGTACCCCCCTCACTTAGCGCAAAAGTCCACCCCCCTTGCCGAGGTCTATCTCTTCTTGACGCCCTTTCTGCCGGAAAAAACCGCCCCGTCGAGGATGCCGGAGACGACAGTCTCTTTCTCCGCGGGGAGCGTCGCTTCTTCGAGGAGGGAGAGCAAAAAATCGCGGCAGACGGTCAGGCCGTTTCCAAAGAGATAGCAGGCGAGCGAGCCGGGCACCGTGTTGAGTTCATTGAAATACACCTTTCCATCGACCACGAGGTAGTCCGCCCGCACGACGCCGCGGCCGCCGAACAGCTCATAGAGCTGCCGCGTGTATGTACGGATGGCTTCGGCCGTCTCCTCGGGGAGGTCCGCGGGCACCTTGCTCCCCCGCCCCGCTTCGTACTTCTCCGAAAAGGTGAGGATGTCCTCCCCCGAGAACACCTCTTCGAGGGGTGAAAGCCGCGTCGCGCCCCCCATGCGGCAGGCGGCACAGTTGATGTCGCGCTTCCCCGGCAGATATTGCTCCACGAGCGCGGCGCGGTCGAGACGGAAAGCGAGTTGCAGGGCCTGTTTTAGCTCCTCCCCGTTGCGCGCCACCTTTACGCCGATGCTTGAACCGAGGCGGGCGGGTTTTACGATGACGGGATACCCGAGCTCCTCGGCGCATTTCTCCGCTTGCCCGAAGTCCTCTTCGCGCACAAAAACGCCCTCCGCCGTGGGGATCCCGAGCCCGCGTGCAACCACCTTTGTCAAGATTTTGTCCATGTAGACCGCGGACATGGGTGTGTCCGGTGATGCGGAGGGGATGCGATAAAAGCGCAAGAGCGCCGCGAGCGTGCCGTCCTCCCCCATCCCCCCGTGACAACAATTGAGCGCACAATCGACGCGGAGTTTTTTCCGCTTTACGAGGAGGCCGCCCTCCGTGAAACAGACGGGCAGCAGTTTGACCTTAGCGTCGCGTTTAAAGTCTGCCGGGCCGCGAAACTTCCCCGTCGCCATGCCGCCCGTCGGCAACAGGTAGACGGGCACGATGTCGCATGCCTCTTTGAGCAGATTGACGGCGAGCATGCCCGTGATGACCGAGATCTCCCGCTCGTTTGAGTTGCCGCCGAACAGCACGATGACCCTCTTTTTCATCAAAAAAACACCTCCTTAAATTTTTTGTCGGAAGTGTTTCTCTCGTTTTTGGATCTGCCCCACGAGGGAGCCCGGGCGCTCGTCGGACTCTGCACGCCCAATGAACAGGAGCTATGATAGGTACTTGTCGGGCAAATCGTTTAAAAACAGCACGCAATCGCCCTCCGAAAGCTCCTCGGCCAACACCTTTTGTGCCGCCTGTAACGTGGGCACGACGCGCAATTTTGCCTCATCGCCGCCCGCACCGAGGTAGCCCTGCCGCACCGAGAGCACGAGCGTCTCGCCGACGAGGATGACGCGATCCAAGCCTACCATGTCCGCACCCAGCCGTGCGTTGGCCTCTTCTTCGAGCTCGCCGAGCTCCACGAGACCGGGCGTCACGACATACTTTCTTCCGCCGAACAGCCGCAGCGTCTCCAAGGCGTCATGCGCCCCAAGGATGTTGGAATTGTAGGAATCGTCCAAAATTTGCACGCCCCCCTCACCCTTGAAGCATTGCAGCCGGTGCGGCACACCATGCACACGTTCCATGGCGGAAGCAATGTCCGCGGACGACATTCCGAGGAGGTACGCAAGCGCGCCCGCAAGCGCCAGATCTTCCGCCGCATGCCGCCCGAGCAGAGGCGTTTTCACGGGGAAGCGCGCGCCGTTCATTTGCCATACAAAGGCCGTCCCCTCCGGCGTACAGACGATATCCTCCGCCGCAAAGTCGCGCCCCTCGGCCAAGGCGTCGGCACGAAGTTCGGCCGCCGTCGCACCCAGCACGACCTTTTCCGCACGCGCCGCAAGCACGCCCTTTTCTCTCCGAATGGCCTCGACGGAGCCGAAAGATTCGAGATGCTGCGGGCAAATTCCCGTGACAACGGCAACGGTCGGGCATACCATGTCGCAAAGCTCGGCGATATCTCCCGTCTTGCGCGCCCCCATCTCGGCGAGAAAGATCTCGCAATCCAACGCACTTTCGTTGACGCATTTCGCAATGCCGACGGGCGTGTTATACGACTTCGGCGTGGCAAAGACGCGGTATTTCTCGGAGAGGATCTCGCTCGCAAAGCACTTCACGCTCGTCTTGGCAAAGGAGCCGGTGATGCCCACCTTGACGCACGGGCTTTGGGCGAGCTTCTTCTTGGCGGTGGCGATGAATTTTTTGGTATGCGGGATCTCATATGCCTTGGCGAGCAAGTTGGCAAATGCAAGCAGAACAGGCAGGAGAAGCGGCAAGGCCGTAAGCGGAACGCTCCGCAAGAGTGTGTGCGCCAACGGATGCCCGATGGCAGCGGACGCGGCACCCATGCCCAAGGACAGGCCGAAGTAAACCGCAAATAGCACGAGAAAACAGACGACGGCGAGGCGGATGAGACGAGGCGTTCTTTGCAGGGGAACTTTGAGCGCCGATCGCATTGCATAAATGAATACGGCGCACATGCCGAGGTAGCCGATATGTGCGGCGAGGACGCCCACCCGGATGCCCGCAAAGGAAAAGACGAGCGCAAACAGCCCCGCGAGCAGTGCAGAGCAGAGGGCGAGGAGCGCGTAACGCTTGACGGTCTCCCCCTTTTTCCTGTAAAACCAGCGAAGCAGCGCGCGGCCCGCGTACCCCTCTTGTTGCAGAATGCCGAGAAGAGGCGCCGAGGCCACGGTGAGCGCCAGCCCGAGAAGCAGGGCGTATGCCGCCGATGTGAGATACATTTCAGTTGTGATCATGCAAAAAATCCTCCGCCGCCAGCCGAAAGCCGAGCGGATCATCCAAATACGCGAAGTGCCCGGCGCCATGCAGCACGACAAGGCGCGAACCTTTCACCGCTTTGTGCAAAAGTTGAACGTTTTTGAGGGGAGTTTCGGCGTCACAGTCGCCGTTGATGAACAGCACGGGGCGCGTGATTTTCTCCGCCGTCCCCCGAAGATCTTCCCCCACGATCTTCTTAAAGCTCTCCCGCATGACGGGCGAGAGCGTGCGATATTCGGCGCTACCGCTGTTCTTCACGGCCCGCGGCGCGATCCGCTTCATCACTTTGTAGGTGCCCACCTTGATGCGGTATTTCAGCCCATGCCGCACGATCCCCGCACAGCCCACGAGCACGGCGGCTTTCACACGCCCGCGCGCAAGCAGTTTTAAGGTGACTCTTCCGCCGAAAGAATGCGCGATGACGAGGGGCTCGCGGACACCGGATGCTTCCAAAAAGCGCTCCGTCCAGTCGGCATAGTCGTCCACGGAATAGGGCTCCGTGAGCGCATCCGCCCCACCCATGCCCGGGAAGTCGGGTGCAGTAACGCGGTAGAACCGCGAAAAATATTCGATTTCGGGATAGAAACTTTCCTTGGAGGCAAGATAGCCGTGGAGCATGAGCAGCTCCCGTCCCTCCCCCTTTTGCACATACGAAAGATTCAATCGAACTCCTTGATCATGACGAGGGCGTCCTCGCCGTCCGGGTAGTAACGGGTGCGGCAATAGAGGCCGCGGAACCCGCCTTTGAGATACAAGATCTGTGCGCTCGTGTTGGAGACGCGCACCTCCAAAAAGGCGCGCTGCGCCCCGTGCGATTTGGCGATCTCGATGAGGTCGTCGAGGATCTTAGTGCCCCGCCCGCAACGGCGATACATTTCGCTCACCGCGATGAGCTGGATCTCCGCGTCCTCCATGACTACGCTCACCCCGCCATAGGCAACGACCACGCCCCCCTCCTCCAAGATCACCCCGTGGAAGTGCTCCGAGAGGAAGCTGTCGGCGAGCATGCGGCGGGTCCACGGGTCGGAAAAGCACTCCTTTTCGAGCGCGGCGACGGCGTCGAGGTCGCCCATTGTCCAAGGCCTGCCGTTCATCGCCCTTCCTCCGCATTGGATTTCCGAAGATATACCGCCGCAAGCTGCGCGGCGGGATGAGGGGGCAAAACTTGGCATGCGCGGTCGAGCCCGACGCAAATATCCACCCTCTTCGCGGACATGGGTACCCCCTCCGCTGCGAGAACGCATGCACCCGTCTCCAAGGCAAGGCGCTCGATCTCCCCAAGCGAATAAAAACCCGCTTGCAGGAAGGCCTGCCCGAATCCCTGTGCATAGACGTGCCCGTGGCCCGCGTCCACGACGGCGATCTTATCCTCCGCCCTTTCAGCATATGCGATTGCGGCGAGAGAGGTGACGCCGAGCGCGGCGAGGTCGGCACCGAAGCACAGCCCCTTTGCACAGGAGATGCCGATGCGGATGCCCGTAAAGGATCCCGGCCCCACGACGCAAGCGACGAAGTTCAGCTCCCGCAACGTCAAGTTCAGGCGCGAGAGGACGTCATCGACGGCATCCATGAGTACGACGGAGTGCTGCTCGCGGCCCGCGGCGCGAAAGACGGCCACTTCCTCCCCCCGCCTCGCGAGGACGGCGAGGTCCTTTTTGCTTGTATCAATGGCAAGGTAGTTCAAAATTCGATCTCCCGCGTGTTCCCCTCGCCCGAGATGCGCACGTGTTTTACGGCATCTGGCAAGAGTTCTTTGATGTTTTCGCTCCACTCCACGAGGCAGATGCCGCCGCGGCCGAAGTAATCGGCGAGCCCGAGCCCATAGGCCTGCGCGGCCGAGACGATGCGGTAGCAATCGAAATGAAAGACGTCTCCGTATTCGTTGACATAGGCATAAGTGGGGCTTGTGACCTCATCGGTGATACCCATGCCCGCGATGATACCTTTCGCAAGCATGGTTTTACCTGCCCCCATGGGGCCATCGAGCAACACGACGTCGCCGCGTTCCAATGTTTTGGCATAGGCCTTTGCCCACGCAAAAGTCTCCTCCTCGGAGTGGGAATAAAAAACAGCCATACGCATTTATTATAGCGCATATGGCTGCAATTTGCAAGGATTTTACGCGAACTCCCCGCGATGTTTTCTTTGAACCGCTCCCCGCGGAGAGGAGGAGCCTTGATAATTTGTCAACCGAACCCCGAAAGGGTGAGCGTATCCCCTCATACGAAGTCCGCATTTATTAAGGCGCCAACGCACGTTTCCGTCACGGAAATTTGTTTTCTGAACCTCACAAAGGCGCTCTAATTGTCATTTCGAGCGAAGTCGAGAAATCTCTACCTTATTTTCAGTCTTACACGCTTGGTCGTAGTAAGATTTCTCGCAGATGAACAGTTCGTTAAAAATCATTCCCCATCGGCTCGAAATGACAAATCAAACCCCGTCGGCTACTTCGCGCCATTGGCGCTCGTGTCGCCCTTAGACAACAATAGAAGCCTCGGGCGGACGAAATGACAGGAAAGCGTTCTACCAAGGGGATACACTCAGCCCCGTTGGGGCCTCGGTATGACATTCTCAGAAAACAAATTTCGTGAATATCCCTCCCATGGAGGGGGCAAAAGAAAACAAATTTCGTGAACACCCCCCGCCACCGCCCTCCGGGCAGAGCCTCTCCCCATTGGGGGTAGGCCTTAGATTACTTGCCTTAGCCCGAATTTATTTCGGGCGTGGGCGACTCAATTTGCCGAGCCCTGTCGGCTTGTTGTTTAATGAAACAGTTGAGAGACCAAAGCCGTTAAGACAGAAACGCCCATTTCCGTCACGGAAATTTGTTTTCTGTGCCATACCATAGCGTTCTACCAAGGGGATACACTCATGCGGCAGAGCGCCGCATTCGGTATGACATTCTCAGAAAACAAATTTCGTGAATACGTGAAATTACGCGGGCAGGATCACGATGGCGAGGCCGCAAAAGATGATGAGAGAGACGGCATCCACAATGGTCGTGATAAAAGGCGACGCGACGGCGGCCGGGTCCAGCTTGCACTTTTTGACGAGCAGCGGCAGCATACACCCCACGATCTTGGCGAGCACGATGGTGCACGCGAGCGCGAGGGACACCACGGCGCACAGGAGGGGCGTGTAATCGCGGAAGCCGAACAGAAGATTGTCGATGAGCATGAGCTTGGCAAAGCATGCAATACCCAACGTGACGGAGAGCAGAAGCGAGGCGCGCAATTCTTTCCAAAGCACTTTCCACGTGTCCGCGGTGGTGAGCTCGCCGAGTGCGAGGGCGCGGATGACGGTGACCGAGGCCTGCGAGCCCGAGTTCCCGCCCGTATCCATGAGCATGGGCACGCACGCAAACAGCACCGTGCTGATGGCGTTGAGCCTGCTTTCAAACGTGTTGATGATGAGCCCCGTAAACGTCGCCGAGATCATGAGAATGAGCAGCCACGGCGCGCGATTCTTCCAAATGGAAAAGACGCTCGTCTTTAAATAGGGCTTGTTCTCATGGACGATACCGACCATGTGTTCGAGGTCCTCGGTGTTCTCCTCTTCGAGGACGGTCATGGCGTCGTCGACGGTGACGATGCCGACGAGGCGACGCTCCCTGTCTACGACGGGAATGGCGAGGAAGCCGTAATCGGAGATCTTGCGCGCAACATCCTCCCTGTCGTCGAGCGTGTCGACATAGATGACGTTGTCCTCCATGATATCGGAGATGAGCGCGTCCGGCGGGGCGAGCATGAGGTCCTTGGCGGTCACCAAGCCGATGAGCTCATTGTTGGGATTGGTGACGTAACAGGTGTAGATGGTCTCCTTGTCGATGGCCGTTGCGCGAATGCGATCGAAAGCCTCTTTCACGGACATGGTAGGCACGAATCGCACGAACTCTATGGTCATGATGCTTCCCGCGCTGTCCTTGGGATACTTTAAAATTTCGTTGATATAGGCCCGCGTCTCGTTGTCGCTCTGGGCGAGGAGGCGTTTGACGACGCTCGACGGCATCTCCTCGATGAGGTCGACCGTATCGTCGAGGAAGAGCTCATCCATCACGTCTTTGATCTCGCGGTCGGTGAGCTTTCGGAGCAATTTTTCCTGTGTGTCGCTGTCGATCTCGACGAACATCTGCGCGGCGAGGTCCTTGGGGAGGATGCGGTAGAGGACGGCGAGGTCCTCATCCTTGGCGCTCTCAAAGACTTCGGCGAGGTCGATCTCGTTCATCGAGGAGAGCAGCGGCTTTAAGACGGAGAATTTTCTCTCTTCGAGGAGTTTTAAGATCTCGTCCTCCTCGGCAATGCGGCGGGCGACCTCCTCCGGCATGTCCTCGATGATGTCGGCCGTGTCGTCGACAGAGACGTCCTCCATGACCTCCTGCAACTCGTCGTCCCGAAGGCCTGTGATGATGGTCTGTTGCAAGGGGGCGTCGAGCAAGACCAAGACGTCCGCGAGGAAGTCGGGATCGAGGGCGCGGCAGAACGGGATGATGTCCTCCTCCCCCATTTCCGACAAAATAAGAGCCGCCTCATCGGGTTTTTTCACCGATGCGGCAGCTTGATCATAGTCCTTTTCTGCAAGGAATGTTTGAATTTCTTTTTCCATAGCCTCACCTCCACGCAAAAATTCAAGGCGTGCACAGACGAGGGCAGGCTGAAACTAAGCGGACATCGCCGCAAAAAGCCCGACCCGTATGTCTGCGCTGGTACTTCGTCCTTTCACGGCGTGTGATCCTCCTCTTTGATTTCCCCTATATTATATCCATACGGCGAAAAAAAGTCAACGGTTTGACGCCACAGAAAAAAGATTTTTCCGCGGGCTTGTCGCCCCCTCCATGGGGGGTGGAACGGCGAATGAGCCCCCTCCATGGGAGGGGGTGGAACGGCGCAATTCTCATTCAACAGCCCGGTGGGCTGTGAATGGCGCCGTGACAGGAGGCGTGGCCTCGCCGACGGGGTTGCGACGGTCCCTGCCGCCGCAACGGATTAAGGGGGTGGGGCGGGCAACCAAGCAAGGGACTTTCACTGTCATACCGACCCCGCCCGCGGCCTATCCCCCCGCTGTCATACCAGGCCCCAACGGGGCTGAGTGTATCCCCTAAAACGAAGTCCGATTCTCTTGTCGCCCCTGTAAGGGGAGATGTTGAGGCGAAGCCGAGACAGAGGGGTTTCAAACCGCAAATTCGGAATGTTGTGGAAACCCTTTCGGCGCACAAGAGCAGTGCGCCACTGTCTCGGACAGATAGAACCCTGTCCTACTTCGCCTTCGGCTCGTGTCGCCCTTAGTCTACAATAGAAGCCTCGGGCGTTCGGTCACCGTTCGCGCGGCAAATGCGCGTATATGCCTTTTCAAGCTCTTTGGAATCAAGAGAATCGTCCAAGAGTATCTTGAACAGCCGAAAACGCGCGTCGCCCTTTTCGGGAAGCCGATACCCGACGACCGCGCCGTTTTTCTGTTCATTCTTATATATGTCCGCCGCCTCGACGGACAATATCCGATACCCTCTGCGCATGGGAGTATTATAGCACAAAACAGCGCAAAAAGCAAATATATAGGTTTCCAAAAGTGCCTGATTTTGCGTCTCATGCAGGACGGCATAAATGTTTTCATCGAGCCAAACTTTGATTTCCTTCCGCACGCCGTTTTTCTGCGTGACGGTGAATTGGATTCTTAGCTTTTTTCATAAAAAATCCTCCGATTTTTGATTTTGAAAATCGCAATCGGAGGAAAACTGCCGCAAGCAGAAAAAGACCCGACCACGGTGAGTATATCGCAGACGGGTTTTTTGCGACAAAAAAGCCGCACAAAAGCAATCCCTCAATGGGGTTAACTCTTGTGCGACGTGGAGAACTTCTTTAATTATTCGGATAGCCCCTGTTCCGAGACAAGCCCCTTTGGGACGATTTTCCCATACATAATGTTCTCAAATTCTTCTATTGTCCCCTGCACGATTAGGTCTTTTTGAAATAAAAATATATTGGATTTATGTGGAAAACAAAAATATATTTTATACCAATTCCCCATATCGACGACTTTTTTAATGTTACCGATGGGTTTCGTTTCCGACCTCTGTACTCCTTCTGCGGAAATGGTATCTCCCTCTATCACGATATGCCATAAAAGCTCTCCGTCATAGACCTTTCCGTTTTTTCCGTATATTTATTTTTCGGTAAATGGATGTTCCGGGCCTCAATGAGGCAAAGAATACGAACATTGCAACAGGAATCAGCATCAAAATAATCCAATCGCGCATGATCGACAGTACAACCGATAAAACAATGAACGATATACATACCATGAGCGCGATGATAAAACCCAATTTCCAGGAGGATTCAATGAAAAATTTCTTACATTCCTTAGACAGGTGTCCTGTAAATTCTATCATCTATTTCCGCGCCCCTTGGCGAAGGATTATAACTTGATCATATTTTGGAGAATATGCTATCGAGATTTGTTTCCCGACGTATTTTACCAGCATTTTGTGATATCCTAAAAATTTATTCGGTCGCTGTGTTTGCTCCTTTTTTACTCCGTTAATGTAAAAACGAACTGCAATTTGATAAGGGGCGTATACAGGAGATAATAAATCCAACCGGTATACACTAGCTTTTAATACAACCGCATCCTGCTTCCATTTTTGTACTTCTTTAATATTCCTTTTATGATACAGTAATAAACTAACTGCAACACATATCAGAAATAATGCAAAAGTATTTATTAAAATCAAGGTAATTACGATTTTACTTTCTAAAACCATAAGCCCCTCACGTGAACTTATGACGACCGCTATCGTAACGATAGGAATTAGCATTGCGGTTATAAGCAACGCATACAAACCTATGAGATCCCTGCGACCAACATATTTTCCGTATTTTACTGAAGCCGCTATATTGGATTCCGATATCATACACATAACCACCTAAAGAACCTTATCATCCATAGGGGCGATTCACCCATAAAGCCTTGACCAACGGCTTCATCTGCATTTAATGAATTCCCCATTCCCTCATTTAACACATAATTCATACCTGCTCCACCAATGAAGCCTCCCGATATCCCACCGATTGTCTTTCCAGCGCTCATTAAAAACTCTGTTGAAAATACTTTACCAAACTTTACACCGGATGAAAGATGTGTTGTATTGCTAAAAGCATATCCCAATTGCTCTCCCAAAGATTCACCGATTGTCCCTTTCGTTTCCGACCTCTGTACTCCTTCTGCGGAAATTGTATCTCCCTCTATCACAATATGCCATAAAAGCTCTCCGTTATAGCCCCTTCCGTTTTCCCCGTATCTTTTTCGATAAATGGATGTTTCTGATCTTAATGAGGCAAGGAATATGAACATTGCAACAGGAATCAGCATCAAAATAAATATCCAATCGTCCATAATCGACAACACAATAGATAAAACAATGAACGGAATACATACCACGATGACACCATTCCTTTGACTATACTTACTTCTCCTCCTGATCCGACTTTAATAATTGCATGTCAACCCAACGTTTTTGAATCATTTCTTGGAGGTTGAAGGCGATTTCTTGAGTTTTTTTGCAATCAAATTCAAATGGATAAACAAATTCAAATGGATAAAGCGACAATTTATTGGGATCATAATGATAACCTTCCACTTTAAAGACAAAAAAATCCGTACCTTTCCATCCTTTGCGACGTTCTATACCCAGAATTTGAGAAAAAGGGATCACATAGCGATGAAAAAGAAATTTGAATATGATTTTTTCATCGTGGATTTCTATAATGCGCATTGTCTTTATAAAATACCATGAAACAAGAACAGTATATGCTACGATTATACATGTTCCCACTAACCATGAAACAATATTTTGGGGGTTTATTATCCACTCTCTTATTGCCAGTACGCAACAACCAATAATAAACAGGTACGCAAACACCATCAGAAAGACCCCGTCACGAGAAGAAATAAACTTTATAGGCTTCTTCATGCGACCCCCATTACTTCAACAAATTTACAAGTTCTTTAAACCCTAAGGATACACAAAATGCCAGTGTAGCCATATGCGAAAAAAATATGAAATTAAGTGGCACTTTCAGTTTACCACACCCTGTGGGGTTTTGCAATCGTTTGTGCAAAAATTGTGCAAAAAAACCGACCGCGGCTTTTTTGAAAGCCGCGGTCGGCCCGTGCATCGACAAAGAAACTCGGCAGCGGATCGGCCCCTTTAAGAGGCCGGTCCGCTCTTTCTTGGGATGCCGAGTAAAATCAGACAAGATATTATTCCTGCCGGAAGTTGGGGGTAGTAAGCGGAGTGCGCTGCTGCGTTTGGGGCATCGCGGTCGGCGCGGGCGCATTCCGGGGATCCTGCACGATCGGCGATGCCGCGCGTAAATCCGGGACCCCGAGCACAATGGGCGGAAGCACAACGGGACCGCGATTCCCCTGCCTGTTCGCACCTGTCCTTTGACCATTCTTCACAGGTGTATTCTGCCTCGGCGTTTCAAACACCCCGGGTATCTTCAAGGGCGGGAGCACGATGGGCGGAAGCACAATGAGACCGCTGTTTCCCTGTCCGTTTGCGCCGTTACCGCGTTGCACGGGCGCCTTTCGGGATTTCGGCGCTTTCGCGGGCGGGAGCACGGCAATGCCGCCGCGGTCCTTCCGTTTGCCGGCATCTTTCTCGGAAGAAATATCCTGCTCCCCTGACAACGCTTTGGATGCAGACTTCTTGCCCACTTTTTTGGTCGTGCGATACACGATGAACGCGATGTTCAGCGTCAGCAAGATCAAAGCGGCTATCGAGAGCACGAAGATGATTGATATTTCGGGGAATCCGAACGACGTGAGAAGATTAAACATTTGTCACCTCGCGTGAAGCGTTTTTCCTTGACTTTTTTCGGCGTGAGACCATGATGGATATTGCCGTAACCGCCAACAAGACGATCAGCAAAGCGAGCAACGCAACGATAATGTAGAACAGCGTCATGTCCGGCAAGATGGTCCATTCCAGCGTGATATCCCCTTGAGAACCGTCCTCCCATTCGTAATTGACTTTATCGAGAATGGATATTGACGCGTGGTAAGTTCCGTCGTAATAGGACACTTGTCCGGAGATCTGCTGTGCCTCCCCGAGGAAGTTTTCGGGCTCAAACGTCCACACACCGTCTTTCTCCGTTACGGAGGAGCTGTCTACCGTGGGTTTTGCCAGTTGAACGCGCGAGATCGTGAATGTTGATGCGGCCGATACAAAGCTCTCGTAATTGGCGCTGCTGTCCGCTTTTGCACGTACAAGATAAACGCCTGCGTTCACGGGCTCGACTACTGTCCATACCCCGGTGCCCGGCACGGAATATTCATAGATCACCCTGCCGCTGAATGCCTTGCCGCTTTCAAACTTGCCGCTTGCAGCGGGAGCCGCGTGCTTCGAGCCGTATGTCCAGTCCGAAATAACGGGCGCACTGAATTTCACGGTGGACTTGTTTACAACAAAGTATGCCGTTCCATACTCCGAACGCTCGCCCGTTGCCCACACATAGTTGCGCGTATCAAGAAGTTTCAAATCCACGGCATAGCCGCCTTCGCGGACGTCCACAACGCCCTCCGTCACGGGCAGACCTTGGATGACCTCTATCACGCCCCCGCCGAATAAACTCTCGACGTAATCCTTGTCGAGGAAGTGTCTGGTACCGTCATAGAAAACGGTTCCCTTGGAAAGCGGGATATCGGCGAGGGAAATTTCTCTCGGCTCGATCCTGAATTCACAGGTGATCGCACCCGTATTGGATGTGTAGTTGTTGCTCAACACAAATTCCCTTTTATAGGTACCCGCCTCGGTAGGCATCACGGTACTGCGTGCATAGACGGTGTCGCCCACTCCGGAGTAGTAAACCGTATGCGGCAGGAACCTGTCATTATCGGACAGATTGAGCTGAGGGAAGAAGCGGAGCGCCTTTGCGGTGGGTTTGAGTTCGCCCGTTTCGGCGATGATATCCTTCCCGTCGTAACCGCGGATGGAGAATTCGGGTTCGGACACACCATAGACGCCATTTTTGGCCGTTTTCATGATGACCTTGACTTCCAGCTTGCTGATCGCAAAGAAGAGCTGTGCCGAATAGCCGTGGAATGCATCGCTGTCGATCCACGCGATGGCCGTATACCGATCTGCATTGAGCGGACATTCGCGCGACCAGCCTTCGGGCGTGGCGTCGCCGTTTTTCCAACTGAAAAACTCTGTGGGAGTGTTCGTGCCTCTCGGCGCATAGAGCAGAACGAAGTCCTCGCCGAACCGGAAGTAGTGCGTTGCGCCGTCTGCAAAGTAAGCCACTTTTGCACTCTCGGTGGGCGCTTGGCTGTAAGGGAATTCAAGCTCGGGCGAATTGGCATCTATGCCATAGAATTCCACGATGTTGAGATTTCTGCCCTCGCCGCTGGTTTTCATGATCGAGAATGTGAATAGCTTCCAATCCTCTTTTTCGTTGGGGACCCAGCAATAATTATCGGAGTCCACAAGATGGACATAGAATTCATAGGTTCCGACTGCTGTTACCTTCACGTTGTTCTCGTCTTTGACCCGGAAGATCGTGCCGTAGCCCGCGTTTTCCTTGACGGCTTCGATTGCCGAGTGCTCCGCACCGTCCCAATCAAAGGTCTTGACGGTGATCCAATCGCTGAACACGCGTGCCTTGGTGATGACAAAGTCGTCCTCAATGTGGGTAATCTGCTCACCCGCTTCGTTCACGAGCACGAAGTTGCGGTTGTAGGCGTAACTCTCGCTCTTTTCGTTGACGCCAATGCGGACGCAAACCTTATACTCGCCCGCCTTATCGGGGGCAGCGGACACATAGTCCGTGAGGGCATGGTGCCACGTTCCGTCGTTGGAGGCGCCGTAATAAGCGTATTCGAGCGTGATACGGCTGAGGAACATATTGTGGCTTGCGGGTTCGCCGCCATAGTAAGAGAGCACTGCGGAGGCGGGAAGAATCGTGGAGCCGTATTCGCCGCCCATGAGCACTTGGTCGCGGAAGCTCACGGTGAGCTTGCGGGGCGTGATCCGGATCGTAAGTTTGTTCGACGAGCATCCCGCATAATTGTCGGTATCGGGAATGACGATCTGCAACTTGTAGTCGCCGACATCTACGGGCGTATAGTCGATTTCCCTATCGACGCCATTCACCGTCTTATAGAACTTGTACTGTGCCGTCGCTCTGCCGAAGGCCGCTTCGAACGAATAGAATCCCTTGTGCGGCTCTACGGTGAGTTCGGGATCTGTGCCCGCTTCATAGCCGTCATACTCCCACGAAGCCGATTTACCGCCGAACACTTCCAGCGAGACGCTGTTGCCCGCCTTCTTGATCTCAAAGTTGATGTCTGCCGCGTCGGAGTTTGTGGTATCCCACATGTAGTTCTTTGCGAGATCTCCCGTGAGGGTGAGATGGATGGGATAGAGGCCCACGTTTTCACCTTTTTCGGATACGGCGGTGAAGGGACTGCCCTTTCTGTCGCCTGCAAGCAAGAAGCTCTCATCGGCCTCCATCAAGGCAATGAACGCATTGAGGTCGGCCTGGGAAACACCCTGCGCCGCGCCCGTGTAGACAGGCTTGAAACCATCTCGTCCGTATGCCTTTTCCTGCACATAGCTCGTCAAGAGCACCTTCTTTGCGATGCTGTAACTCGTAATGTTGGCGCCCGTCACGTTGTAGTTTCTGGCGTCGGTCTCGCCGAGGACGAGCGCGACCTCATACAGGCCTGCGTTCGTCGGCTGCTGCATGGAGCTGCTGCCGATGCCGTCGTATGCCGATTCGGCAAACAGGAAGCCCACCGTTGCGCCGCAAGGCAATGCTTCTCCCGCGCCGTATTCCGTGCCGCCCACAACGACTTTGACCGTGTAGCTGTCGCCGTATGTTACGCTCGTCAGATCGGGAACGTCGTTGTAGATCTTGATGGAATCGACCGTGATATCCTGCTTCGTGAGGGTGAGATTTGCGGGAACAAACGTGATGTCATAGTTCTTGTTATATTCGTTCTGCTCGATGATCTCGCCATCAATCGCATACGCTGTGCCGTCGGCATAGTACGGCGCGGCATTCTTGTTGACAAGATACACGCCGATATTGAGACTATTTTTATCCTTTTCCAAAAGTACAGACTCGCCGTCCACATGCCACTTCGTATCATCGGGGTTGGGAGCCGTGGTCGCATAGTCCTTGATATAAGGCATGGATTGGTCCTCGACCACAACAGTGATCTTGCGCTGCGTGACGTTGAGCGTGCCGTTTTCGACTTCTTCTGCTAAGATGATGTAGTTGGCAAGCTCGATATTCTCGCCCGTGTATGTGACGGTGTACGTGCCGACGTTGCTGCCCGAAGCGTACTCGGAGCCGTCCTTTTGTACCTTGATATTGTCGCGGAAGGAGGCGATTTGAAGCGCCCAGCCCGAAGTTGCCGCGTCGTCTACGGCCGAGCTGCCAAATGGCGTCCGGTAGCCCTCTAAGGTGAGCTCGAAGATACCAACCTCGTCGCCGTATGTGATGCTCTTGTCATCGATTTTGACGGTGAGCTTCGCACGGGTGATGGTGAATTGTGTTTGGATATCTTTCCCCGCATAATCGGTGGTGCCTTCCACATACGCGCGAATCACGTACTCCCCTGCATTTGCGGGGAATCCGAGCGTCCAATCGCTCGTTATGTAGTCGCCGGCTGCCTTCTTCGCCGCGTACGCATAACTTACCGTACCGAAACTTGCCGCCGCCGTGATCGTATAGCTGTCGCCATACACCGCCGTTGCGGGGTTTGAAGTCCAAGCGAGCTTGTTCTCCGCTTGCTTGATCTCCCATCTCACCGTGATCTCCTGCGTATCGACCATCATCCAACGGTAGTTCCTGAACATACCGTCTGCAATCTTCAATTGATACTCGTAAGTCCCCGCTTTCGTTTGCCTTGTGAGGCCTTCCGCGGTGTAGAGACCGGCCGCGCCGAACAGCTCTTTGGAGAAGCTCTCCACGTCGCTCTTTTCGGGGCCTTGCGGAGCGCCCGTGTAGGAGTAGCCCGCTTCGTTCACTTTCGCTACGACGTCAGCGCTTCTTATCTGCTTCTTGCCGATGATAACGGTCGTCTCGAAGTTGCCCTTCAACGTGTAGTTCGCCGCCTCGGTATAGCTGCCGTCGGCGCCGACCACACCCGTCGTCAATACGAGTTTCACGCTGTACGTGCCCGCGTCCGTGGGATGCGTATAGCCGTTTGCCATGGGCATAAACAGACGAATGCCGGCGATCTCGGGGCCTGCGGGGGAAGCGGCGTTCGCCGCGAGGAGACTGTATACAAAGTGGATATAGACGCCCGCGGTGTACTCTTGACCCTCATAGTAAGGTATGCCGTTGAAGTAGACGACCGCCTCGTAATCGTCGCCGTAGGTGATGGTCACCGTTCCGAGCTGAGGCTTTTCGTTCATGCCCTGGTTGGGATTGCCTTCGGCAATTTCGGGGGTGATCGCAAGTCCGCCCTGGATCCGGTCTCCCTCCCCCTCGGGTTCCACATCAAGGTCTGCCGGGGTCAATGTGAGCTTTCCGTAAACATCAACGATGATGTTATAATTCTTGTTGACCTCGTTCGGCGCGGTTTCAAAATCAATTTGATAGGAAAGTCCGACCGCAAACGGAGCGCTCTGGTTCAGAACAAGGGTGAGCCCCAACTTTTCTCTATCCTCACCGTACACGGAGGAGTCGTTGGAGGTGTGCCATTTGTCGCTGTCGAGTTCGGGAGCCTCCTTGGCATATGCCGCGTCGTACACCATCTGCTGGTCCTCGATCACGATCTTGAGCTCGCGCTGCTGCACTTGGATATTGCCGCCCGTAACGTTCACAGCCTTGATGACATAGTTGCCGAGTTCCACATCGCCGTTTGTATAGGTAATGGGATAGGTTGAAACAGGGCTGCCGGCCGTATAGCTGTGGCTGAGGGATTCGCAGAAGGTGGGCTCATAAGCCGTCCAGCCCGAGCTTGCCGCGTCGTCCGCCATTGTGCCCTCGACCGTGCCGTTATAGGGTGTCTTGTAGCCCGTAACGGTGAGAGGGATCGTGCCGAGCTCGTTGCCGTATGTCACCGTGGGGCTGCCGATCTGAACGGTGAGTTCCGCCGCGGTGATGGTAAGAGCGTGTTGGATATCCGCGCCCGCATAATTGGCAGTGGCTTCCACATAAGCGCGGATGACGTACTCCCCTGCATTTGCGGGGAATCCGAGCACCCAATCGTTCATTGTGTAGTCGTCGGCTGCCTTCTTCGCCGCATACGCATAGCTTACCGTGCCGAACTTTGCCGATGCCGTGATCTCGTAGGGATTTCCGTACATTGCAGTGTAGGATTGCTCCTCGGTCCAATCGATGGAGTTGGAAGCCTGCAAGATCGCCCAGCTGAGCGTTACGGCCTGCATATCGGTAGAAACCCAGCGATAGTTTACAAATATGTCGTTTTTGAGCGTGAGCGTGTATTCGTAAACGCCGACCTCTGTCCTCTGTGCATCGAACCCTCGGGCTGTGTACAGACCTTCTTTGTGGTAGACTTGCAAGCTGAGTGCTTCGACTTCCTCTTTGAGAAGGCCCAGAGCGCCGCCCGTATAATACTGATCCTTGATCTCGGCTTTGACCTCCTCGCAATTCAATTGCGCTTTATTCACGACAAATGTTGCGTCTACCGATCCCACAAGCGTGTAGTTCCCCGCGTTCGCTCCTTCCAACGTCAATCTGACGTTGTAAGTGCCTGCATTCTCGGGCAGAGCCGTACTCATCCCCGCATTGTCCGCAAAGTAGTTGACGCGAATGTTTGCCTCGTCGAGCGTGCTGAATGCGTAGTTGTCTTTCAAAGACTTATTTTCGCCGATGTCGAATGTGACGGCTTCTATTCCGCCGTAGACGGTATCCGCGGCATTGATCTTGTCAATGCGTATTTCTTTTGCGTTGACGGTAAGCGCACCGGATACAAACGTGATGTTGTAGTTGGCGGTCTTAGCGCCCGTACCGGCCGTGCCGCTGATGACATAGGAGCCGACATTGTATCTTTCCGCTGCTTCCAAAGTGATCAAGACTTCTATCTCATCGCTGCCGAACAATCCGCCGTTGGTCGCCAAAACTTCCCAAGCGCTTTTGCCTGTGTCGATTTCGGGTTTTTGGCCGCCTTCGATGTAAGAAACTGCATCGGGCGATTTGATATTTACCGTGATATCCTTTGGAACGACGTGCAACGTACCCGCAACGACTTTTGCCGTGTAGTTTTGATGCTCGCCGCCTATCGTTACCTCGGCGCCGATCGCTCCTTCATAATCCTTCGCATCGTCACCCGCCTTATATCCGGTGATCGTGTATTTTACAGTTACGGGATGGGTGGCTGCACTGTCTTTGTACTTGTCGCCATCGTTCTTGTAGCCGCTCACGACAAACCCATTGCTGCCCGTGGCTTCTTGTCCGTAGGTGACGGTTGCTTCGTTGATCGTAACGGTCAGAGTGGCTTTTTGGATCGTAAACTGCTTATACTCGTTCGCTTCGGCGTAATCGTTGGTTGCTTCTACATGGAAACGGATCCAATAATTCCCCGCATTGACGGGCTGCCCGTCGGTGTAGCCGAGAGATGCGGCAGCGGATGCGTCGCCAAACGCTTCTACCATGGCATATGCAATCTTGACCGTGCCGAACTTGGCGCTCGCTTCGAAAGTATACGGGTCGCCATAGATGACGCCTTCCTGTACCACGATGCCTGTAAAGTGGTTTTGGGTGGCCTGTATCCGCCAAATGAGAGTGATTGCTCCCGTTTCGCCGCCCTGCCAGGTGTAGTTGGCCGTATCGCGCAGACTGACGGAGATGTTGTAGTCTCCTTGGTTGGTAGCCATGACCATAGCACCCGTCTTGCCCTCTTCACCGGAGACGTACATGAATCTCCATCCTACACTTGACAAGGGTTGCTTAATGCTCATCAGCGTGCCGTCAAAATCCACCAGCTCGATACTTTGCTCGATGCCCGTGTAGTAATAGTTCCCTTCATGTTCGCCAGCGGGCACGGCGGGCTTTGCAAGTGCCTTTTTGGCGATGGTGATCGTTACGTATTTTCCCGTGTTATTCTCGGCGGAGTAGTATGCCGCATAGTTGGCGGTTTGCACCACATACATACGGACATGGTAGCTCCCTGCATTGACGGGCAGATCGCTCACCCAGTTTCCGCTGCCGACGGGACAGTACTGCAATTCGACCGCAATGCCGCTGAGCGTTGCGCCGTCTGTTGTTCCCACGGTTGCCGTTGCCGAAATATCGCGAATGTTGTCCGCATACGTCCAACCCGTCGCACCACCGAAAGCCACCGACGTTGCTTCGCCGCCGCTCGTGCCGTTCGTGTAGATGTATTGGCCATTGCTCAGCGTCAGCGTCGCGCGCGTAATACTGAACGAAAGCGTTCTTTCTTTGTTTACTTGCTCAGCATTTGCGTCGTTATTGGTGTACCAATAGTAGTTATGAGCGGCTGCCTCCGTCAGCGTTGCATGGAACGTGTAAGTGCCGACATTGGTTTGAGGATTGCCTACTGCCGTCCAACGGCTGAGCGAATCCGCCTCGACAAATTCGGCCGGTTCGTGCGATTGGCCGTCGTACACCTTGGAGTTGACGGTGATACTGTCGCCGTAGATGGGCGCGCGCTGTACGATGCAGAAGCCGGCGACTGTTTTGCCCAGCGCAAAGTTGTCATTTGCGCCGTCGGGCAGACTTACCACAACCGTGTATTTCCCCGCTTCGATATGCCCGTCACTGCCGAATGCCTCGCCGCTCCACGACTCGCCTGTGTAGCTGAGGATCAGCGAATAGGTGAACAAACTCCCGATTTGCGCACTTTCAAGTTTGCTTTCGCCTTGATGTTCGGCGATTGTGTATTCCGGTGCGGACAATCCCGCCGCGGTAAGCGAAGAACTGTAAACGCCCGCCGTAAAGTCTCTGCCGCCGTTTACCGTAACATCGATCGTGCGCTTGTGCACGGTGTAGGTTTGCACCTCGGTTACCGCCTCGTTGTAATTGTTCGTTGCCGCAACTGCCACTACCAGCCAATGCTTGCCTGCTTTGGTGAGGTCGTTGGAGCCTCTTGCCGCAAGTTGCGCCGCGGTAAAGCGTTGCCAACCGTTGGATCCGGCGCTTTCTATCGTGCCCCAAGCGGGAGCGCTCTCTCCCGTTGCCACAAAGTAGATGTAGTAACCCGAAAGATCGCCATCTGCATTTTGTTCGCCGACGGCAGCTTGAAGGTGATACCAATCGGTGTGCATCGTGCCGTCGTAGTTCCACTCGGACTTGCCCGAGCCTTCGGTTGTTGCCGTCAATTTCAGATTTGTGATCGCCTTGATCTCGAAGGAGAACAACCTCGTCGCATCCGATGTATCCGACCAGGCGTAGTCGTTGGCGTTCACAAGTCTGGCGCTTATCGTGTTGTACTTAGCAGATTCCGTTTGCTTGGCAATGTCCGAGACCGTATAAAGCCCTTCTTCGCCGTACAAGGAGTAAGATTGCTTTTTCAGTTCCTCTGCCTCAGGACTTTGCGGCCGTGCATTGTAAGTGAGGGGACAGTTTTCATCGATGTAGCCCTGTAATTGGCCCACATCCAAGACAAACTTGTCTATCACAATGCTTGTGTTCGCAGGAATCGCCGTGATGCTGCTGTTTTGGGTACCACTTTGATTGAGCTCCACAAATACGCGGTACGTTCCCGCATGGGTAGGCGCCTTCTTCTCATTGTATTCTTGGGCGCCGTTGACTCTGCCCGTCCAATTCACTTCGAAGAAGGCAACAAAGTCAAACGCACTCGCGTTTGTTCCCGCTTCAATGTTTTTGACCGTGACCTGTTCGCCGTCGCGCATGAATGTCGCGGTGTAAGTGACTTTGAAGTCGATCTCCTTGCCGTGATTGTAGGTAAATCCGCTCTCTTTGCCGTCCACGGTCACTTTCACGTCGCTTATCGTGACCTCGTTGGGAGAGATGAGCAATCTGCCGTTGACAAAGCTCACTTCGTAGTTAGCAAGGTCGTCCGTCTGTACGGTTGCGCCCGTTACCGTGTAGACGCCCGCATGGATCGCCTCGCCCTGAACGGTGAAACAAACTGTTATGTTGTCCCCGCTGAAAATCTCGTAATAACCGCCTTCCGGATCGGCCTCGGCCGTCCAGAACTTCGTGTAATCGGCATCCTTAGAGGATTTATTCCCGATGGAGTATACCTTGTTGCTGAAATAATGCTCGAAGTTGTCGCTGATATCGATGAGGATCGCGCGTTTTGTCACGGTGAGCGTGCCGCTTGTAACGCTGCCGGCGATCTCGTAGTCGGATAAGCTGTCTCCGAGATTTGCGCCGTTTACGGTCGCGGTGACGGGTATTTCAGCGTTTGCCTTGGATTGCCCCGGCGCATAATCGGTCGCGCTGAATGCGACTTTGCCTTCAAGCGCCGCGCGGAGAACTTCCGACAGACTTTCTTCGTCGGTGAATTTCCAACCGCTGACCGTGTAGTCGAATGCGGGCAATGCTTCTCCGTACACCACGCTTGCGTCTTGTACGGCGAGCGTGAGCGTCGCCTTTTGGATGGTGAGCTTCACAAACTTTGTCGCCGTCGTCCAGTTCTCGTGACCCGAACTATCCTCGGCAGAGGTTGCGTAAATGTAATATGTGCCTGCCTTAATCGGCAAATCGGCCTGTTTCTGTGCACCGGCTTCGCTGCCATCGGCATTCAGCAATACATATTGATACGTGATCGCAGCGCCGAATTTCGATTTTGCGGAGAACGCGATCTCGTCGCCGTAGGTCACCGTTTTCTCTTCGAAATCGACGATCTCATCCGCGCCTTGACCGATCTCGTAGGTAATCGTGACAACCCCTTCCGATGCGCCCGAGGCGGGATCCCATTCGTAATTCTTGTCGTCTACAAGGCGGATGGTCACCTGATATTGGCCTCTGTTCACGGCATGGACGTTTACATTGTTGCCTTCGATCCGGATCGTCGCCTCGCTGCCCTCTTTGAGCGTCGCAAGCATCGTAGCACTGTCGTAGCCTTTGATAATGTTGTAATGTTCACTGCCGTTGTAGGTGCATTCGCCGCCGTGAGAATCTTCGGGCTGACCCAATACAGGCGCCGCCAACTGCTTCTTGGTGATTTCGAATACGGCACCCGCAAAGGAACCGGAAATGCCTTCCGCGGACATCTCGGAGAGTTGAGCGCGCACAAGATAGTACCCCGCGTTGGTGGGCAAGGTCATACTGCAAGTTAATTTTTCGAGCTCGCCTCTCAGCGATTGATGCGCCGCGTTGTCCATATGGCCATCATCGTACTTTTTGATGAGCTCCAACCATTCCTGATACTCGGCTTGATTCTTGAATGTGTAATACATATACACGATCACCGCCGAATTGATCTTGTCGCCGAGCTGATCACTGGATGGCTTGGGCGAATTGACCGCCTCTTGCCACTCGCCGTACGTCCAGCCCGTTATCGTTACGTGGAAGTCCACCGCGCTGGAATTGACGCTGAACGTAAGCGTAATTTCCGCTCCTTTGGTATTGACGGAACCGCTCACCGTTGCGACAAGCAAGTAGTCGTGGGCATGCTTGCCCGTGAGGGCGATTGTGGCGGAACCCGTGCCGACGGTAGAGAACTGCATCATCATTTTGTCGCCTTTCCCAACCGCCTGCTCGGTTGTATCCGCTCCGGCAAAGAAGTATTTGGTTACATTCATGATGTCTTTGATGTAACCGACAAGCTGGTTTTCGCCTTGATTGCCCTCGAAAGTGGACAAGTCGAGAGACGTGGAAGCGAAATGAAGCTCGATCTCCTTGGGCGTGATCTTGTAATTAAGCGTGATCGCCTCGTTGGCGTCCGACGAACTTGTGCCGAACTTGTAGTCGTACTCTCCGTTATCGTTTTGTTGCAGCGTGATGGTGACGGTGTAGTCGCCGACGCGTTGCGGAACGGTGGTCCCGAGCTGTGTTTTATCCGCCAACGTTCCCGTGTAGGTGAGTATGGCGTTGGGAACGTGTCCGTCTACCGTGTTGACATACACGGGTACTGCCGGAATATCCTTGTAGGTGTTATAATCGGCACCGCATTCAAACACATTGTCCGAGACTGTCGCGGAAATGTAGCGGGTGACAACGGTCATGGTGCCCGTGACGACTTTGACCGTATAGTCGCGGAAGAAGTTGTCTTCTCCCTTGTTGGAAATATCCAACGTAAACACATCGCCCGCATGAGAGTCACCGGAAACATATGCGACGTCTCCGTCCTTCATTGCGGTGAACGTGTACTTCACCAGCGGCTTCAAGCCTGCGTTGTCCTTCGCTACCCAACCGGAATAATCGACCGTTACATACTCGTCGAACTCATCGCCATAGGTGATCGTGCCTTTTGGTTTGAACCCATCGTTCTTGACGCCCACCTTGACGGTTAGCGTTGCGCGCTCGATCACATAGATGCCGGCCTTGCCGTTGTACGCATCGCCGTCGCCGCCGCTCCAAACGCCTTGGAACGTGATGTCGTAATTCGAGTTGTTATAGGACGGGGTCAAGCGGTGTTCTCCCGCACCGGCCAAGTTCTCCGCATCCCCGATTGTGCCATCCACGGTGAAGCTGACGTAAAGGGAACTCAGTGAGTATCCGTTATTCGGCAACTCGCCGCCTGTGACCGTGAACAGGTTCATCGCTTGGTTTGCGTCAATTGTCGGCCGAATGCCGTCGTAGGTCTTTTTCGCCTTGTCATTGGACCTGCCGTCTGCAACGGTCAAAGTAAGTTGACGCTTGACGACCGTAAGCGTTCCCTTCTTTGAACCGAGGATCAGATTGTAGTTGTCCGCGGAGAGCACCTCTTCCTTGATTTCAATCGCAAAAATCGATTGCGCGGGCGAAGTGTTGCTGTAAGCGCCGGAAGTCGAAGAAGTTGTGGTAAACAACGCCACGGTGTCGGCGTTGAAGCCTCGGATCACCTCTTCCGCTTGTTCCTCTTTGACAAATCCGCCGTTTTTCAAGTATGCTCCGCCTTCGGTCGCGCTAAACAGCAGACCGATTTCGAGCGAAGAGAAGGGTTCGCCGTAGATGATTTGTGCATCCTCCGCCTTTACATACAGATTCTTCTTGTTGACCGTGTAGGTAAACATCACGGACTCACGGCTTGCGCTTGTGCCGCTCCACTCATAATTTTCCGACACAAAGGAGACGACCACCGTGTATTTACCGGCATTGGTCACATTCCATGTCCAACTGTCATTTTCAAAAGTTGCTCCGGCGTCGACAGACGGCGCGCCGTTGACGTTGAAGGTGATGCTGAGCGCGTCCGTTTTCTTGTGGTCCTGTTCCTTGGTATAACCGTTCACGGCAAAGGCAAACGGGTCGCCGTCATAGGTTTTGCTACCGTTATTTTGGCCAAACGTGGGCTTTGCGATCTCCTTGCGGGCAATGGTGAATTCTGCCGTGTCGGTGGAATGATTTGTAAATACTTTTTCGTCCCCGGCATCGAGTTGAATTTCCAATTGATAGTTTTCGTTGTTGCAGGTGACAGTTACGATGTAGTGGCCCGCGGAAATGGCTTTGTCTGCCGGCTTACCGCCAAGCCGATAGGCATAGCTGAATGCGAACCCTTCCGCATCCGCCGCGATCACCTTGCGGTCGGCGGAGCCTGAGCCGTTTAACCCTGCTGTTGCCACCACGCGGTATTCGTCGAGATAGTAAACGACGGGCTTGTATGCGGCACCGTTCCAATGCTTGGCGAAATCGTCGCCCTGCCTGCTTTGCAGTTCGAGAGAGACGTCTATCGGTTTGGGCGTAATGACCATTTGGACAGACGATGTGCTGGCGATATAGTCGGTACTCGACGCCTGCAAGGACACGCGATAGGTGCCGACGGTTATGGGAGCATCTTGCTGCCTCGAACTAAATTCGGCCCCTTCCGTGCCGTATGCGCCTCCTGTCAACTTTTCATAAAAAACGGTAAAGGTGATGTCGCCCGAAACGGCCGTCGTGCTTGCCATTTTTTGCGTACCGTCATATACCAGATCCTGCGGCAATACGGGACTGACGTTGATACGGGCGCGCCGGATCGTATAGCTACCCTTTATAAACTCGACGACATAGTTCTTGGCGTGCAGATATTTTTCGGCGTCCGAGTCGGTGTACACTTTGCCCGTGATATCGTACGGCTCATCATGCGCAGAGTTCGTGCCCAATGTAAGCGAACCTCTTCCGTCGGAGTCGAATTTGATTGCTGTGGTCGTGTAGGAGAATACAAAGTTTTCATACTTGTTTTTACCGTAGTCTCCCCGAACCAAGGGATTGCCCGTAACAGTTTGCCCGCCCACAAATGTGATTTCTTGAATAAGCTGGGTCCCGTCGGTGTCAATTTGATCGTTCCACGCAATAGACTCAGTTTGACCCTTTTCGCTTTGATTGTAGTTATAGCTATTGGTCAATGAACCGAATCGGACTTGGATCTTGCGCGCCACAACGGTCATCGTGCCATCCTGATAAGTCACGGTATAGTTGGCAGCGCTGCCGCCTTCGGCAAGCAAGTCTTTGAAAGCACTTTCGCCCGTAGTAAGGGTGATCGTATACGTGCCGACGCTGCCGTATTGGTAACCGACCTGATATACGTTCTCGTCTTTTGCAATGCGGAACGTGGGTTTGGCGTCGCCGAGAATTTTCGCTTGCTCTTCCCCGTTGACAAACCCTGTAACCGTGAAAGTTCTGTTCGCCTCGCCTACTTCTTCGCCGTATACGAGTTCGAAACTGCCCGCGGTGACGGTCAACTTGGCCCTTTGAACCGTGAAGTGGTAGGTTTGCGCTACAATTTCATTAAAGTTGTCGTTGCCGTCCAACGAGAAGGTGATCTGATACTCGCCTGCCGGCAGGTTCTTCCCGTTTTTAAAAAGCCAGCCCTGATAGCTACCGTAATACTCGCTGAAATCCGCCGTGATCGTATACGCGGCATACGGAACATAGTCCCTTCCGTCGAGAGGCTTGCGGGACAACGTGATCGTGGGAATGAGTTTATCCGTGCTGCCCGGTTCCTTGCTGAACTTGGGCATGGGCAGGACTTCTTTGTCGGTTGCAGTGTTGTATCCGCCGTAAGTCCATTCGTGATTCCAGCTCTCGGAACCGTTGATGCTATACTGCCTCTCCCACGCGTTATTCGTTGCCTTGTTGATCTTGGCTTCCTGGTAGCCATAGAACGTTTTGTGGTTGGCAAGCTCGAGCTTGTAGTAGATGAAATAGCTGCCTGCATCGATGATCGTCGGGATTTTGCCCTTTACAACTTCCCCTTGGTGCTTCATCCAAAATGCCGCGGCCGCGGGATCACTACTACTGTATTCCGAATCAACGGAGCCGGCTTTCAGTAAGATGAAGCTCCAATCGATGGCCTTTCCGTCGGCGGATGTTGCAAAGCCTGCGGGCGAGTCGCTTTCTTCGGGTTCGTCCTCGGAATGGTATTGCCCGTCGTGCAGCACATAGTGGTTCTTTTCGTCATAGGGGCGGCCCGCCAATGTTGCGCCCGTTCCCGTGATTTTGCCGTAACCGTGCAAATCGTTTACTTTGAAACTTGCCTCGGTGATCACATAATTGACTTTGTCGTTGTATTGGATGGAATACTTCTTGTCGTAACCTGTGTTGAACGAGAATGTTACCTCATAGCTGCCCACCCCTGCGGTTTGGTTGTCCGAGGAGCTTGTAAACGCACCGGATGTGAGGTTAAATATCTTCTGCCCGGACTTCTCTTCGTTTTCATAGTCGTTTGCCCAAATATCCCCGATAACGACGCCCAAATCACTCATAATATCGGGAGCGACGCTCAATGTATAGGTGTGAGAATCGGAGGTAGTTTTGAATGCTCCCGTGCCGAGCTTGGTGAGATCGAACTTCTTCTCGCTCGTTCCCGCGCCGCCGAGATAGTAGGTGTTTGTCAAATGGGGATTGACCGTCAGCACAAGGGGCAGGACCTTGACCTCCATGCCGCACTTGCCGTTCTCCGAGTTCTGAACAAACTTGTAGTCGGTCGTTGTGAACCTGTCAAACGCGAGCTTGATATCGTAGTAGTTTTTCGCGATTCCGTTGACGTCGTCTCCCGCAGTATAGCCGGGCGCGGAAACCGTGATCTTGTCGTCGGCGGCGGAGTATCCGTCGATTTTACCCGACCCAAGCGTTTCGCCGTCCACAAACCCGTCAAAGGTAAACTTCGAGATGTCGGGAGCCCAATTCTCGGGGAGCGACTCGGAGAAGTAGATGAAGAAACTGAAAGAAACTTTCACTTCCTTCTGCTCTATCACGACCTTCATGCAGTAAGTTGGGCCGATGAGCGACTCGTGGTTTTTGGCCACCACGGCATAGTAGACATAGTATGTGCCGGCATGCGTAAATGCGGGCATTTCCGTTGTCCACTCGTAGCCGCTGTCGGTAATTGCAAGGGTGGCGGGATCGACCGTCGGATCACCCCATGTCTGAGGATAGCCGCCCGAGACCGCCTTGCGGAAGTAGATTTTGAGGCCGTTTGCATTGCCCGGGGCATTAAACGAAGTCTTGCCGGTGCCGCCCAATTCGAAGGCCGCCGTTACACCCTTTCCTCCTTGCAACTCATTGGTGTAGTATGTGCCCGTGAACTTGGCTTCCTTAGCCGCGGTGTGCGCTTGCCCGTCATAGATGGCGCCGTAAGCCTCGGCGCTCACCTTGGTCCCCTCCGCAGTGAATATCTTGGAGGGAACGATCTGATACACCTTGTCTGCCGCTTCCGTCATGTACACGTCGCCCACGCGAGCCTCCATATCCTGATTCTTGGAATCCCCTCCGGCGGCGCTATGCACAACGGTAATTTTGTAGTTGGCATTGTTGCAGGTCACCTTTATGCGGTATCCTCCCACATCGGGATAGGTCGCACTGCCGAGCAGATCGCTTCCGTCTCCGTTGAGGGTGATGATCGTATAAATGTCTTTGTCGCCGTTTACAAGCGCGTCACCGGCACCCTGGCGCGAGAGCACGGCGCTTTCGGCGATGTTTTGCAATGCTTCGCCGTATTCGTGGCTTATCGATGTGATCGTAAGGCGAACCTTGCGCGGGGTGATCGTGATGCCGTTGGATTTACCGTCGAAATACACCTTGTAGTTTCCGTTATCGGCAGTGATGTATCCATCATCAGCGCTGCTGAAATCAACGTCGCCAAACGCGCCGCCGTCTTGGCGCATTTGCAGCACAAAGACCGCTTTGCCCTCTACCATGTTCTTATAGGAGCCTACCGTGGTGGCGCCGCTCAAGTCAGTGCGGACGCAGAAATTCTCTTCGTAACCGAGAACAAATCCGCCCGTTACGGCAGCGCCCGAGGTTGCGGCGTCTACAAGTGTCCAATCGCCGTCTTTATACTGCCAAACTTTGGCCGCATGGGTAAATTCGAGCGCGTCAGAAAACGCCTCGCCGTATTCGTGATCTTTAATGGCAGATGCGGTGACCGTGACTTCGCGCGGCCGCATTTCCACCTTGTTATAGCGGCCCGCATCACGCTCTCCGGGAATCTCATAGTTATCCGAATAGTATCCCGAAGCCGTACTGCCTTCGGGCATGCCGGCGATATAGAAATAATATTCCCCAACATCGGTAAACGAAATAATTGTCTCAGAGCCTTGGTTTGCCACGGCGCGCGCTCTGAAATAAACGCGTTCGCCCGTTTGAGAATCCACAAAGTAAACGGATTGCGCCTTGGAGTTGAGCCCGTCCGGATCCCGCGCCTGATCGGTGCCGTCGTAGGTAAACACAAGTTGCGCTTCGTCCCAAATGAGGCGCTTGTTTTCTTTATTGAGCTTTTGTTTGGTGATTTCGTGCTTGCCCGAACCGGAGATGGTTACGATGTAATTGGTGGAATTGTATGTATCCTTCTCAATTGCGCCGCCCGCACCGAGTACAATGTAGGTGTCTACCGTGCTCCCCGCGGAAGTAAGCGTTTTGCCGCCGGCGGGGTTGAGCACCGCCTCCGTGGCCGTCTTGAAGGAAATGAACTTGCCATCGCCGTCGTAAATTTGCTTATTATACGGCCATGCCCCGATCACGGCGCCGCCGTCATCGACAAACTTGTGAAGATCGTCGCTCGAACCCGAAGCATACCGCCACTGGAAGTTCTCGGATTCGGCGTCGATCTCGATGCCGTATTCCGAGCTGAAACTGTTGGCTTGCAGGTAGACGTGCCTCTTTGCAATCTCGTAAGTCTTTGTAAGTTTGCTCAAAGAATCCGCGGAGAATTGATAGTTTTGCACGTCCCGACGGGGCTGTGGCTTGCCATCCAGCGTAAAGGTGTAGGTGCCCGCATCTTTGAAAGTCGCCGCCGAACCGCCCCTCGTAATCGTCGGATTGAGCTGTACTATCCCTTCGTTGCATGCCGCAACGCCGTGGAAGTATACAAAATAGGAGCGCCCTGCACCGTTCGCATTGAAGGATTCGTACTGATCGGTGCCGTTGTAGATAAACGAGTCGGAGGCCGCCCAAACAATGTTCACTTCCCTGCGCGTTATCGTATAGGTTGCATCCTCACCGAAATCGAGCGCGTAATTGAGATAATACTCCGCATAGGCTTCATTCAACGTGAGGTGCAGCACATATGAGCCCGCGTCCGTGGTCGTTGTGACGAAAGTATTGTAGTTTGTATCGGTATAGGCGTACAGCAGGAAATGATCGAAACTTGTTTTGTCGTCATTGAGCCCGCTGAGGAATTGGTTGGCGTCGGCATAGCCGAAGTTGTAGCTGCCGCCTTTCTTGATAAGGTTCTGATTCGCGTCAAGCGGGTCGCCGTAAACTTTGCCAAGAGCGTTTGCCTGCAACTTGATTTGATACGGCGTGATGGTAAAGGTAGACGTGAAGTTGGATTGGTGCTTGTCGATGACATAGTTGTCCGCATCCGCTTCCGTCAACTTGTCGAGAGACAGATTGTAAGGCTTGGGGTCGTCATTCCTCGAAGTACGGCGCACGTTGATGGGATAGCCCTGATCGCCGGCTGTCTCGCCGCCTGCTTGATCCGTCCACTTGGTGGTAACTTCCACCACATCCTCGTAAGAGCCGCTTGACAATTCCGTGGTGACCTTATTGGTGATCGTGGCCCCGCGGATCTGCTCCTTGCCGCTATATACGGCGCTCTCGGCAGAATCCCACTTTGCTATGATGACGAGCTGTTTGATCTCGAAGTACACGGTGAAAGTGAGCTCTTCCAAAGTGCCTTCGCCGTTTTCCTCATAGGTGATCAGCGCGGCATACACGCCCGCCTTGTAGGGCGACTTTTGGGGCGTGAAGATCGGGTTGTTGCCCTTTTCGTCATCGGGGTGAGAGGTGGAATCGGAATTGGAAACCAATTCGGCGTCGCTTACGGGGGATTCGGACAGGTCGCCGTCCGTGATCTTCTCCCCTTCTCGCTGAACGTTGCTCATCGTGTGGTATTTCACGGAACGTTTTTTCGCTTCGTCTTTCAACGAGTCGGGCAATTTTTCCGTCGTACGCGTAAATTGCAGGAACCTGCTGCCCTTGCTGCCGCCCGCTACCGTCTGCTGTTGATGTTCTCCGTAGGTCCAGCCGGAAACCTCGAACTCGACATTGTAGATACCCTTGGTGATGCAGAAATAGAGCTTGACGGTAACATTCTCGCCATCGCTTACTGGCTCGTCTTTGCCTGTGAGGTCAAATTGCCTGAGCTGATTGCTTTCGGCGGAGGTGTAGTTGAATGCCCAGACGTAGTCGCTGAGGCCCTCATTGTCCTTCGACTCCACCTCAAGCGTCAGCTCGATGTAGTAGACACCGGTAAGCAGATGACCGGGTTTTTTCATGTCGCCTTCATCCAACGGCTTACCGCCTTCGTCGTAGTACTTGAAGGTGAATTTGACTTTCCAGTTGCCTTCTACCGGCATATAGTAATCCGAGCCGGTCATCTTGACATTCGTGCTGTTTTGAACCTCTTTGTCATACAGTTTATTGTTGTTCGACTCGCCCGTCAACGGATTGTTCGCCGCAAGGGATTCGTTCTTGCCGTACAGAACGGGATAGAAATAGCCGTTATTATTGAACGCTTGGCCGCGCTGGTATTCCAAGGAAGGCGCGTTGATTGCACGCTGTTTGATCGTCCAGAAATCAGAGTACTCCTCATCGGGATCAGCCGTCTTGTCCGTGGGCTGTTTGTGCGTGTCGTCCACGCTCTCGCCCCAGTAGTAGTTGCCCGTATCTTTGAGGGTGATGGTCGCGGAATATACCCCTGCACGGATCGCGCTGAGCGTAAGCTCTCCGGTGTTGAGAACTCCCGTGGTAGTCCCCGGGGTAATGGTGTCCTTCGCGATCGTGCCGTTTGCCACAAGCACCTTGCCCGAGTAGTCGTCTTTTATGGACATGATGGCCGCGTCGGAGTTCTCGAACGTGATCGTTTGCGCCTTTTTGTTGTAGATATACTCGCCGTCACCCTTCAGATCGGGCTTTACAAGGTTCTTTTTGTAAATCGTAAACTCGGTGCTCGTAGTGGGTTCAGTAAGCACAAGTTCATAGTTGCATGCGTCATTGCCGAAGAAACCGACTACCGTGGCGGTGTATGTGCCCGCGTTGACGGCGGTTGCGCTCGTGTTGTCCTTACAGGCAACTATCTTGGCACGATCATCGCCGTCGGTCGTGGAGAGATCGAAAACAATGGTCACGACGTCCTTTGTGACGGTAGCGCCGACGCCAAATGTGTTGGCGATCTTGGCGGTAGGTTGTTGCGCCTTGCCCGGTTCGAATGTGGTCTCGGTGTCGGTCCAATCCACCTTGATCTCGACGGGGGTGATTTTGAAAGAGAACGTGCGCGGAGCATGATCCAATCCGCCCTCCCAAACGGTGTTGTTGTCGTCTGTGAGCGCGACAGATACGGTATAAGCGCCTATCGCGTCAGACAAGCGCACAACGTCTTCCGCACCCGTTTCTGCGGTGCCCGCCTCGGACACGGTTATGGGATTTGCGGTCACTCCGAGGAAATTCGAATAATTGTTCGCAAATACATCGTAGTTGGAAATGCCCGTGGTGAAAAGCTGCTCGGCGTCGTTGTAGGGCGTAGAGTAAGTCAGACTTGACCCTGCCGTCAAATTTGCATTGTTGATTTGCGCAAGCGTGATCTTGGTGGGCGTGATCTGCAAATAGAACACGAATTCCGTACTCGACGGGATATCGTGTCCATCATCTTGTGCCCACGAATAGTCCTTTTGATTGGTGAGAGTTACGGTGAACTTGTAGTAGTCCAGCGCTGCGTCACCGTTCCATTTTACTGTGGCTCTTTGCGTATTGGATGTAGCCGATTCATCTTTAACGGTGAGCAGTTTGGAATACTCGCTCTCCGCCCAAACCTTATCGCTCGACGTATCCTTGAAGAAGATAAACGCCAGCATGTCGTAAAAATTGTCTATGCCCTTGAATGGAACTATGATGACGTTGTGTTGGCCATGGGTGCCGTCTGTGCCGCCGCCATAGTTGCTCAAAGTGCCCTCTTGGGCTTTGAGGTAAGGGTGCGCCACGGTGGACGTGGTGATCGTCAATTCGCACCAGATGCCCTTGATCGTCTCACCGTTATAGGAGAACTTCTTAACCTCACTTTGGTTGAAACGGAAGTTATCGAATATTGTATAGGTCCCGCCCGTGTAGGAAGCGGAATAGTTGAGCTGTGGAAATTGAGTGTTGCCACGCTTGTTTATGTTGTTGGATGTAACGCGATCGTAGGTGAGAATGGCAATGTATTTTCCCGCCGCCTTGGGTTTAGATGCGGTGACCTCTTCGCCCAACGAGCCGTCATCCTTCAAAACAAAGTAGCGCGGGCTTATAGTAAATTGATCTCCGTTGGCTGCCGAATTGGTGAAGCTCGGTTCGTAGAACTTAGCCGTTCCGTCGTAGGTGAACGGATTGAGACTATTGTCCCAATCAACTGTCAGCGTTGCGGGAGTGATCTCGAACGTTGTCGAGTAGGTTGTCAGCTCTTTACCGTCCGGGCCCGCCCAATAGCAGTTCTTGTCGTAACCCGATCTAAGCGTAAATGTGAACGTATATGTACCCACATAGGTTACGTTCAAAGTGATTTGACTGTCGTTTTCCGACGTATAATAGTGTTCTGTGTTGGTATTCGTCGCCGGTTCAAATGTAATTTCTTTGCCGTCTATTGTTGTGGTCCTGCCCGTGAGGGTATACTTCATGTAGGAGTTATAATTCGTGTAATAACCGTCTACGGTAAAGTGTTGTGTGGTGCCCGTATACACGGAAGAAGAGGTTTTGGGCTCACTGTTATTCAAATATACTTTGTAGTCATCGATGACCAATTTGTTGATCGTCCATTGCACCTCTACCCATTCCGGCTGTGTCTTGGGATTCTTCCATATGGTCTCCTCTGCCTCGTTCGTGTAGTAATGGTTGGAATCCGCCTTGATCCAGAACGAATAGGTGCCGGCTTCGCTTGCGAAGAATACGGAGGTGTGCTCGGAAGTCCACTTGCCTCCTTCTTGGGTATCCCTTACGAAACCGTAGGGTGCTACTTCATTGAAACTGTGTTTTCCACTTGCTCCGGTAGCCGCAGTTTTGCCCGTAAATTGAACGTCTTGCACATTGGAAGCCCCGGAAACATTAAATTTATACGTCAACGGGTTGGGAGAAGGGAGCACCGCCTTTGCGCGCTCGATGGTCCACACCAAAATGAAATATCTGTATTCTCCGTCTACGAAGAATGCGACGTCTCTATCTTCAGAAAAGCCCTCTTCGTTCCACTCGTTGTTTTTTTCATCGAACAAACGGAATACCGCATAATAAACGTCGGCGTTCTTTGCGTGAATGAAATATTCAGTTTCGTCGAAGCCCGCTCTGGGCGAATATTGCGATAAACTACTGTCTAAGAGCGATGAGGTGTAAAAGATTGCGTTTTGAAAAGCGCCGGCACCTGTTTGATCGACTGTTTTGTCGAAATCCAGCACTTTGGCTTGCACTTCTGCATCTGGATCGTCATTGTAGACGTAGGTGCCTGCCTGTATAGACGGGAGCGTGATGAGGCGCTTTTCGATCTCAAATTTTTGGATTACCTCATAGAACGCATAGTTGGCGAAACCGGGGTTGTATGTTTTGCCTTGGTTGGAATCGTCCTGCAAATAGGCGACCACATAGTAGGTGCCAACATTTTGGTTGGGCAAATCCGCGACGCCAAAGGGAGTTATATTTTTCCTTGTAAGATAATTGTAAAAGCCGTATTGATATGAAGCCTTTTCGTCTCCAAGCTTATCATAATCGTTAAAATGTTCCTTATAGACCGCTTCGGTTATATAGACAATATTTACAAGGCTTTCGCTGCCGTAAAACTTTCCTTCGACAGGCTTAAATTGGGCAACATTGATTTCGTCTCCTACCGTATCGTTTTCATCGCGATAGCGGCGATTGGGCATCTCTATCTTAAACTCGGTGCCCTCGTATTTCTTGATTTCAAAAGTGATACTCAGAGTGTAATCGTTTTGGCGGGAAATTCCGTTGGGATAATTCCAATTATCAGACGTGTTTTCCCAACGATAGTATTTGCGCATACCGCCTTCTTTCACGGGGTTGTCGTCGTCCGACACAATCACACTGTCGAGGACAAGATTCAGCGTGTATTTGTCTGCATTGACATACTTGGTGTCTGTGGCGAGCTTTTGGTCTCCCACTTGCAAATACCAACGATTTGCTTGTGCAAAAGGCACCCCGCTGTTTGAGCCCAAGGTCACCTTGAAGTAATCATAGGGGTTGTGACCGTCCGGATGATAGATGATATTGCCGCCGTTGTCATCGGCGCCGCCCGTCCACTCGATGCGCAAATTCAGGGCAAAAATATCGAATTCCGCCCTTGCGCTTGTCGCCGTGGAGTAGTTGCCCTGTTGCCACACGGAAACATACACCTGGTAGTGCCCGGGTTCCGTGGGGATCTCATTGGGAGACTCCATGAGTGCGTTGTTTTGATAAAAATATAATTGATAGAGTGCGGATTCTCCTTTTCCATTTACGGTACCATTGTCGCCGCGCCGTTCTTCATTTTTTTGTGTGTAGGTTTGGGTGGGACCCCCGGCTGTGTAGTTTACGGTATAGGTAAACTCGCCGCCCCAATCGAAGCTCACGGGCGATATGGAGATCTCAGCCTTGGCACCATCGATAGACAATTGATAGTAGCCATAAGTGTTGGTTGATTTACCAACTTCATTTACCATCTGAAACTGCCGATCGCCTCTCATCTGGGCGTTCCACATATAAGTATTCGAGCGCTTGCCATCGAGATCGACAAGTTCCAAATACATTCGCCAATTGCCCACAATGCTGTCGCCATAAAAGACAACATAGTAGTTCTTGTCGCTTCCTTTGACGATTTCCGCCCAATATCCCTCTGCCTTGTTGGCTACTACGTATTCCATCTTGCCGCCGGATTGAACAACTTCGTGTTCAAAATGAACTTTGACGTTGTAATCTGTACGCTTGCTTCCTGTAAACGAGGGATCCATATTCTCGTTCCAATTGTAAAAGCGTACTTCCCAGCCTTCCGTAACGTCCTCTATCGTACCTAAGGTTTTGCTCAATGCGCCGAATTTACCAGTTCTCGGGGCGACATAAAGAATCGCGGTACTGGGTCTGGAAACGGTAATATTTTTCCCCACGATCAGGTCGAAATACATGGCGACGCTTTGAGTCTGCGCGGTAATTCCCCACTTCGGGTCGTCCGTTCTGCTGGCCACGAGATAAATGACGCGCACCAAAACCGTGTCCGCACTCAAAGTTGTGCGCACATTTGATCCGTTTTTGGGCGCGACAAGCTCATGGAGCATGTAGTCCATCTCGCTATGCTCGCTATTGCCAACATTTGTGGTACCCACTTGTCGATTCGATCCTGGGAAAGCCACAGAGGTTATGCTACCCGAACCAACTCCGCTGATACTGTTGAAAAAGTTCTTTTGTGCTTCGGTATAACCATCGGCTACGGGAGTGCCATCCAAGTTCTTGCCGTCTTGTAAGCGCTGAAGGTCCTGTTCAGAGTAATACAAAACCGTATACTGCCCGAATGCCATCTGCCCCGCGTTGCTGCGAGAAATGCTCCACGGGCGGAATCCCGCCTTAGAGAACGCGGAATACTTTTCTGTTATGTAGCCTGTGCTATTATTGTTTCTCAGCACCAACGAACCGCTGGGCTGACCTTCTCCTTGTTTGAACTGTATGTGATAGCCTTCCAAATTGAGCGATTCGTTTACATTGTATGTCGAGGTACTGAGCGAATTGAGCAAATTGATGCTGTCTACCTGCGTGTATTTCACCTTGAACGGAACATAGGCGCTAATACTGCCACTGCCCATTGAGTCATTAAAGAGCTCTAAGCTGGTGTAGTAGTAATAATTGCCGTCACTATCTTTCCCGAGGTCATTGTTCCCGTACTGGTCTGTGCCTTCCGGCCACCAATCGTAACTACCGGTTGTCGTCTTTTGTGTAAGATCTCTGTAATAGGTAGAGGGCGCAAACCCGGACGAATCGGGAATCCTGTACATGTCTTCGAACATTTCTATCATACGCCCGTCGTTTTCAACGCGGTAAACCTTCAAGTCGGGATACACCGATTTCAGCGTATCTCCGTTGGCGGGAGTATCTATCGTTATGACCGTATCTTTATCTTGTTGGGTGTCCGGGTCATTGATGTTGGTATACATGTAGCTGTTCCAACGGCGCCAAAATCTTACCCTAAGTTCGTTGCTTTCAACATAGCTCGCAGCGCCTGACACAGCGGAGTAACGTACTTTAAGATTGTAAAATGTTTCGTCGTTGGTGGGTTCCGGCATATGCTCTTCATCGAAATAGTCATCGTGAAAATACCCCACGGTAATGCGCGGATCGTCGCCGCGAAGAGTCACGGCGTCGCCGTTGGTGTCGCGCACGATAACGCGCAAGCCGTAGCCAATAAGCTTGGGATCCGTCTCTCCTCCGCCTCCGCCGACAAACGCTCGATAGGAAACGTCGCCCAAGTTTCCGTAGCGGTCATGGGTGCCGTTCTCGTAGTAGTTGCCAAAAGAATCCATGTAATAACCGCCCATGTCGAAAGACTCTGGCAAACCTTTACGGTACCAAACGCCGTCCGCGGTCGTTGTTCCTTTTGTAAGGGTGCCTTCCTCGCCGTCGTTGAATTCCAGCGTGACCGACTTGACGGTGGCATTTTCTACATAAATATTCGAGCCCAAAATTGTACCCAAAACGGTAGTTGCGTTATCGGGATTTTTATAAGTAATATCGATTGTATTGTTGTCATTTTTACCTAATTCGAATGACTTCGCATCACTCGTAAAACGGCAGCTGGTAATGAGTTCGCGGGGGATCTCTTCCCACGTATCTTCCTCTTCTTTTTCCTGTAAAACGCCCTTGATGCTGGCCTTGTAGAAAAACTCATATTGGGTGTAGGTGCGGGACAACTTCGTGCTTGTATACACCGGATTACTTTCCGGAGGTTCGCCCATGGTGATTTTCAACCCTTTCTTTTGAGAATAGATGGGATGATCGGACAACTTGACCGTGACCGTCTTGGTCTCTCCCCGCATTTGCGTGCTTGTGACAATGCTGTCGTCTACAAGGGGCGTGACCGTGACGGTAAAATTATCACCCGTGTGCAACGAGTCATCGTTGCCGTATGACGAAAAGGGCGTAGCCTTCAAGTCGCCCTTTTGGATCTTCGGTTCTGCTCCGTCGCCTGTGGAAACGGTTATGTCGATATCGGAATATGTAACGCTGTGTACAGTCAGCTGAATATTAAATTCATTGGCCGACAACAAATCGTTGAATTTATCTCCTATGTTGCGCCTTTGAACGTTTGCATAAGCGGCAATACGCGTTTTGATGTCCCACAAAGTGGTCTCTTTGTACACGCGGTCGTCTTTCATCGTGACGCCGCTTGTTCCCCAACCACTGTAGGCTTGAATATCCGTGTCTATTTCCTGCGGGAACGGCTCGTGTTCTTCCGCGCCGACTGTGGGAGACAGGACCCTATCAGTCGTCTGCAAAAACAGCGCCATGCACAGGCAAACGACTGCGATCAATGCAAAAAAGATCATCGCAAGATTTTTCTTGAAATTCCCTTTCATATTGACACTCCTTTTGATACAATAGCCCTCTTCGATTTTCGAAAAATGCACCTATTACTATGGTTGATGTCTTTTTTCGGGATGAGGGGTCAAAAAGAGCGCATCCGTCGCCTATGATTCGTCAAATTTCACACAATTTTTTTCTTGAACCATTTATTTTTCTTGACTTTGCATTCGAAATGTACTAAAATGGATGAAACGATAGTGCATCCGTCATAGTAATGGATGCACATTTTTTTGTTATAACAGTTTGCCGAGTTTGTTCATCATCTCCGCCTTATGCTCCCAAAGGGAGTGGGCGTAACGGTTCAGCGTTATGGTCGCATTCTTATGCCCGAGTATCTCGGATAAGGTTTTCACGTCCATTCCGCACTCTATGGCACGAGTGGCAAACGTGTGCCTGAGCGCGTGAAAGCCTTTGTGCGCAATCCCGAGCCGTTTTAAGAGCAGTTCAAAAGTCCGTTGATAACTTCGCACGAATACGGGCCCGCCTTTCTCGGAAATAACGTAATTTCCGGATCTGTTCTTTTTCATTGTTTTCAAAATATCAAGCATCGATTCCGATAACGGGATGATTCTTCTCGAAGTTTCGGTCTTTGGGGTATCAACGATAACACAACGTTTGCCATCGAGATATCCGTCGTGGCAAGTCTTTGTGACGGAAAGGCTTGCCTTTTGAAAATCTATATCGTCCCAGGTGAGGGCGAGCAGTTCCCCGATCCTCAGCCCCGTGTAAAGGCAAATGATGATTCCTTTGAGCTTTGGTTTCTTGCTTTCAAGAACATTCTTCTCTATCGCTTTTTGCTCGGACAAAGAGAAACACTCCACTTGCTTTTCGACTATCTTCGGGCGCTTTATCCTGTTCGCCGTGTATTCGGGGATCAGCCCGGACACGTGAGCCGTTCTGAGAGAATTCTGCAAAACAGAGATGATCGACTTCACAAAATTAGAGGATAGTCCTTTCCCTGTTCGCTTATTTCCCGATTCCATAAGTCCGGTAATAAACTTTTGCACAATAAGCGGCGTAATCTCAGATAGCTCATATTCTCCGAGTGTCGGCACTAAATGCAATTCTGCTATCGCCCTGTATCCTTCATAAGTACGCTGTTTGCTTGCAACTTTCACATAGTCAGTCAGCCATTCACATAGCCAATCCTTATATTTCATTTTCTTTTTCTCCTTATAAAATGAAAATCATTGTAAAATGAAAATCACCGCACGGCTTTCGCTGTACGGAATGGTGCGTATAAATTATAAAGCACAAGATTGCTCCTGTGCTCTATCTTTGTCCTCCATTTTATTGTTTCTTAAATAATTTCAAAATGCTTTAAGTATAATTTCAAAATACTTTAAGGCGCTTTGATTCCCCCACCATTTGCGGCGAGCGATGTTGACGAGATTTTAGTGCTTCAACGAAGTTGCGCATCATATAGACCGAGGGGATCAGCTCCACAAGAAGAAGCGGAGCAGTGCGAACAGCACCAAGAGTAAGACAACAAAAATGCACCCGATGACAGCGGCAGTGCCACCCATGCCCGCGGTTGAGCCCTCGGGAGACAGTTTTTTGTTGAGATAGTCGATGAACCGCGAGACGTGCTTATAGACGATCGTCGTCACAATGCTCGCGATGAGGCAGCGGAGCAGGTTGAACGGCAGCACGGAGATCCAGAGGTAATAATTGAAAAAGGTCTCCTGCGTGATGGACGGGAAGAGATTGGTGAGCGCGGGGAGCACGTGGTCCCACCCGCCGTAAAGCTGCACAAAGAACGGGATGAGAATGAGCCAATTGGCGAGAATGGCAACGGCCACCGAGGCGAGCGACCCCACCGCCAGCGCCAAAAGCGCCCCCTTGAACGTGCGCCAACGCCGATAGATGAGCCCCGCGGGGATGACGAACGCCCACCCGATGAGAAGATTGGCGAGCTCGCCGACAAAGAAATTGCTCGTGCCGACGCACACCAGCTTGACGAGCAGTTTGATGACGACGATGATGCACCCCGAAACGGGCCCGAGCGCGAAAGTCCCGATGAAGAGCGGGATGTCTGAAAAATCAAATTCGAGAAAGCTCGGAAAGGCGAAGGACAGCGGGAATTTTGCAATGTGCAAGAGCCCCGCAAGTGCCCCGAAGAGCGCGATCATGACGATGCGCGTCGTGGAGAAGAACTTTTTGTTTTGCATGAGAACACCTCAAAAAGTGAATTTCGGATATTCTCTGTGAACCCTGTGTTTCCGCTTTCCACAAAAAACGAGGCACCCATGTCTGAAAGGGGCGCCTCGGTAAACGCGAATTCACGCTTTCTTTTCTCATCCGGACTATACCGTCGGTACGGGAATTGCACCCGTTCGGGCCCAAAGGCTTCGCAGACTTTACTGCCGGTGGAGAATTGCACTCCGCCCCAAAGAATATTCGATGAATGTATTATAGTCCCCCTCGCCGCCCTTGTCAAGCATTTGACGAAAATTTAGGAAAATATGGCGAACTTTATAGGGGAGCCGCCGTCCCGGGAGAATGGGCAGATGCGGGCTCGACCATGCTTTCATCGACATCCCCCCACCACCGCCCTTCGGGCGGAACCTCCCCCCGCTGGGGGTAGACCTTGGGCTCTCCGCTGTCATACCGAGAGCCCAACGGGAGCGAGTGTATCCCCTGTACGAAGTCCGACGCTCTTGGCTTCCCCTCCGGGGAAGCTGTCGAACGGAGTGAGACTGATGAGGTGTATTCTGAAAATGCAGTGGCCTCATCCGCCCAGTGAATTGTCAAACTAAGTGCAACAGGATTTGAGATTTTGTTCAAAGAGAAGTTGTGGAGTTTGGAAGAGAAGGA
>CANQJF010000013.1 GCA_947624225.1 uncultured Clostridia bacterium
TGTCAAATTGTAGCAATCAAAAATTTGGATGTTTCGTTTGCGGAAAATCGCCCCAAAGCCCTTGTGCAGATGGCGACCGGTGCAGGAAAAACCTTTACTGCAATTACAGCCGCCTATCGTCTTTTGAAATACGGAAAGATGCGGCGGATCCTTTTCCTCGTAGACACAAAAAGTCTTGGAGAGCAAGCCGAACGGGAATTTCTTGCATATCGTCCCAATGATGATAACCGATCGATAAAGAAAAGTGGGTTTCGATGTCGTCAGATGTCAAGGGCGAAATTTACGAGGGATTGCTCCAAAAGAATGCCGAAGACGTCAAGAGCGGCGCAGGACAGTATTTCACCCCTCGTCCGTTGATTCGTGCTATGGTAAAATGCTTGCGCCCCGAACCGTTGAAAACAATTGCCGATCCCTGTTGCGGAAGCGGAGGCTTTTTCCTTGCCGCACAAGACTTTCTTGCGGATCCACAAAATTATACTCTTGACAGAGAGCAAAAAGAATTTCTGAAAAACGAAACTTTCTATGGAAACGAACTTGTTGCTAACACATTCAAGTTGTGTTTGATGAACCTGTATCTACATAATATCGGCGATATTTATGGGAATGTTCCTGTCGCACAAGGAGACTCCCTGCTGACAGACCCCGGTTATCGTGTAGACTATGTTTTGACAAATCCTCCATTCGGCAAGAAATCCTCGCTTACCTTCACCAACGAAGAAGGCGAACAAGAGGAAGAAGACTTGGTCTACAATCGTTCTGATTTTTGGACGACGAGCTCAAACAAACAGCTTAACTTTATTCAGCATATCAACACGATCCTGAAAGCCTCGGGCAAAGCTGCCGTCGTTGTCCCCGACAATGTCTTATTTGAGGGCGGCGCGGGCGAGATTGTCAGAAAAAAGTTGCTTGAAACAACAGATTTGCACACCATTCTTCGGTTACCGACAGGTATCTTTTATAAGCCGGGCGTGAAAGCGAATGTCATATTCTTTGACAAACGCCCCGCAAGCGCCGAGCGGCAGACAAAAGAAGTGTGGATTTATGATTTGCGCACCAATATGCACTTCACGTTAAAACAGCACCCCATGGATGATGCCGATTTGGAGGATTTTGTACAATGCTATAATCCGCTGAACCGTCGTGAGAGGAAAGAAACTTGGTCCCCCGAAAATCCCGATGGACGGTGGCGTAAATTCAGCGCGGAAGAAATCTATGCACGAGACAAGACCAGCCTCGATATATTCTGGATCAAAGATAAGTCGCTCGCCGATTTAGACAATCTTCCCGACCCCGAAGTTTTGGCGGACGAGATAATTGAAAACCTGCAAAGCGCCTTAGATAGCTTTCAAGAATTAAAGTCGCAACTTAAATAACGAAGGAGTGAATATGTCTAACAAGGAAATTACGGTAAAAGGACTGAACGTCAAATATAAGAAAGTAGACCAATCGGACTATATTTCGCTTACGGACATCGCAAAGTTCAAAAATCCATCCGATCCGAGATTTACGGTTTACACTTGGCTTCGGAGCAAGGAGACGTTGCGCTTTCTTGCCGTGTGGGAAGAACTCAACAATCCCGATTTTAACCGTGTCGAATTCGATACGGTTACAAAGGATGCTGGCACAAACGCATTCATGATCACTCCTTCCCAATGGATTCAAAAATTGAACGGCATCGGGTTGACGGTCTCTGCGGGCAAATATAACAGTGGTATCTATGCACATCAAGATATCGCATTTGAATTTGCAAGCTGGGTGTCCGCAGAGTTCAAATTGTATCTCATCAAAGAATTCCAACGCTTGAAAATATCCGAGCAGAAAGAACTTGATTGGACATCGAAGCGTGAACTCGCCAAAGTGAATTACCGCATCCATACAGACGCTATCAAAGAGAATATCGTCCCCACGCTTACCGAGGAACAACTCAAATACGTTTACGCCGACGAAGCAGATCTACTCAACGTCGCCCTGTTCGGTAAAACTGCCGCTCAGTGGCGCAAAGAAAATCCGACCTTGAAGGGCAATATCCGCGATTATGCTACTATCGAACAATTGCTTGTAATTGCCAATATGGAAAGCTACAACGCCATTTTGATTGAGCAAGGCGTTCCGCAGGCAGAGCGTTTACAACGTCTCAATGATATGGCACGTTCGCAACTGCGCGTATTGCAACAAATCGACACTTCGCATTTGCTTGGGAATAAGTAAAAAATCAACAAGAGGACGAAAATGAATGAGACTGATTTTTGTATAATCTGCGGGAAGCAATGCTCACTGTCAGATATTGAATCACTCGGATGGGAGAAATTTAATGTTTTGGCACATAGTCAGTTACCCAAACAACTTTTTAGATATTTTCCCAATACAGTATCTGTTGACGGTAAAAACCATTCAATTGAAGCATTAGCGAATGGAACGGTTTATATTAATGATGCGGAAAGGTTTGATGATTGCTTTGATTGTGCTATAGATATGGAATGGAGTGCATTTTATGAAAAAAGAATAAAACGGTATTGTACCTATCTCGATATAGATTATACTATTGTTCCTTTGGAGGAACTCCCATATAAAATAGCCTTAAAACTATTTGAATTTGGAACTCCTCAAAATGCATTAAACCATGTTCCTAATACATTGGATGCGGCGCAAAAACTATCTTTAAAGAATCTTATTCTGAATGCCTTTATTGCCGGAAAAAGTGCCGATGGCTGGTATTCGGGTATACTCAAACAGATAAAAGACGAATATTTAAATTTTTTGAATTGCCTGAAGCATTTCAAAATAGCTTGTTTCACCGTGTCACCTTATCTGAATAGAATGTGGGCAACTAATAGTAGCACCGGCTTTTGTATTGAATATGAAACAGATAACATGAGTGATTTATGTCATAACTTATTTCCCGTTATTTATAGTCAACAGAGGAATGATTATACAGAATTAAGTTTGAATTGCGACAAATTGCCTGATATCTCGGATTTATGGCAAATGTATTTCAATGGACTTTTGCGCAAAAGTATTCACTGGGTGGATCAGCAAGAATGGCGATTAATAAGCTATGAACAAGATAATAAAGCAAAAAATATCCCTTTCTTTAAAATTAAAAAAGTATATTTGGGTAACAAGATGCCTTGCGACGAGCGTAGTAAGATTATAGGCATCTGCAAAGAGAAAGGATATCCTTATGTAGGAATTAAGCGCCAGCCGAATAGTTTTAATTTGACAGATTGCCCTTATGATTGTGGAACGTGCGCAAAATTAAAGTCAAATGTGAATCAATTTCTATAACATTATTCTTGCTACAAATTTGCCTTTTCTTTCCATTAGTTCAAATTCGGATGCCGACGTGCCGCCAAATTGAGCGGGGTACTTGTAGTACCCCGCTCAATTTGAATGAGGTGAAGAACCCCCGCGGGGCTCGCGCGAGCGAAGCGAAGCTTTCGAGCCCACAGGGCGAAGAAAATCCCTCACGCTTTGGAGCGGTTCCCGCGATAAAGCGTAATCGTGTTCAAACATCAAAGCCAGTGCCCCGCCGCAACTCCGTTCGGACAAATTCCACTTCTTCGCCGTTTCAGTCACGGAAAGATACTTCATTCAAAATCACCTCACGTTAAGTATAACACAGAATCGGCAAGAAAGCAAGGGGCATCGCCTCTGGTTTTTTTATTATTTTTGCCGTTATCGGCAATTGACATTACAGTTCATTGTCGTAAAAAGGCACCCTCAATCATGAGAGTGCTTTTTGCTTTAATTTTGCGCCCGAGTGCGGTCGCCCGCCCATTTCCGCGCTTTGAGTTCAAAGAGCTGTGTATGTTCCGCGTTCATGAAGTGAATCGCGGAAAGAACGGCAAGCCGAAAATCAAGGCTCTCCGTGTCGCTGTTCGCAAGCAGAAAGCGACCGTTTTTTTCTTTTAAGAGCCGCTTCACATAGTACGGCAAATACGGCAAGTCTTTTATGTAGCGGTCAACACAGCCTCCCTGCCTAAGTCCCCGCGTTATGATCGCCACCAAAAACTTGGCGATTTTTTCATAACACGCCGTCTGCACGGCACGGTCGGAGAACGGCGAGGCGATCTCAAAAAAGTCGTGTTCCGCTTCCGTCGCAAGGATATTTCGGAAAAGCGGGAACAGGCGCATGATATAGTCGTTCAGCCCTTCTTTGTTGAACGGGCGCAGACCGTTTTCGTCGTCGTCTTTCCGCTTGCTGTATGGCGCGGTGTCAAAGACATAGTTCATGTGGAAGATAAAACACTCTTTCTCAAAAAAGACAATTTCCTTGTCCGCAATCGTTTCATCCTCCGCGATAGCGATGCCCTCGATACTGTCCCGAACACAGTAAACTTTCCATGCGGTCAGCCCCAAGTCCTCTATGAATTTGCCGAACGGAATTTTATCCCTCGGTTTCAGATCGCCAAAAACTACGTTTTCAATCGCATAAGCATTGAAGATGGAATTGACGTCAATGGCACAAAACGCGAGCAGTATGCGCCGGAGTTTTATCAATTCTTCTTCGGAAAATTTTTCCCGCATTGCATTTCTCCCAAATAATAAAAAACTGCGCCAACCGAAGTCAGCGCATGAAAAACGCAAACTCCGTTGTCGCCAAACAGTAATCATAAGCCGTGAATGTAATTTCACCCTCTATGATCGGATTTTGCATTTTTACCGATATTCAAAAGAGGATGAAATTACTTTTTTGGTAAACGAAAGATGCCCGTACGCCTGTGCGGGTGACTTAGATTAACTGTTTGGCATACTCAGCATAGCACAGAAGGAATTTATTGTCAAGTCTTAAAGGGCGATAGATCGAAATTTATGAAATTGTGCGAAAAAGTAACGCTTATAATGCAGAACGTACTCCGGGTATGTATCCAGACAGCGCATCGTCTCGTGGTTGATGTATGGCGCGGTGGAAGAGACGCTCTCCCGCGAATACTGTCCCCACGGGCTGCCGATTTTATGACAATCCAAAGGCAATGGCCCGCTTTCATACAATGGGCCCGCTTTTAAATCTCACGCGCGGATGACCCAGGTTGCAGACATGGGTGGCAGACATTTGGCGGCAGGCATGGGCGGGCGGTCATTTCAGCGCCATGGCCTCGGAGACCTGCACCTCAATCGCAAGCATAAAGGTGAGCGAATGCAGAACGTACTCCGGGTATGTATCCAGACAGCGCATCGTCTCGTGGTTGAGATAGGTCTCGGTCACCGTGGCGACCGTTCTGTCGTTCGCATCGAGGATGGCATAATTGCCCTTGCCGAAATCGCCCGCGGCACACCAATTCAAAAAACCGAGGTCGAACAGCTCACGGTATTTCATCGGGGCTCTGCTCACCGTCGAGACATACCGCGTCCCGTGCTTGATTTCCACCGCAGGAAAGCCCTCCAAGGCCTCCTTGATCGTGGCCACGCTCTTGTTGTGCAGGTAGGAATCGTAAACTTTGAGCCGCCTGCCATCCTCCTTGGCCTCAACGTGAAAGATCTTGCGGCCGAGCTCGTCTAAGACGTCAAAGCTATCCAGCCATGTTATGATTTTATCCACGAAAAGCAATTTCATTTTCTTCCCTCCCCCTTTGCTTTGTGATTTTTTTGCGTTACGATGCGGTCTGTTCTTTCCCGCCCGTTAAAGTTTGCACATGGGCAAAAGTAAACACGCCACCACTATTAACACGGAAAGCCGCAGTATATTTGTAGGAATAATTGCCGTCGATATTTTCGATCAGAATCTCTCCTCCCTTGGGCTCTGTGGTCTCTTCCACGTCAGGATTATATTCGCCGCCGTCGTAGAAGAATCTGAGGTTGAAAGATTCACCCGGCTTGAACCAGAAAGTATATTCTTGCGAATGTTCCGTGCTGTCTGTTCTATCGGCTTTGCTATCATAGGTTTCTTTCACCGGGGGATGATCGCCGTAAACCAACTCAAAGCCCAGCACATACGCGTAAGCCTTGCTGTTATTATCCCCTTTGTTCGTGCGCGCCAACGTAATTGTAAGGCGATACTTTTGGCTCCACTTGGCAGTGACGGTGACGGTGCCATCGGCATCTTGATCCAAGGCGCGGTTGAGCACAGTTTCGGGCGACACCGCGCTTCCGTCCTCCGCGCACCAGCCCTCAAAATAGTATTCATGAGATAGTTCGTCATCGTATTGGTGGAGGTCTATCGCGGGCATGCCTGCCTGTGCGAACGTCCAATCGAGAGGAATATCTTTCACCGTTATGCTCTCTATTGCGGGATAATTGTCCGCGGGGCGTTCATACTCGAACGTGACCGAGACGAGCTCTTCCGCATCCGCAAACCGGCCGAAGAGATAGAGCTCGACCGAAGCGCCCTGCTCCTCTTTCACCAAGACCTTATCGACCGTCGTTTCATTGATTTCTTGTAGCAGTTCTCCCGTTGCACTTTCACTCAAATACCAGCCGAAGAAAGTGAGACCGGCCGGTACATCGGGCGCAGCCAACGTCAGCCCCGGTTGCTCACATGTCCATGTGCCGAGCAGGCGAGGCGCTTCGTCCGGGATACACCCGTATACGGTGTAGGTGATGGGGCTCCACTTTGCATACAGGTGGATCTCCTCCCCGCTCTTCACTTGTGCTTTCCCCTCGACGCGATCTTTCTCGCACGCCTCGTCGAGATACCAGCCCTCGAAGAAGTAATGTTCCCGCGTCGGGGTGGCGGGCACAAACGCATTCATCTGCCCCGACCAGACGTCATCTTCGACCGTTTTCGTCACCACATCGTTTTGCTCGCCATCCAGCGTGCCGTTGTTCAGATGATAGTGCACGGTATACGAGGAGGGCCCGATCCAATGCTTGTCGATATATTTCCATAGGCCGGGGAGTACCGTGTCCGGCGTTTCGTTTCCGTTCCACCATTTGCTCGTCAATACGACTTTGTAGGCCCCCTCGGGACCATACTCCACGACCCGATTGTCCGTTTCCTCTGCGGTGTCCTCTCCGATACAGGAAAGCGTCGCCTTACTGTCAATATCCGCCACACCACCCCCTTCGCTCTCGATCTCGGCGGCGACCGTAGGCGTGGCCGTCTCCGTATGCCTTACGATGAGCTTGCCGTTGACGATGACGCGGGCGGGTTTCTCATCCGTATAGTCAAATTCGGGCTTGATGCGGTAGACCTGTGCAAGCCGCGGGATGGGATAGCTGAGCGAACCGTCTCGGAATTTCCCCTGTTGCAGTTTCCCCTCTGCATCCTCTCCGCCATTCGTCGCACCATAGGAGAGCGCTTTGCCGTTGATGACGAGCGTAGCTCCTTTCTCGATGCGGACATTGGCCCCGGGGAGCATTTTGAGACTGACGCCCTCCGGGATCGTCGTCGTGCCGGAATTGATGACCATTTCGAGATGTCCGGGAACGGGCACATCCCGATTCAAGGTGCTGACTTGCATCCCCATCACTTCCAACCCGAGGTTGTTCACGAAGATATCGCCGTCCGCAATAAAATGCAATTTGCCCTTTGTTTCGTTGACTTCCTTGGTGACGGTGCCTCCGTCGATCTGCAAAAAGGGAGCGACGCCTTGCGAGGAGCGCGCGGATATAAACTTGACTTCGGCGCACGCATACGTGACATCGCCCATAGTCCCCGCGACAAATGCCCGCAAACTGTAAACAGAACCCTTTTGGAACACAGTTTTTGCCACAAGGCTTGCAACCGTGTATTGCGCGAGCGGGAAAACGCCGGCGCCATAAACCGCCAAGGTTTCACCGCCGCCCTTCCATCCGGACATATTAAAGGGTTCAAAGACGCTTGCCCCATCCTTTGCGACGAGTTCCCCCGCCCCGCACGTGAAGCCCATGCAATCGAAGGTCGAGCCGCTTTCGAGGGAAAGGCTTGCGCCCTGTTCCAAGGTCAGTTCCCCGTAATAATCTCCGTTGACGCGGGAGGTGTTGCCGTTGCTTGATGAGATGATTGCATTGACGACCAATCTCCCCGTCACGGAGAGCGCCACGCCGTTTGGCAATGCCAAGGTCACGTAGGGCTCTTTTTCATAGGGAGCAGGGGGCTCCTGCTTGCCATAATCCTGTGTAAACGTCTTGGCGTTGGCGCGGATGACGGGATCGGATTTTCTCGCGTCGTCGTCCGCCGTGCCCGGGTCATCCACCGTCTCCGAATCCATCAATCCCGTGCTGAGAAAGCCCACGGCGGTCGAGGCATAGGGAACGAGCAGGGTGCCGCGGACGCTGTAACAATTGTTTTGCGGGTTGCCGTCGGCATCGAGGTAGCCCGCCGCCCGCGCGACGTCGGGATGTGCGAACGCCGTATCGTGCTCGATGATGGCGATGGTCTCCTTGCTGCCTCCCTCCGCGGTGACCTCCGCAACCGTCTTGGTGCCCTCCTCCCTTTCCACCGTCTCGGGTACGCGCGCGAGCGCATCCTCCACGGTATACCATTCGTCGTTCAGCCGCACCGTCTTGTATTTGAAGAGGAGCGCAGTCGTTCTGAGGTCCCCCTCCTCGATGCCGCCAAGTGCCTTGGCCGCGCCGTCATAGCTCGCATAGGTACCGCCGAAAGCATACTCCGCGGGGGCATTCGGCAGGTCGAGCTCGAAGCGATAGGTGGTACCCATGTTCGCGGTTATGCTGTCGGTATTGGGAAATGTTGTCTCTCCGTCCGTAAATTCGCGAATGTAGAACGTGCCGACCGAGGAGGTGATGTCCTCGCCCGATTCATCCAAAAATACGAGGTGTTTTTTGATGTCCCCCAACGAATGGGGCGCGCCGTAATCGAGTTCCACCGTCTTATTGACATAGAATTTGGGCTTGGAATCGCGCCACAGGGGCGTGACGGTAAACGGATTTGCAATGATCCACGCCGAAGCGCCGACCATGCACAGCATGCTCAGCAGCAGCAAACTCAGGATGACGATGTATTTCTTCTTACTCACAATGCACTCCTAATTGAACGAAAAAACGAAGTCCGCCTGCCTCCTCCCATGGGAGGATTTTTCTCGGCTTCCCCTTTGGGGAAGCTCCCGCAAAGCGGGTGATGAGGCCACCTCATCCGTCTCACTCCGTTCGACACCTTCCCCAAAGGGGAAAGCAAAGGCTCGACCATGCTTTGGTCGTCCCACCTACCTATTGCGATCACGAGCGGATGGCGATGCCGAAAGAGAACTCTGCCCCGCGCTCCTGCCCGTTTTGGGAATCGTAAAAGACTTCATAGATGTCTCGCGTGTAGTCGGCTTGGGTGGAGACAAAGGTGTATTCGAGGGTAAAACTCGCCCTGCCCGCCCCGGAGGAGTCCCCCACGGAGGGGTCCAAAGAGAAGCTCGCCCAATAGACGTCCCCCTCCTCCGCGAGTTGGCCGCGCACGTTCGAAATGTGCGCGCGGTCGGCACACGAGACGCCCCGAACGGACGCGAGCGGCGAAAAATTTTCCGTCCCCGTGAGCCTGAGCGAGACGGAGATGCCGAGCGCTTCTCCCCCGCTCAAACGGGCGCATTTTTCAAGATCTGCCGTGATGATTACGGACATGGTACCCTCGTAGCTCGTCTTGGAGACCTTACCCTCCTTGTCTAAAAGGGCAAAGCCGTCGGGCGTGTAGACGAGCGGGGAGACGTCTTTGTTCTCGTCCGCGATGAAGAGATACTCATCGCTGAAATAGACGTGCTCGGCCTCTATCCCGCCCGCCAGCGAATCGTAGAGCGGTCCCTGTTGGGTGATCACCCAATTGGCGAAACCCATGCTCATCACCGCGCAGCAGGAGAATACCGCAACGATGCAAAGTTTTGATTTGATCCGCATAGCGTCTCCTCCGTAAGCTGTCAGGCCTGCTCCCAGCGGGGATAGAGGTCGAGATCGGAGAGGACGGGCGTGAGATCGGTGAAGTGCCCCGAATTGGGGTCGGGCTCCTCCCCGGGCGCGACGGCTTTCGTATACCAGCCGAGAAAGCGCTGCCCCGGCCTTTCCACCTTGGGCAGTTCCAGCCCCTTGGCGGCAAAGTTATACCCATGCTCGATCTGCACGGGGAAAGTGCTCTCCTCCTCGGTCTGCAAATGGAACGTCACGGTGTGTTTTCGGGTGGAGAAGCTCGAAAAATCCGCAATGATCTCCCATTGCAACTCGTCCACCTTGTGGTAGATGCGGCAGGAGGCCTCGTCGAAGTAAAAATCCCCGATGTGATAGGAGGAATCCCCCGGCTGCCCTCTGCCGACATACCAGCGGTTGGCGCGCCCGATTTCGAGGTCTTGCGAGCCGCCGTCGTCATAGTAGATGCGGAGGGTGAAGCTGTCCTCCGAGGCGTCCTCCTCGCACCCGATCTCGCGGATGCCCCTGCCCTTGGGGATGGTGACGGTGCTGTTTTCCAGCTCATATTCCTCCCAAGCGCCCTGCTCGGCGCGATATCGCTCGTAAAAGATGTGGACGACGATGTTGCCCTCCTCGTCCTCGTCCCACGCGACGCGGGAGATCCTGTCCCCGTCTAAGCCGTCCCGCCCGGGGCGGAGCGTCATGACGGCGGGTTGGCTGCCGTCCGAATAGCGGATGGTCACGGTGACGAAGTTGGTCTCGGGATCGGTCTCGGAGGAGATGTCCGTGATGTATCTGCCGCAGGGGATGGTAAAGACGTAGGGCGGCATGGAGACGTCGGTATACTCCACCGTGACGGTGACCGAGCCGTCGGCATTGGTAAGAGCGCCCACGCTCCGGATGCCGTTCCCCTCCTCCCCCGCCGCGGGGTCGGGGAGGAAGAACGTGCTCTCGGGGGAGCCGTCGGCATATTGGATGACGATCTCGATGCCCGTGTCGTCCGCGCTCCGACGGCTGAAAATATTCTCGATGGCGCGCGTCTGTTCCGCGTCAAAAAATGTGCATCCGACAGAAAAGAGCATAACCATGCCCGCGATGAGCGCGCAGAAAAATTTTTTTAAGCTCCTCATAAATTCTCCTTTGCTTTCAAGAGATCCCGATAATCGGGCACGAGCGGCGTGCCGGTTGCGGCGTCGAACACGCCCTCGGGATCGTTTCCGAAGCGGAATTTGAAGGGCTCATAGCCCATGACCGTCGTCACCGTCTTGGTGAGCACCTCTTTCATAAAGCGCATGAAGTTTGGCTGTGAGACGACGGCGTGCAGGCCTCCCCCGCTCGCGAGCCCCGAGAGGTCGAGCGCCGTGGTCAGATTTAAATAACTGTCGAGCAGGTCCACGTCGATGGACTCCGTGAGCCCGCCCGCGGTGAGACCGTTCACCGTGACAGAGGACAAGTTTCTGCCGCCGCCATAGAACGCGACGGGAATGTTGATATACTGCTCCCCGCCGATGTCGAAGATGACGCCCTGTTCGCGCGCGCGGGCAGTCAGGATCTCTTTGAGCGGGAAGATGTCGTCGATGGTGATGTCATACTCCTTGTCGAGCAGGTTTTTGACGATGTCCGAGATGTTCTGGTCGATGAGGCCGGAGATGTCCCACGCGCCGAGCGTCTTGTAGTCGAAGAACCGGGTGTTGCCCGAGAGGTTGACGCTGACGGGATAGGAGGCGCCCGAGAGATTCATTTCGAGCGCGTCGAAGCCGGGCATGACCTCATCCAGCATGCCGCCGAGGATGGACAGCACGGCGGAGAGCATGGAGGGGGCGCGGTTGTATAAAAACGGGCCGTTGAACAGCGTCTCCACACCGATGGCGGCGATCCCGCTCCGATAGAAGATGGTGTCGCGGATCTCCGTGGAACCGTCGAGATCGTCCGCCGCGATCCTGTCCTCGCAATTGAGCCCCCTTTGCAGGGAGTGCAGCGCCGTTTTCATGGCGTCCTTGGAATAAGCCGTCGGCTTGCCGCTCAAAAGCCCGCCGATGTCGAACTCGGGGTAGCCCGTCGTGAACAGGCTGAGACTTTGGTCCCCCGCCCCGCCTTTCCCCAAATAGGAAGAGAGCGTCGAGGAGACCGTCTTGCCGTCGAGGGTCGTGAACGGATGCTGTCTCGCGTCCCCCTGCCCGTTCTTCTCATAGCGGTTGCTCCCCACCATGAGCAGGAAGTTGCGCGCCGTGCTCAGGATGCAATTGTCGACCGTCACATGTTCGGAGGAATAGCTTCGCATGACCGTCTTTCCGTTGGAGAGCACGGAATTCTTCACCGTGACGTTGTCGCCGTGCACTTCGAGCACGGTCCCCGCATAGTGGAGGTTTTGCACGATGAGGCCGAAATCACAGTTCTTCACCTTTACGTCGTTGACCGTGATGTTGTTGCCGTCGATATAGAGGCCGACGTTGTCCTGCCCGAACGCGGTGACGAGCGGCTTGCTCCCGTTGGGGTCGCCGAGCATGTAGAATGGCTTGGGGCCGCGGAACAGATCCCCCGGGCCGGGGTAGTAGGTGTCGTAGGAGTTGCCCGAGGCGTCGGTCGTGGTGGAATAGGAGGTCGGAAAACACAGGTTGTGCAAATTGAGCGTGTATCCGTTTCCATAGAAGTCTTTGCGGATGCGAAGTCCCGCGAGGATCTCGTCGCTGACCGCACTGTATTGGGCATGGGTGGCAGCAAATGCGTTCCACTGCTCCATGAACTCGTTGTTCCACGTGGTGCGGAAGCGATAGACTTCGTCCGCAAACGCAAACCCGTTCCCCCGCTCCGTGCCGAACAGCGCCACGTTGGAGGAGGCCGCCGCGGCGAAGTTGGCACTGGATTCGAAATGCTTCCTCAAAACCGCGATCTCCCCCGTCTCCGAGCGGTTGGTGCAATTGAGCAGGTCATCATAAGTATAGACGTTGACGCCCCCCTCGACGACCTCGAAAGAAAGCTCGGCGGTGAGGCCGTCTTTGCCGCTGAATGCCGCGGTGGCCTTGCCCGCCCCGTGCACGGCAATGGTCTCCCCGGCGAGATCGACGGTGAGATTGGAGGAAGTGCGCGCCGCGTCCACCTTGATGTCCCCGCGCAGGGACTCGTCGGACAGCGTGAGATCAAATTGGATGACGGCGGGCTTTTTGATGCCGTTTTCCCAATCGTATTGGCCGTAATAGACTGTCTCGTCGACATTTTGGCCCGACCCGTCCACCGCGGTGTTGACGGCAAAGGCGCTTCCGCTGTATAGGATCCCCGTCATGCGCCGCGGGGTGACGTTGCCCTTTTCCGTCGAGCAGGTGATCGTCACCCTGCCCACCGTTGCGGCGCGGAGGAACCACTGCCCGACGCCCGCTTCATAGACATCGGCATGGGCCTCTTCGGCACCGTCGGCATTCTCCACTGTCCACACGATGCGGTTGCCCTCGCTCGCGGGGTAGCGGCTGTCCGCCACCACGCCCTCCGCCGCCAACGGGATCTGCTTGCCCACCTCGAACAGCTCGTTTTCGCGGTAGGCCCAATCGATGCGGATGATGTCGTTGTCGATGAGGTTGAATGCCGCACGGATGGTGACCACGCCGAACAGCGCAACGAGAAAGGGAATGATGAGAAGAATGGCAAGATTTTTCTTTTTCATGTCAGTTCACCACCTCCAATTCGTCAAAGAGACGGAGGATGCGCGCCCGAAAGCCGATTGCCCACGGCAACCCGCTCGCGAGGATGAGCGCGAGACCGATGAGGTAGACGGCATAGAGCGCCAGCCCGAAGTAAGAGGCAAGGATCATGCCCGCGGAGTAAAAGATGGGCAGCATGTACGAGAACGTCGACGAAAAAAAGTAGCTGCGCGCGCGGTTTTGCCTGATTTTCAGCTCCTCATAGAGGGAGATCATGCTGAAAATAATTTGGATGAGCACGGCCAGCACGAAGCCCGCGAGCGCCGTCCAGACCGAGACCGTTCCAAAGGCGAGCAAGACGAGGTAGGTGACAAACACGGACGCGCACACAAAGATGAGAGGCAGCGCCACCTTCACCCCCAGCTGCAACAGGATGCTCACGGGCATGCACTTGATGAGGCGGATGTTCTTTGCCTCTCCCGCGATGTAGTTGTTCGCCCCCTGCGCGATGATGAGGCCGATCAGGATGACGAGCAGTATATCGATGACGGGCAGAAAGTTGGGCAGGAGCGCAACGTAATAGGCAAAGATGCCCGAGGTGAAGATGGTGTTGAGGGAGGAGACGATGAGGTAGACCAAAAACGGTTGGACGACCAGCAGTCCCGTAAAGGAAAAGAGATTGTCCGAATCCCGAAAGAGCAGGATGAATTCTTTCTTTACGAGAGCCCTCTTCGCGGACATGGGTATGGGATCTGCCGTCTTGCGTGCTTCATGCGAATGGAAACGGACAAAGCGGAGACGCCGATAGGAGAGGATGCAGAGGGCCGCGCCCAGGGCGAGGATCCCCATTGCCACGGGGAGATAGATGACAAGCTCGTTGATACTCTTCAAAAAGAAGATGTCCACGAGCCAGACGACGGGGATCATATAGTTGCGGGCGCCGATCATTGCGCGGATGTTGTCGGCGCTCAACAGCGCGTCGAAGTTGTTGGAGGCGACGAGCGTCACAAAGACATCGAGCACGCGGCTGTAAACATAGCACAGCCCGAAGATGACGACGACGGCCGTGAAGAACTGCACGAGAGGATGCTTTTTGAGAAAATCCCCGAGCAGCTTGTAGGGATAGACGAGGAGCAGCGCCACGCCGCATTCGAACGGGAACGCGAGCACGGGGTAAAAGAGCCCGAGGTAGTAGAGCGCATTGCCGCGGTGGAACACGGCGGCATAGGAGGCAATGACAGGATAGGTAAACATGAGCCCCGTGCCGTATTGCATCAAAAAGAGCAAGATGAGTTTGGAGAAGATGATGCGGCTGCTCCTCACGGGCATCATTGAGAGATTGCTCGCGTCCTTTTCGTTGAAGAAGAGCTTTTTGGCCTGCGTCAGGCACACGAAGATCATGAGCACCGACACGGCGAACAGCGCAACGGACAGAAATGCGAGCGGCGCGTTGACATAGGAGGCCAGCCGGGTGAGCACCTGAAAGACGATGAACGTCTCGACGGCGATGAAGAAAGCGAGCAGGAGCACGCTGATGAGGTAGGAAAGCAGCCGCCATTTTCCCGTCTTTCCGCTCGCGAACAGGAGCTTGAAATCTTTATAGAGCAGTGTCAGCATCCTATCCTCCGTACGTCTCCACAAACACACGGGCAAGGCGGAGGCGGAGATTGGGCGTCTTGTTGAGGTCATAGAGGGCGGCGACGACGCCGTTGTTCACGATTGCCACCCGATCGCACAGCTTGGAGACCAGCTCGATGTTGTGGGAGGTGACAAAGACCGTCTTGCCGTGGTCGGCATATTCACGCATCATCTTTTTGAGCTCCTCCACGGCCATGATGTCGAGGCCGACGGTCGGCTCGTCGAGAATCCAGATGTCGGGATTGTGCAACAGGCTCGCGACGAGGCAGAGCTTTTGCTTCATGCCGTGGGAGTAGCCCGAGATGGGCAGTTTGAGGTCGCTCTCCTGAAAGGAGAGCCGCCCGATGAGGTATTCGAAATTGGCCTTGAATTGCTTCTCCCCCACCCCATAGACGCTGGCGATAAATTCGAGGTAGTCATAGCCCGTCATGATCTCATAACAAGTGGGCTCGGAGGCGACATAGCCGAAGCTCCGCTTGGCCTCCAAGCTGTCGCTCACGATATCGTGGCCGTTCAGCGTGATGGAGCCGCTGTTGAACTTCTTGACCCCGATCATGCAGTCGATGGTCGTCGACTTGCCGATGCCGTTTCTGCCGATAAAGCCGAACAGCTCGCCGCGATACACGTCGAGATCGATGCCCTTTAAAACTTGCTTCTTGCCGTAGGACTTATGGAGTTCTTTGATCGAGACGGCGATCTCGCCGCGCTCTTGCATGGCTATTTGCGTCATGGTTTTCTCAATTTGGGGAACCAGATCCCCTCTCCGAGGAAGATGTATTCCGTCTTGCAGGCGGCACAACGGAAGCGGTCTCGCTCGGCCGAGACATCTCTTCCGCCGCATGCAGGGCAGTGCGTTTCATAGATTTGCCTGCTCCCCTTTTGCAGCCGCGTCTTGTCTTTGAGATAGTGAAGAAGCAGCCCGTTCTCGTCCGTCCCGCGCATGCCGAGCGGCTGCACAGCGTCCTCGACATAGGCAACGTCCCAAAGGTTTACGGCATCCACAGCCGCACCGCTTGCCCGAAGCCTTTCAAGCTCCTTTCCCGTTTGCGAAAAATCCAGCGTCGGGTCAAAGACGAGAAGATTGCGCGCCGCGTGGCCCCCCTCGGCCGCCTTGGGCCTCACGAGCACATACACCCCGCCGTATTCCTCCACCCGTTCGAGCGCGACGAAAAAGTTTGCGTTTTCAAACGTCATGGGCAGCATTTGTAACGCCTCGTCGCAGACATGGTCCTCTCCGATGAGCTCATACCCCAGCGTTTTGAGGGCGAGCAGGAGGCGGGTAGAAAAGTAGACGGCCATGTCGTCCGCACGCGCTTCGTCGCCCGCATAGGTCATGTTCCGAAGATAGAACCGGTAGCATGCCCCGTAGGCGCGGTCGTGCTTGAAGAGGTTGGTCGCCTCCACGCGCGCAAACCGCGTGTTGCTCTTGGAGACGATGCGGTAGAATTGGGTAGCGCGGATGCGCCGAAGTTTTTTGGAGAGTGCCCCGAGCCCACGGTAGAGCGCCTCCAATTGCGAATGCTCCTCGGTGAGCGTCCCCCGCCGCACCGTGCCGATCAGCGTATCCAGCGCCTTGGTGTCGCTCGCAAGCTGTGCGGAGATCGCGTCGAGCAGGTGCACGATGAACCTGTTCTCATAGTTCGCGAGCTCGTCGACGTTGTGAAAATAATAGACCTCCGAGGGCGTCATGATGCCGCGCTTTTCTTTCCAGAGCTTTTGGTCGCGCACGGTGTCCGAGAACATCTCGGGCGTGATGCCGTAGGCCTGCTCGGCGCGGACGATGACCGTCTCGCGGGCATTGAGGATGTGTGGGTGCACGATGATCGTCGTGATCACGCTCAAAATGCGGTCGACCTCCTGCAAGAAATCGAGCTCATTTCGGAGGGACGCGCCTTGCAGCGAGAGCGGCGCGAGTGCGTCTATGCCCCCGTAATACGACGCGGCGTCGGGATGTGCCTCGGCATAGGCGGTGATGTGCCCGACGGCCGACTTCAAAAGCGCTTCTTGACAGTGGATCATATCAGAGTTTCTTGATGAGCGTGTCGAGCATCTTTTCGCTCCGCGTAAAGACGCCCGCCCCATAGACGTTCGCGAGCAGCGCCTTGACCTGCTTCAACCCGTCCTTTACGTAGTCCTCAAAGCGGCCCTCGAGCCGAACGAGCACCTTGCGCGCGAGGATGAAGTCCAGCACCTCCTCCTTGGTGCCGCCGCATGCAATGTATACGGGCACGAGCGATTGGATCTGGTTGAGCACGCGGTTGCCGAAAGCGACGTCGAATTCCTCATAGATGAAGTCGGTCACCTTGGAAAAGCGCGCCGCATCCTCGCGGGTGAATTGATTGGCGACATCGCTCTGTGCGGCGGCGAAGAGCGCTTTCAGCCTACCCATGCCCAAGGTGATGGGCTCGCAATTGCCCTCCGCCTCGAAAAATTCGTTGCGGTTGTCGAATTGGATGGGAATGGAACGGTCGTAGACCTTATCGGCGATGGAGAACGTCGAGTCGTCCTTGTTGGCCGTCCCCACGAAGAAGCTGTTGGGCGGGATCTGCACATAGCCCTCGTCCAACTTGATGGGCGGGAGAAAGCCCACGGGCAGCTGCATGATGCGAAGTTTCCACTCCTCCTCGGGGTATTCGAGCACGGAGAGGAAGTCGGCAAAGTAGTATTCGACGCGGGAGATGTTGAGCTCGTCGAGGATGAAGAGGTGGATGCGGTCCTCGTCGTAACTCGCCTCATAGAGGGCGGAGAGGAAGTCCGTCTCGGCATATGTCTTGGAAAATTCGTTGAAATACCCGAGGAGATTGGTCCTGTCGCGCCACGTCGCCTGCACGGCGAGGAAAGTCGCCCTGCCGCTAACATATTTTGCAAAATAGCGGGGCAGGGAGGATTTGCCCGTGCCGCTCAGGCCTTCGAGCAGGATGATGCGCGCTGCCGCCAGTCCGCAGACGAACATGCGGACGGTCTCGATGTCGTAATACAGCTTTTCGTGCTTGGCGAGATAGTTGCGGAAGCCGTTGCACAGCGTTCTGAGGTCGACATCCGCACTGTCGAGCGGCTCGGCCGGGTAACCCTCGTATTTTTTATCGACGGAGGAGAGCGCGGGGAATACGGTCTCGCGGTCCTCCAATGCGCCGCTTCCGCCGCTCACGGCACCTCCGATTGCCGAGTCGAGACCGCTTGCGAGCATACCATGTCCGAGGTCTGTGCTCACGGGAGCTGTCTCTTGCGGTGCATCGAAGCTCTCGGCAAGCGATGGCTGGGGTTCCTCTTCCATGACCTCGTCGAGCGTCTTGTCGCCGAAGAAATCAAAGGGTTTGTTGACCTTGCGGAAGTTGACGATGAACATGGCGACCGCCGCGATCACCGCGCCGATGCCCAAGTAGCAGATGGCCGCGATGAGCAGGCATTCGCCCAAGAAGGTCAAGTGATCCAAAACATTCTCGCCCGTGATCTTGGGCTGGATGAGCAACCCCAGCCCGACGGAGAGGACGAGGCAGATGCAAAGCGTCACCCCGTAAACCGCCAGCATCTTCTTGGACCAGAGCGGTTTTCCGTTGACATAGGCGAGCCGCCGCTCGAACACGAACGCCACCGTGAAGATGACGGCATACACGGCCACGAGCGTGACACAGACAATGCCATAGATGCCCGTCGCGACGGGTCTCATTTTGAGGCTGTCGGCGAGCCCGATGAGCGGATTTTTTGCGCTCACGATCCCGAGTTCGCTGCGGTCGATGCAGACCGCGACAAACACGAGCAAGATGGAATAGAGCGCCACGAGCGAAAAGGCGATAAAGTTTTTGCGGGTGAAATACTGTCTATTCTTCTTTCCCTTTGCTTCCGTTTTTTCCATGATCTTTCCTTGTTTGAATGGTGATGCGCTTGGAGGGTGCGCCGTCGTAAACTTTGAGCATGACGTCGTCGTCCGCATGGTCGCCCGTCAGCTCGGATTTGCCGAGGAAGCCCGTCTCGTCGAAGCGGTAGGCATAGCCGCGGTAGAAGATGGTCTCGCGGAACTCTGCGCGCATGGAGCTCGCCGTCGGCTCGTCGCTCTCGATGGCGTTCATGAGCTGTTCGCGCCGCCTCTCTTCACAGGCCTCGATCTTGCGGGAAACGCGGTCGATCATGATGAGGCAGTAGAGCAGCGCGACGACGGTGATGATGCCCGACCACGATTGGATAAACATGATCACAACGCCTATTCCTCGGACATGGGTGCCACGGTAAACGCCGATGACGTCGGAAAAGGCGGGCCGATATTCATCGCTTGCGTTGTTCGCGTCCCCCCGCGTCGTGTAGCGCACGTCCTCGCCCGCGCCCTCGATGCCGACGATGCGGTGGATGATGTTCACGCCTTGATCGTTCCGGTAGGCGATGACGTCATACAGCTTTAATTCCGACGGCGAGGAGACGGCGCCCAGCACGATGATGTCGAATCTATCAAACCGGTCCCTAAGCCCCCGCTCTTCGAGGTAGGCGTTCTCCTCGTTGGCATAGCTCATCGAGCCCGAGGCGACGACCATAAAACTCTTGCCGAACACGGGCCTGTCTCCCGCAAAGCGGTTGACGAGCGAGATGAGAAAGACGGGGATGACGACGGCCAGGAAGAGGATGAAGAGGACGTTCTTCACGACCGCGCCCGCCTTGCCGCGCCGCTTGCCTTTCCTCCGCTCCCGAAGCGCCCCATCGATGATCTGAATATCCCGCTTTCCCGCCTCGATCTGTGCGACCGACGAGGCGACATAGGAGCGGTAGAGGATGGTGAAAACGACGGAAAAGCTCGTGACGCCCAAAAACGTTGCGATGATGGAGATGATTTCGAGGAATTCCATGGCCTCACTCGTTGGGGCTCGCCATGAGCGTGAGCGTATACGTCGGGCGGTAGTTTCTCGGGTCCATCCCCTCCAACACCGTGGTTTGCAGATCTTGCAGGGTACTCTTTACCTCTTCCAAGGGCTCCCCGAGCCCCACCGTGTCAAAATAGATGCTCGGATTCATATTTTGGAAGCGCGTCCCCCACTGCAACGCAATGGAGAAGTCAAACCGAAAGGCACTGTCCGCGCCGTCGGAGACGAGCACGCCGTCATCCGAGAGCGAAATGGGCACTTCTTTGAATTGTCCCGATTGGGCGTCGTAAAATCGGGAGATGTCGACATATCCTTTCTCCGCCGCATCCAAGATGCCCTGCGGCAGCGTGAGGATGTAAGAAAAGGAGCTGAGGTGTTGCGCCCCCATGAGCACGCCCGAGATTTGCAGCGAGAGTTTCTCCGAAGAGACGCCGTTCCACGAGACGCGGCCGCTGTCGTCGCCTGCGAGGCTGTCGAACACAAAGCCCACGCCCTGCAACGTCTCGCCGCTAACCACCTCCTCCCCGTCGACCGTGAGCGAAGTAAACGAAAGCGGGCTCATGGCTACCTCGGCGACGGTCATCCCGCCGTTTGCGGTAACTCCGAGCGTGCTGAAAAGCAACCAGATCGCGACGCCCGTTGTCGCAAGCGCGGCGGCCGCGAACATGAGCACGCCGTAAAAGAGGCGCCTCCTCGTATATTCTTTTCTCGTCATCTTCGCCATAGTTGATTGTGGATGAAACTCATTTCGACCGCGGACAGCCCGCTGCGGCCCTGCGGCCGCTATTTCGCAACTGCGTTACTCTGCTTCCGCCTGGGAATACCCGGTGAACGTGAAGTGATACTTTTGATCTTTCAGCAAGTATTCCAATATATTGAGAGAAGCCCATGCGTCCTCTTGATAGGCTACCGTATCCGAGGGCGCGCTCTCGAATTTTCCGTTGTCGAAAGTCGTCTTGCTGTCGATAGAATCTTGATAGCCATACGCGGAATCCGAACGGGTCCCCGATGCCGATTGGGCGTTGTAATATGTATAGGGATTTTGCGCATTAAAGTGCGAGCCCCATGCGAACGTGACGGTGAAAGAATACTTATACGTCTTACTTTGATCGAGCGCTCCCTCCAACGTGATTGCGCCCGAAGCGGAATCGATTTGATAGACGGAGCTCCCGTCCTCGTTGCCGTCCGGCTCGGATACTGTCGTCTCGGCATAGGTGACCGAGGCATTCACCAAATTCAACTCCGTGGTCGCCCGGTTCCAATTGGCACTGTTGGCCGACGGGGTTTCCTCATTGTTGACAAAGAATTGGGTGTCAACGTGGTTGACGCCTTTCATGGTGAGCGTGAACGTTGCCACCAGCGCCTCCTTGCCCTCCGCTTCGGTGTTGGTCAGCCACGCGCTGTCGTTTTCCATCTCCTTGGGCGCGCCGAAGTTGATGTCTCCCGTTGCTGTGGCGGTCAAGGTCACGTCGGCAACCGCAACGGCCTCGGCGGTGACGTTTCCGCTCGCCTTGCTCTCCACGCTGTTGGAGATCACCCAGCTTGCGAAGCCGACGCCGGTCATGGAAACGCCCACAAGAAGCGATGTTGCAAGCGCAACGACCTTTGTTCTACGTTTCATAAATTTATCCTCCAAATGGATGTTGTTTTTGTTTACGGGTTCTTGGTTCCGATTTTTGGTTACGGTTTTTTACGGGGCGGACGGAGCAATGATTGTGAATTCCGTTCCGTCGAATGTCAGCCCGCTGCCGTTTTTTAAGGATTCGCCCGCGGGTGCATTCCCCCAAGCCGCACGGACGGAGAGCGTTAGTTGCACCTCTCCCTCGGACATGGGTGCCCCGTCGACGGTGAGTGTGAAAGAAAACGCCCCACCCGGTGCAACAGGTTCCGTGGAGAAAGAGAAAGATTTCGCCTCCGCGCCCTGCGTGGAAAATGTTATGGAAAAGTAGCCCTGTGTGGCCTCGCCGCGCGCGGCGATCTGCACGGTGAAAGCCGCCCCATCCTCCGTTGCGGTGAGAACATAAGTATCTCCCTGCGGTTCGGACGTGCCGCCCGAAATCGGAGGGTTGACTTGCACCTCCTGCACGGAGAAATTTGCGGCAGTCATCGTCGTCACGCCGCCCGCGACGTGCGCGCTGAACCACGCATAGGTGAGGCCGACAAGGCAGACCATGGCGAAAAGGATGCTGAAAAGTGAAAGGAGCAGCGTTTTTAAAAGCGCCTTTTCCGTGAGATTCTGTTGTTCGGATGAGCTTTTCACAATGGCTTCTCCAAAAAAGAGTTCGGGCATCCCCTCCGTGGGGAGAGGCCGGCGTGTTACCCCCTCCATGGGAGGGGGACCCCCCGAGGGGGTGGGGTGGCGCAATGGAACGCGCCCTCCGCTGTCATACCGAGGGCCCACAAGGGCCCGAGTGTATCCCCTTGGCAAAGCGTTTTTTTCTTGGCTTCCCCTCTGGGGAAGCTCCCGCGGAGCGGGTGATGAGGCCACCTCATTCGTCACGGCTTCGCCGTGCCACCTGTCTCACTCGGGTAGAACCCCGCGTTCGGTCACCGTTCGCGCGGCAAATGCGCTCACTCACCGCAAAACGCCGCCCACAGCACACTGTGCTGATGTGCGAGAAGTGCGTTTTGCGACCCAAAGGGGAAGGCGAGAGTAACGTTTCCCGGGCGGGGGGGGCCTGCCCGACTTGCGCCGAGCAGGAAAACACCCCTTATAAAACTCCCTTTAATTTCGTTACGGAGCAACGGCATCTTGCACGGCAAATTTCAAACTGTAAGTCACGGCATTGCCGAGTTTATCGGTAATGACAACATCGCATGCTTTGCCGTCTAATCCGGAGATTTCACCACTTATAAGCTTTCCCAGCATTCCGCTCTTCAGCAATTGGTCGAAAGTTTCACCCGAACAACCCATATGTGGTGCAGCCCAGAAAAGAAGGGGTTCCAGGAGCCAACCGGGACCGCCTACCGGCATATCTTCCACTAAGTCGGGCATTGCTGCGGCTACTACTCCCATAAGAGTAACTTGCACCAAGGCTTCCGGATCCTCTTCCAATTCAATCGGATCGCCCGCTTGATGTTCTTCCCCTGCTGTTTGTTCGGTATATGTAAGAGCCTGCAAACTCGCTATCGTCTCTTGGGAAACTACCTTACCGTTGATTGTAATCGTGTCGATGTTATCTTTTTGCTCCACTACGGCATTGTGAAGTAGACCAACGATACCGCAAATTCCTATTGTTTTGCACTGACCTTCCATTTGATCAAACGTAAGGATCGATTCGTATTTCTGCGTATCTTCGTTATACGTCATCTTATCAACAGAAAGCGTACCGACCCATTTCTCGCTTGGATCTGCATCAGCTCTGAGTTCAGCCATCAAACTATTAAAAGTATTCACATCCGTAACACCCGTTTCAACAGCTTTCTTCACTTTTCTTGACTGAATGGTCTTTTCAGCGGCAGGAAGCGTCTTTTCGGCATCTTGATCATACTTATTCCCGACGGAATCGCTCTCGGAAGAAGCCTGTGTGGCATAGACATCGACGGTGAACTTGAACGTATATTCTGCTGAGTCGTCATTGTATTCATCATCGCTCTCTGTGGACTGCCAATAGAGGACAATGGCGAGGGCCTCGCTGTTGTCTTCCTTTGCCACATCCCCTGCCGTCTTGTTCTTTTCATCGGTGCGATAATCGCTCCATGCGGCTTCACGGTCGGTAACGGTAATGCTCGCGGGGTACTCGATGACCGTATACTGTATGACTTCCGCAAGGCTATTCTCTTCTGCCACCGGGTTCACGGTAATTTTGTATTTGAGCGCCTTGGTGCCCTTGTTGACGATTCGGATGGGTTTGGAAAACACCATTTTGCCGGGCTCCCACTTTGTTGTATCCTCAGTTTTAAAGACGTTCGTTGCTCCCACCGCACTTGTCCAAGTTGCGCTTGCGAGATCGCCATCGGCAATGTATTCAAAATCGACATCGAGGGTGCCGGCCGTGATGGTGTTCTCGGCGGACTCGGCCGTATCGTGGAACCAGGCAAAGGTGGTGCCGACCAACATCGCGCCGCTCAAAAGAAGCGAAACGCCGCTCATAAGTAACGCTGATTTCAAAGATTTTTTATTCGTCATTTTCTTTACCTCCAAAATTCATCGGCGCCTCACGCCTCGGGGTAGGTCGCGTCTTTGTCATAATCGGAGCTTACCGAATCCTTCTCCGACGCTGCCTGCTTCGCAAGAATGCTGATCTTGCACTTGACGTTCAATAGTTGCCCTTCGCCGTCTTTTGCATTATTGTAGACGTTGTCATACTGTTCTGCTTGCGGCATCCAATATAACATGGCCACAAAGACGTTAGAGCTTTTGTTTCCCTCTAAGGTCTCCGGTGTCGCTTCCTCCACCGCCTCCCAAATGTCCATGCGGCCGAGTGCCTCTTCGGATTCGTTGTCTTGTCCGGGGGTTGTGCCCCCATCGTTTATAAGGCCATCAAGCGTCACCACTTTCATTTGGATAACATCTTTGAGGGATTTTCCGTCGGTGGTGGAGTTGTATGTGCACTCGATGTTGATCTCATAGTCCAAAGCGAGGTCGCCCGTGTTTTTGATGCGGAAAGGCGTGCTGATGAGCATGGCGCCCGGCTCCCACGTGAATGAATCATCGAAAAGTTTTTGCTCGGAAGCACCTGCCCAATTTCCATCGTCTGCCCAATCGGTCTCTTCTTGACTCATATCAAGCTGCGTGTTGTATTCCAACGCAACATGCAAGTTTCCGGCAACGATTGTGTTTTCCCCTGATTTCGCCGTATCGGAGAACCACGCAAATGTGGTGCCCGCAAGCATTGCGCTGCACAAAAGCATTGAAAGCCCGCTCATGAGCAGTGCGGTTTTTAAGGACTTCTTTTTTGTCATTTTTGTTACCTCCAAATTGGTTTTGAATTTTTTATGTACGCGGGGTCCTTATCCCGTTTCCACCGTGTTGTTCGGCCGCTTGGGCCGTCTGACTTTGGCCGCTTTATACTGCGCGCCCTGTTCCCCTCAACGGGCGTCGGAGGGTTTGGGCTCGGGCGGGTCGGCCTGCCCCTCGGGCTCCCCGAGGAGTTCTTCTTTGGCCGTTAAGGTCTCCTGCGCGGCGGGGCCCTCTTGCGTTTTTGAGACCTCATCCTCGGGCATGGGTGCCTCCGATTGCCTCCCATCGGAAGATTGGCCCGCCATTTGCTTTCTCAGCGTGCGGAGCTCCTCCATCATTCTCTGCGCTTCGAGGCGCTCCTCTTCCAACTTTTGCTTCTCAGCTTGGATCTCCGCGCGCTGCTCGCGTTTATATTGCAAAAACAGCCGCACGGCCCCCACGCCCTGCCACACAATGAGGAGCATGAACGGGAGAAAAATGCAGACGAGGTAGCCGGGCGTCGTCTTTAAAAATTGAAAGAAGTGCCCCAGTCCCGGGATCTTGCCCTCGTATTTGCCGATGACGAACGTGTAGAGCACGATGGCCTCGTCGTCGGTATCCGTCGTGGTGCCGTATGTGATAAAGCCGGGGTTGCCCTCCGCATCCTTGGTGAGCGCGCGGATCTTGTGCGTGATGATCTCGCCATAGCTATCCTTGTTCGTGGACTGAAAACAGATGATGTCCCCCGCTTCGAGGGTGGCGGGATCGGTCTCCTTGACAAAGATGAGATCCCCCGCGGCAAAGTCCGTCGCTTTCATGGAATCGGACAGGACGATGAATGCCTTATACCCGAACAGGCTGCGGTCGGTGCGGTCGAATGTCGTGACGGAGACGATGGTAAAGACCATCATGAACACGGCGAACGCCAAAATCAGCCCCGTGATCACGCGATAGATGATCGTGCGCGCCCCCGCCTTGGGCCTTTGATTTTGTTCGGGCTCCCGGGTCTCTTGCGGTTTTTGATTTTCCTCGGGCTCTCGGGTCTCCCGGGTTTGAACGGTGTTTTCTTCCATGACTTTCCTCAGAATTGCTTGTCGGGATTGTCCCTGACCTGCGTGACTTCGGCCGCCAAGCGGAATGTGACCGACGTCCCCTGATACTCGTTGCCCGCATCATCGGCAATGTTGAAAAAGATGGTGAAGTCCCGATGGTCGCGCAACTTTAAGATGTCGTCCGCCGCGACCGTGTTCTCGCGCTCCATTTCCGACATGCGCCCGCTGTAAAGCAGTCTGTCCCCCAAGTAGATCTCCACCTCCATGACCGCCGCCAGCTCCCCTCTGACATCGGTGAAGTAGAGGCGGTAGTAGACGTCCTCATCGCTCTGGTTCTCCAAGAAGAAAGTGCTCACCGTCGTCTCGCCCGGTGCGGAAAAATCCAGCCCCACGTTCTCGTCGACAACGGGCTTGCCGTCGTTGAAATTCAGTTTGAGGCCCGTTGAATAGAGCACGCTGTCCGTCAGCACATTGGAGTATGCCAAGCTCAAGGAGGAGATGATGAGGCACGCGACGAGCAAAAGGATGGTGAACACATAGAGGATGACGGAGACAAGCGACATGCGCTTGGAGCCATTATCTTGCACGCTTTCTTGCATGGTTTCCCCCCTTTCCCGTGATGAATGCGAGCTGCAACAGCGCCAGCACAACGGCAAGCACGAGCAACAGAATGAGGACGGTGACGACCAATTGCGAGTTTTGAACGGGGGCGAGGAATTCCGCCTCCTCCACCCACCATATATAATTCGCTGCGAGCGATTGGCCCTGCGCCGCACTGTCTGCATCCGCGCTGAGCGTGGTCACGATCTCATAGCAGACGTCCTCCGTCTTTTCCTCTCCGAAGAGGGTGAGGGTGATATCCGAAGCCTTGGACAGCTGCCCGCTGTAAAGTGCGGAGTCTTTCCCCTGAACGGAGACCTCGACGTCGAGCGCATCCGCGAGCAAGGGCTCTGCCTCCTCGGGGAGCTCCACGCGGAGATGGAGGGTAACCGTTTGCCGATGGGCAACGCGCAATTGAAACTGCGCCTCGACCTTGTCGCCGGGGGACATGTCCGAGAAGCGCACGGGCTCGGCGACGAGGTTTTCCCCGCGCGCGATGGTGAGAATGGGCTCTTCCGACCTCGATTGCAAGACGACGACCACGGTCGCGATCAGGGCCGTAACAAAGAACAAAACGGCCAAAAAGAACGTTGTCACCGCAAATGCGTGCTTTACTCGCCCCTTCATGCGCACCTCCTTCCACATTTTTCCGCGCTCCCAAGCACTTTTTGAAAGATTTTTTTCTTAAAAAACCCTTTGGAGGCGGTGTCCATATTCCGAAAAAGTATAGATTTTTGGACGCGAAATAATTGACAAGAAAAGTCGAAAATATTATAATATTTGCATTCAAAAAGGCCGTTTTCGGGTCCGAAACCGGCATACCAAAAAAGTATACTTTTTTGGTAAATTTTCGAAAAAAAGGGATTAGTGCTGAAATTCACTAATCTTTTTTATTGTTTTTAGGGCGGCTCGTGGTTTTTGACCGCCCCGCGGAGCCCAATTTCAGCCCGTTAATTCGTAAAATTGAGCGAATCTCAGCTCCCCTTTTTTCCAAAAAATATCCCGCGAAGATTTTAGGATCGTATTTGGGGATTTTTTTCAAAAAAGTCTTGACAAGCGGGTGAGAAAAGTTTATAATGTAGGAAAAGTAATACTTTTAGGAGCCAATTATGACTATGGATAACTTTCCTGAGGGCAAGTATCTTGCGACCGTGAAGATCGGTCCCAAGGGGCAAATCGTCATTCCCAAGGAGGTGCGCGACATGTTCTCGCTGGGCGCCGGCGACGCGCTTCTGCTCATGGCGGACAAAAATCAAGGCATTGCGCTGCAACCGTTCTCGTATGCGGAGTCCTTTTGGAATGCCGTCAAGCAAATCAAAGGCGAGGAGAGCTGACCGTGTACGCGCTGGAAGTGGAGCATTTAAAAAAGGTCTATCCGAATTTCACGCTCGGCCCGCTCACTTTCTCCGTTGAGGAGGGGCAAATTGCGGGGCTGATCGGCCGAAACGGCGCGGGGAAGAGCACCACGCTCAAATCCATCATGCGGCTCATCTCCTCCGAGGGAGTGGTGCGCGTGTTCGGGAAAGACTTTTCCCGCGAGGAGGGCGCGGCCAAGGAACTCATCGGCTATGTGGGCGGCGGGTTTCGGTTCTATCCTGATCGGCCCCTTTCCGCCGTCGCGAGGGCAGTCTCCCGCTTTTATCCGCATTGGGACGAGAAAGCGTTTCAACGGTATGCGGAGGAATATTCGCTCATCCTCTCCAAAAAAGTGCGGGAGCTCTCCGAGGGCATGAAGATCAAATTTTCGCTTGCGCTCGCCCTCTCGCACGGCGCAAAATTGCTGCTGTTGGACGAGCCGACGAGCGGGCTCGATCCCCTCTCGCGGGAAGATTTTTGCGATACGCTCCTCGCGCTCAAAGGGCAGGGCGTGACCGTGCTGTTTTCCACGCATATCACGTCCGACCTCATGCGCGTTGCCGACCGCATCGTCTATCTCTCGGGGGGTGCGCTCCTCGCGGATGAACCGCTCGACGCTCTGTTAAAGCGATATCGGGTCAAACGGTTTTCCTCGCGGTCGGATGCGGACATGGTATGGGCCATTGGCGTGAAAGCGGTGAAAGACGGATTCGAGGGCTTGGTAATGGTACCCTCCGATGGGCGGGAAGCCACCCTCGACGAGATCATGATCCACCTCGAATATGCCCAAAAGGAGGGGGTATGAAAGCACTCATCAAAAAGGAATTTTCTCTCTGTCTGCACCCGACGGCGGCGATCTTTTTGACTTTCGCGGCGTTCGTGTTTGTGCCGAACTATCCCTATGAGGTGATGTTCTTTTTTTCGGGGCTGTCCGTTTTCTTCATGTGTATGGCCGCGCGGGAGAACGGGGACTTGGCGTTCACTTGCGCGCTCCCCGTCAAGAAGTGTGAAGTCTCCCTCGCGCGGATCTTGGTTGCAGGCATGTTCCAATGCGCACTTCTACTCCTGACGGCCATTTGCATTGCCGTAAAACAGGCTTGTTTCCCCGACGAAATGCTTGTGAATTTGGCGGGCAACAGTGCTAATCTCGCCTTTTGCGGGTTGGGTGCGCTCCTCTTGGGCAGCTTCAACCTCGTCTTTTTCCCGCTGCACTATCACAGACCCGAAAAGGTCGGCGTGCCGTTTTTGATTGCGGCCGCGGTGCAATTTATGCTCATCGGCATCTTGATTTTGATTCGGCATCTGCCCTTTGCCGCACCGCTTTGCTCGCCCGATTTTGCAAACGTGGGCTTAAAACTTGCCGTTTTGCTCGCGGGGCTGGTTTTGTATTGCATGATAACCGCGCTCGCCGCACGCCTCTCCATGAAAAACTTTGAAAAGGTGGATTTATAGGGCGAAGTCCCTCAAACGGAGGCGTCGCCGCTCTTGCCCCCCACCACCGCCTTGCAGGCAGAGCCTCCCCCCGTTGGGGGTAGGCCTTACGATTGCTTGCGTGTAGCCGAATTCACTTCGGCGGAATGCACCCAATTTGCCGAGCCCTGTCGGCTTGGTGTTTGATGAAACGATTGAGACACCAAAGTCGTTAAGATGCCAACACCCATTTCCGTCACGGAAATTTGTTTTCTGAACCATGGGGAGCGTTTTCCCAAGGGGATACACTCATGCGGCAAGGGCGCCGCGTTACTTCGTCGCTAACGCTCCTCGTGACGCCCTTAGACCACAATAGAAGCCTCGGGCGGACGGTATGACAGCGGAGGGACAAGGTTCGCGCGAACGGTATGACAGTCGAAAAGAAAACAAATCTCGTGGACTTCGTCAATGGGACAAGGGCATAGAAAAACGAGGGAGCCATGGGCTCCCTCGCGGTTTTTTTCGTAAAAAATTCAATCCATTCTTCGATCCCGATCTGTGCGCTGTGTCACTTCGCATGCCGCGTCATTCCGCATGCGGGCTTTCGCGTCATTCGGCGCAAAAACTTTGCCTGAAAAACTCCTCCATCTTCTCAAACGGGATGACATCCAATCTGTCATAGAGGTCGGTGTGCACGGCGTTGGGGATGATGAGCAGCTGCTTGTTCGCAGCGTATTTGCTCCCCTTTGTCATGGCGGCATAGGCGTCCCTTGAAAAGTAGCACGAATGCGCTTTCTCGCCGTGGATGATGAGGACGGCGCTCCTGATCTCGTTGCTATAAGCGAGGATGGGCATGTTCATGAACGAGAGCGCGGAGGTCTTGTTCCAGCCGCCGTTGGAGTTCAGACTTCGGACATGGTACCCCCGTTTTGTCTTATAATAGTCATAATAGTCCTTGACGAAGAACGGTGCGTCGTCGGGAAGAGGATCGACGACCCCGCCGCCGAGCTCATATTCCCCTTTGCTGTAATCGACGGTGCGCTGCTCGTTCAGGGCCTTTTTTGTCTCGAAGCGCGCCTCCTCGCTGTCCGCCGCGTCGAAGTAGCCCTTTGCGTTGACGCGCGTCATATCGTACATGGTCGATGCGACCGTCGCCTGAATCCTCGTGTCCATGGCCGCGGCGTTGAGCGCCATGCCGCCCCATCCGCAGATCCCGATGATGCCGATCTTTTCGGCGTCCACATCCTCCCGACAGCAAAGATAATCGACCGCCGCCGAAAAATCCTCCGTGTTGATGTCCGGAGAGGCGACATACCGCGGCGTTCCCCCGCTCTCGCCCGTAAAGGAGGGGTCGAAAGCAATCGCCAAAAAGCCGCGCTCGGCCATTTTTTGCGCATACAGGCCCGAGCTCTGCTCCTTGACCGCACCGAACGGCCCGCAAACCGCAAGCGCGGGCAGCTTTCCGCTCACATTCTTGGGCCGATACACATCACAGGCCAGCGTGATGCCATAGCGGTTATGGAACGTCGCCTTTTCATGCATGACTTTGTCGCTCTCGGAGAACACTTTGTCCCACTCGGTTGTCAACTTCAATTCTTCCATGGTCCTTACTCCTCTATTATTTTTATGATTTTTGCGGGAACGCCCGCGACCACCGCATTTGCGGGGACATCCTTTGTGACGACGGCGCCCGCGCCCACCACCGCGCCGTCTCCAACCGTCACGCCCGGCAAAATCGTGACGTGCGCGCCGATCCAGACCTTATTCCCGATCTTGACGGGTGCGGGGAACATATTGCCGCGCCGCGCGGGAGCCAAATCGTGATTTAAGGTGGCAATTACCACCTGCTGGCCGATCAAGACGTCGTCACCGATCTCAATGCCGCCCTGATCCTGAAAACAGCAGCCCGAATTGACAAAGACGCGCTTGCCGAGCGTGATATTGAGGCCGAAATCGGTGGAAAAGGGCGGGAACAGCCCGAAAGTCGGGTCGCACTCCTGCCCGATGAGTTCAAAGAAAAGTTTTTTGAGCTCCTCCGGCGCATGATACTTGCCGTTGATCTCCGCCGTATATCTTAGCGCCCTCTGCGACATTTCGTGCATGTAGAGGTGCGTCGGGGAGCCCGCCTCGATGTAGCGCCCCTCCCTCATGATCTCGATAAACTGTGCTCTATCCATATTGCCCTCTGCTGCATTTATTATAGACCGTTCGTGCCGCCATGTCAAATGCTTGGAAAGAAAATCAACTTTTTCCCAAATGCCGAAAGCTGTTTTTGAACTATTTCGAGTATAGACCGATAGGCGGGCATGTGCCCGCCTGACTATTTGATTTGCCTTTTTTAAACGACGATGTCGTACTTTTCGAGACTGATTAGCCTTGCGTTGCCGCCCTCGGCGAAGAAAGAGATGCCGTCCCCCTCCGAATAGACATTGCCCGTCATGGTCCGTTCCCCGCCGTTGAGGAACACCTCGCAACTGGAAACATCGAGGAAGATGCGCATTTCGAGCAGACCCTTTGACGTGTCCACTTTCACGGAGCGCACGGACGCGTCCTTTTCTTTTGCGTCGTGTGCGATCTCGATCCCCATGCGGGAACGGTCGAAGATGACCCTGTCGCGCGCGCGGTCGTAATAGATCCTCGCGTCGTGCTCTCCCGCCTTGTAGATCTTGATGCCCACTCTCTGCGCGTCTCCGAGCTCCAAGGTGAACAGCAGCTCGATCTTGGTGCCGTTCACTTTGGTCAGAGCGGTTTCCCCGCTCAGCTTTATGTTGGCAAAGCGCACGGCATTCCAGCGGTAGCGCTCGATCTCCCGCACGGGGCTCTGATACAGTCTGCCGTTCTTCAAGGTGAGTTCGCGGGGGAGGATCATGGCGCCCGTCCAGCCGTGTTTGGCCGTCGGGAAAGTTCTCTGCCACATCTGCATCCACGCGATCATGACGATGCGCCCGTCGCTCGTTTTGAGCGTTTGGGGGGCATAGAAGTCCAACCCGCCGTCGATCTCGTCCTCATATTGCTTCTCGAACACGCCCCGCTCCGCATCCAGCTTTCCGAGCATGTAGATGGACGACTGCACATTCTCATAGCGCCAATCATCCGTCTGATAGCCCTGCGGGCTGGCGAGAATGACGTCCGTCCCGCCCAGTTCGAAGAAGTCGGGGCACTCATAGATGCCGCGCGTCGTGAGATTGTCCCTGCGGATGACATTCACGAACTTCCACTTCATGAGGTCGGAGGAGCGGTAGAGGAGCAGCATGCCCTCGCTCTCCTCGGACATGGCACCCGCGAGCAGGTAGTAATATCCCCCCCGCCGGAAGATCTTGGGGTCGCGGAACTCCGATTTGAGGCACCCCTTGGGCAGGTCGTTCCCCGAGATGACCACGCCGAGCTTTTCAAAGTGGATGCCGTCCTCCGAGACGGCGAGCGACTGCGTCTGCCTGTCGGGCATGACGGAGGTGTACATGAGATACATCTTGCCGTCCTTGATGACGGAACAGCCCGAGAAACAGCCGCCGCTGTCCTCCTTTCCGTCGGGGGCAAGCGCCGTGGGCTCCAACTTCCACTTTACAAAATCTTGCGTCGTGAAATGTCCCCAGTGCATGGAATCCCATGCCGCGCCGAATGGGTAAAATTGATAAAACAAGTGGAACTTCCCGAATGCCTCGTTGAAGCCGTTCGGGTCGTTCATCCAACCCACGGGGGGCATTGCGTGATAGATATGGCGGCTGGTCCCGTTTACGGCGGCAAGATTATGTACGATATACAGATCGGCAATCTTTGTGCCGTAAGAACCGCCCGCCAAGGTCGAATTTTGTTTCATGCCTACTCCTTTCGGACTTTAATAGGTGTAAGTAAACTGTTTGAGCTCGGAGAACTGCGCGCTGCCGCCCTTGGCATAGAGCATGACATTCTTGCCGCTCACGCCATAGATGCGCACGGTGAGCGCTGTCTGCCCCTCCACATAGAGCACGCCGACGGAGCCCTCCTGAATGAATGTAAAGGAATAGGTCTGTCCCTCCGTGAGGGTGGCGGAAACAGACGTGATGGGCGTTTCGCCGCGGTTGAAAGAGAGCGAGATGGCCTCCCGGGAGACGGTGACGTATTTATACTTCTCGGCGCGGCCGTTGTAATCGAAAGCAAAGCCGAATTCGCCCTTGCCGCACGTGAACTTGCCCGTCACCATGTAGCGCTCGAAGCAGCGGAAGCTCTCGACGAACTCCCCGTCCTGCACCTCCACGGAGGAGCCCGAGACGAGATTGCGCTCCTTGGTGTTCTGCGTGTAGGCGTCGACGGGCGCGAGACGGATGCCGCCGTTGCCGTCGGAGACGACTTTCTGCACCTGCAAGTTGCCCGCCCATGCCTTGACGTCCGTCGTGGAGGAGGGCGATTCCGAACGGCGGGACCAGCCGATCATGTAGGTGTTCGTGCCGTCGGAGGCGTGCTTGGCCGCATAGAAGAGGTGCCCGTCGAGGGGCTTGGGTGTGGCGGAATAGGGGTCGTATTGCGTGTCCGCCGCCGTGTACCACAGCGTGCCGTCCTGCGCCGAGAAAGTGAGATACCACTTGTCGCCAATTTGGAAAGTATCCGAGCATTCGAGGTTGTAGACATTGCCCACGGTCGCCACGTCGTTGGTGTAGATGATGCCGCCGTACGTCGGTTCGGAGAGGTCGCCGTTCAGCGTGTATTTGAGCACGCGGGCGGTGCCGCTCTGGGAGGCCGTCACGGTGAGCGTGATGAGGTCGGCTTTGGCGTCATAGTAGGCCTGCGGGTCGCGGAAGTCGTTGCGCTGCCCGAGGGAGGTGTCGGGTTGGATCTCCCACCCCGCTTTCTTGGTGAATTCGGTGGGGCTGCTGCCTTCCGCCACCATGATGGTCTCGTGCGTGTCGCGCTTGTCGTTGTGGCCCGTGTAGAAGAAGTAATACTTCTGCCCCACCTTGACGACGGAGCCCGTGCCGATCATGGCATCCTGTGCGGTGCCGTGGTCGGATTCGAGCACGGGGTCCTGCTTCTCCGTGTAGTGCACGAAATCCTGCGTCGTCGTGAGATAGACGGAGTGGTTGTAGGAATCGGCGCCGTCTTTGAGGTAGTAGATGTAGTAGGTGCCGTCCTCATAGTAGGGCATGGTGTCGCCCACATAGCCCTGCACGCCCTTATCGGGCTCGGGCAGGAAGTTGAATTTGTAGTCGTAAGCGCTCTCTTGCGAGCCGGCAGTGCGATATTCCGAGAAATCCTTATCGGAGGGATCGGTGTCGAGCACGGGCGCTGTTTCCCCACCGCAAGCAGCAAACAGCATGAGGCCGCCCAGCAGAACTGCAAGCATAGACAATTTTTTCCACGTTTTCATGGTGATTCTCCCTTAAAATACTTCTTTATTTGTCGGCATCGCGGGGATGGCGCCCTCCCGCGAGACCACGACCGTCGCCGCACGGTTTGCCCGATACAGCATTTCCGAGAGCTCATCGCGCGTGAGGCCATCGAGGCCGCGCCCGAGCAATTGGTAGAGGACGGTGCCGATAAAGCTATCGCCCGCGCCCGTCGTATCCACAACGGCCGAACGCTCGTCCGTGGGCTGCCACGCCTCCGCATCTGCGGTGTAGACGCAAGCTCCGTCCTTTCCCTTGGTGACGAATACCGCCTTGACATTGCCTTTCAAAAGGGACAGGGCGGCCGCCTTTTCCTCACGGATGCCCGTGATGTCCACAAGCTCCTCGTCGCTCACTTTCACGATGTCGGCGAGGGGGAGGAATTCCCGCACGGTCGCGAGCAGCTCCTCCCCGCTCTTCCACAGGGAATAGCGGAGGTTGGGGTCGAAGCTGACGAGCGCACCCGCCGCCCGCGCCCGCTCAATGGCGACCCTGTGCGCCCCTCTCACGGGGGCGTCACACAGGTCCACACTGCAAAAGTGCAGAATGTCTCCCCGTTCAAAGGGGATGCGCTCCACTTCGCTCCCGTCGAGCAGCATATCCGCGGAGGGATTGCGGTAGAAAGAGAACGTGCGTTCTCCCCTCTCGTCGCGGGCGACAAAGGCGAGCGCGGTGTTGGCCTCCTCCGTGCGAAAGACATAGTCCGTGCCCACGTGCTCCCGTTCGAGCGTCTCCACGAGGAAATTCCCGAACGCATCTCTGCCGAGCTTGGTGATCATATTTGCGCGCTTGCCCAATTTGGCGACGCACACGGCGACGTTGGCGGGAGCGCCGCCCGCGTTCTTGCGGAAAGTGACGGCCCTTTCGAGCACGCCCGTCTCCTGTGCCGTGAAGTCGATGAGCATTTCGCCGATGGCATACAGTGTATTCATACCTTTCCCCTCTTTTTAGCTTACACCTCCGCGATAAAATTTACCGCGGAGGTAAGCCGGTTTCCTATGATGTTATGCCTTGACCTCGCGATAGCCGATTTTGAGGTCGGAGATCTCGATCTTCACTTCCTTGTTCGTGCCGAGGAGCTTGCCGAACTCGATGAGGAGCTCGCACTTGTCGTGCGCCACAAGGGATGCGTCCTGAGACATGACTTCGATCGTCGTCTCTTCGGTGCCGGCATGAAGCAGCGTGTGTCCGCCATAGTCGGCATAACGGATGGGAATGCCGCCGTCCGCTTCGTCCCAGCTCATCTCCATATCGTGCAGGGTGAGCGAGAAGTCAAACGCAACGCTCGCCTTGATCTTAAAGGAGACGACATAGTAAGCATTTGCGGGAAGCGCGATGGGGTTATCCCAATAACCGAACGCGAGCTTGTTGTGCCCCCAATCCGAGCCGCCCTGATGGATGAGGTAGACGAGCTTGTTGTTCTCGAAGTAAGCCGTGCCCATGGGAGCCGCGTCAAACGTGTCGTCGGACTGGTTGTAGACGGAGATGGGATACTTGGGATTGGCCTTGTCGGGGGAAGCATCGCCGAAGAGGATGAACTTATCCTGGATCTTCGAGGTCTCCTCGTTGCCCTCTACCACGAAGAAGCGGAAGCTCTTGATGTAGACGGTGTTGGATGTAGCGGTATTTTTGGGATCTTTCCCGAGGAAGAGATGGAGCGCGGGTTCGCTGCATGCGTCGCCGAGTTTGAAGGTGTGATGCAGTGTCCGATATTCGGTGCCGACGGTTCCGATGTCTCCGCTATACCACTTGTCTCCGCTATCCGTATTCGATTGCGTGCCGCAGTGCATCTCCGCATTGTCGAATGCGCTGTCTGCCTTGATCTCGATCTCATAGCCATACGTCTTTTCGGTGTCGAGGGTGAGGCCTTTGAGCGGGATGGATGCAATGATGCTCCAACTTCCCTGTGACGTGTTGTAGGTGCCGATCTCCACCGTCGTTGCGCCCTCTTTGGAGCCGACCGAGACGGTGCCCTCCGAGCCGTCGCCCTGATTGGTGATGACGACGCTCTCCCCGCCTGCATGCAGGGTGAAGAGGTTGGTCTCGTTGCTTTCGTCGATCTCGAAGAAGCGGATGCCCTTGATGTAGATGACGTTGGTCTCCGCAGCGGGGTAGTTGTCATTCACATTCTTCCCGAGCTGGAAGAAGATGTACGGGGTGTTCGTGGTGAATCCGCTGAGCCCATCCTTGGTCTCGAAGTCGTATCTGACTTTCGTGTAGGTGTTTCCGACGACCGTCTCGGCTTTGACGAAACGGGGATCGGCGTCCTTGCCGTCTTTGCCCCGGCCGATGACGATCTCGGGTTTGATCTCGCTTTGGGCTTTCATCTCGACCTCGATGCCATACTTCTTATCGGCCTCGACGGCAACACTCCCGAGGGGCGCTTGCGCCACGATAGACCAGATGCCGCCCTCGGTGTTGTATTTCGTGATGTCGAGCTTGACTGCCTCTTCGGTCGCGTCGTATTCCATCGTCGCCGCCGCGTTGTCCCATGCGTGGTCGACCACGAGGCCGCCGGTCTTTGCGGAATCCAGCGTGAAGATGTCTGCCTCCGTGTTCTTGCCCGTCGTTTTCCAGATGGTGATCTTCTCGAAGTCCACCTTAAAGGCGTTGGGGTTGTAGTCCCCGCCGAGGCCGACACGGAAGAGCACTTCCGCCTTGTCCCCCTGCAGGATATCCTCGGTGATTTCGAAGTCAAGCGTGTATACTTTGTACTCTGCGCCGAGCTTCATATCGTTCGTCTCGGGGTTGTTGTACTTGCCGCCGCCGAGGTTCCGTTTTTCCCAGGTCTCGTCGCCCTTGCCTCTGAATTCCTCTTTGAGGCTGTTTTCGCTGAGTTCTGCGATCAGGTTGATCTGCACATTGTCGCTCGATCTCGCCCAAACGGCAAACTTGTATTTGCCGACGGGCAGGTCGTCGAATCCGCGCGTGAGCATGAGCTTGTCGTCGCCGACGTTGTTGCGGTTGGTGACGTTCACGGCGAGTTTGCCCTCTTTGAGGGTCGCCGCCGCCTCTGCGCCGTCGTTCGCGGTCAGGCTCCACCAGTGATTGTTGCCCTCGCCCTCGTTGCCCTCTGCCCAATCGTATTTGGGGGTGATGTCCGAGAAGTCGGCGGTGTAGACATTGGTGAGTTCTCCGGCGCCCTCTTTCACCTTGAAAGTGCAGAATTCCGTCGTCGTTTCGCCGTCGGAGTCGGTGACGGTGTAGGCGATCTCATAGCCGAGCGGGCTGGCCTCGGCGGGCGTCGTCTTGCCGCCCTCGAATACGAGGCCCTCGGCGGAGACTTGGATCTGATCGGTCAGATCGCCGTCCTCCGCATCCGTCGCGGTGACGCCTGCGAGCGCATCGTATTCCTCGCCGACCATGCCCTGTGCCTCCACGGGCACACCCGTGATCACGGGCGCTTCGTTGTTCTCGTCCTTGTTGTTGTTATTATTGTTATTGTTGTTGCCGCCACAGCCTGCAAGCAATGTGAGCGAGAGCGCCGCGGCCATGCCGATTGCAAGTATCTTTTTCATGGTAATATCTCCCTTGGGCTATCTCAATTTTCCGAGGCATATCTGCCGTATGCCGCCTGATAGACCTTCTGCACCTCCGAGAGCCCCACTCTGGTGCTGAGAAGTTCCGTCTTGAAGCTCTCCCAGTCGCCCGCCGTCACACCGTTGCGGGTGAATTTGAGGAGGTTGTTGAGCAGGTAGTTGCCGATGTTCGTCTGATAGCGGGTGAGCGTGTTGAGCTCGGCCTCGGTGAACTGCAAATTGGGAACGGGCTTGACGTTCGCGGGCACAAAGTTGGCCTCATACTTGCTGAGACGGTCGAGGCGGAGCTTTGCGCGGGGTTCCATCTCGACGGTCGTGTTCCACACTTCGCCGGAGAGGTAGCACAGGCCGAGGGGCGCGTTTTGGAGGCGGAGCTCATCGGTGGTCATATCTGCGGGGGGATTCTTTGCGACCAGCTTGCCGTTTGCATCCCGCTCCTCTTCAAAGGCGAGGCCGATGGGACCATAGTTGATCTGCGCGGAGATCTCGGGCATGTAGTAGCGGTCGAAGTAAGCGAGCAGCACTTCCACATTGGGCGTATCCTTGAAGATGATGAGTTCGCCCGTGGAGATCTCGGGGTTGTTGGAGACGCACACCGTCTGGCAATTGCTGTAATCGTGGCCGTTGACGTTCTTGGGTCCTTTCAAAGGCGCACAGCAGATGTAGTTTTCGGGATTGTCGACGACCGTCTCACTCTCCCACCAATAGAACGCTCCGTATTGCTCGGCGCCCTTGCCGTTGGCGAGGAAGTTATCCTGCGACTGCTCGAAAGAGACTTGGTCGATGAGCCCTTTCTTGACCCAGCTGTTGATGTAGGTCACGGCATCGAAGTAGGCCTCATCGAGCACCGTGTAGGCGATCTGGCCGTCTTTCACGATCATGTGGTCGGTGTTGTCGTTGATGCCGAACATGCCATAGAGGTCATATTGGTTGCCCTGCCAATTGTTGTTGACAAAGGTGAGCGGGCGGAAGTTGTCGCCCACGCCCGTCAGCGACGAGCTGTTGTTCTTGAAGTAGGTGAGGATGGCCTCCATCTGCTCGGCCGTGAGCGTCAGGCCGTCTTTGAGGTCGGCCTCCGCAATGCCCGTAACGGCCTTGGCGTCGATGGCCTGCTTGGTCCACGTCTTGTTGAGGAAGAGCAGGTTGGGATTTTGCAGAAGCCCCATCTCCTCCACGCGGGGAAGCGCATAGATGTGGCCGTCTGTGCTCGTGACCTGCTTCTCGATGTCGGCGCGGTCGTTCAAGATCCTCTTGAAGTTGGGCATGTAGTCGAGGTACTCATCGATGGGAAGCAGCACCTTGCGCTTGATGCCATAGGTCAAAATCTCGTTGGAACTGAGGCCGGCGTGATAGATGGCGTCGATGCCCTTGTGGTTGCCGAGTTTGAGCGTCTTGCTTTCGCCATAGATGCTCTCGGAGACATTTTCCCACTCGACATAGACATTGGTGTCCTCATAGAGCGTCTGCATGATGTCGAGATCGTTATAATCCTTTGCAGAGGCATTCTTGGAGGAATAGATGTGGAAGCCGATCTCCTGTGCGCCCTTTTCGTTGAGGATGGGCTTGGAGGAATCCTCCCACTGGAATCCGTAATCGGCTTTGAGCGCTTCCAGGGAATTGCTCGGGCGCTGTTCGCCGCCGCCGCAACCCGCAAGGGTAAGAACTACCGCACAGCCGATCGCACCGATCATAAGTAACTTCTTCATAATTTCACTCCTTATTTTGATTTTTGGTTGAGGTCCCCCTCGCGGGGGACGGGGCAGAACGGCCAATTTGGGGGGAGGAGCCGTTCCGCCCGCCCCTTATTGCAAGAGGTTTGTGTGGGCTTTGTCAATCTTTGAGGGAGCCGACGAGCACGCCCTGCGCAAAGTACTTCTGTACGAAAGGATAGAGCAGGAACACAGGCAGGCTCGACACGATAACGGAGACATATTTGAGCTGGTTGGCGAGACGGAACTGTTCCAAAATGGTCTCGCCGCTGCCGCCCGTCGTCGATTCGGATGCCGTGAGGATCTCCTTTAAGACGAGTTGCAGGGGCCACAGTTCTTCCTGGTTGCTGAGGAAGATCATGGCGTTGAAGTAGCTGTTCCACTGCCCGATGGCATAGTAGAGTGCAAGCACTGCGATGATGGGCGCCGAGATGGGCACGATGATGGAGACGAACAGCCGCGCCCTGTTGGCACCGTCGAGCTCTGCGGCCTCCACGAGGCTGTCGGGCACGCCCGTCTGGAAGAAAGTCTTTGCCATGAAGAGGTTCCATGCCGAGACCGTTCCGGGGAGGATGATCGCCAAGGGGGTGCCGTTCATGCCGAGATCGCACACGGTGTTATAGAACGGGATGAGGCCACCGCCGAAGAACATCGTGATGGTGAAGAATACCATCCACAGGCGGCGAAGAGGGAGCGTCTTTCTCGAAAGCGCCCATGCCGCCGCAAGCGTGAACGCAACGCTGAGCGCGGTGTAGACGAGGGTATACCAAATGGTGTTGCCATAGCCGATCCAAATGTCCGCGCGGCTGAAACACTTGACGTAACCCGTGAAGTCGATGTCAACGGGCCAGAGGTAGACCCTGCCCGCGAGCACGGCATCCGCACTCGAAAAGGAGGCGATGATGACGAACCAGAGCGGGTAGATGACGATGAGGGCAAGGAGCGCCAAAACGATGTAGGAGATGATGTAATAGACCTTGTCGCCGGTGGGATCCTTGACTTTCTTGGATTTTTGTTTGAGAGCAGGCTGCATGGGCTCGGACATTACAACATTGTTTTCTTCTTGCATGGCTTGCCTCCTTAAAACAGCGAGTTCTCGGAGAAACGCTTCGAGACCGTGTTGGCGATGATGAGGAGAATGAGGTTGATGACCGAGTTGAACAGGCCGACTGCCGTGGCATAGCCCGCACGGCCGTTCTGAATACCCTGTTTATACACATAGGTCGCGATGATCTCACTCACACCGATGTTGCCGTCTGTCTGCATCAGGAGCACTTTCTCATAGCCGACGCCCATGAGGCCGCCGATGGACATGATGAGCATGACCGAGATGATGGGCATGATGGCGGGCAAGTCGACGTGCAGGATGCGCTGGAAGCGGGAGGCCCCGTCGATCATGGCTGCCTCGTGCTGGGACTGTTCCACGCCCGAGAGCGCCGCGATGTAGATGATGGAGCTCCAACCGAAGTCTTGCCAGTTGCTCGAAAGGATGTACATGGGCCGGAAAGCTCCCTCTTCAAGGAAGAAAGAGAACCGCTCCCCTCCCGTGCTTTCGATGATGTTGTTCACGAGACCGTATCTTCCGAAGAAGAGGTAGAGCATACCGACGAGCACGACGAGCGAGATGAAGTGAGGCCCGTTGAACACCGTCTGCAAGAACTTGGTGATCTTCTTGTTGCGCGTCGTGTGGAGCATCACCGCCACGATGATGGGCAGCGGGAACCCGATGATAAAGCCGAGAATGCACAGCAGGAACGTGTTCCCCATCAGCTCCCAGAATACATAGTTTCCGAAGAACTCCGTGAAGTTGTCGAAGCCGATCCAATAGCCCGTCCAGATGGAGTCGCCGGGAACGAAATCCTGAAACGCAATGAGCAGGCCGTACATCGGGATGTAAGCAAAGATAAACGTCACGATGACAGCGGGAATGAGGAACAGCAGATAGCTCCAATTGCGCTTGAAGTTGTGCACAAAGTTGCTGTCCTGAAACGAATGGCGGGGCGCCCCGCTCACTGCTTCGGGGACGGCAACGTCGGCGCTTTGGGGGATGCCCTCGCTCACGCCTTCCGCTTGTGTCTCTACAAGTTTCGTTTGCATTTTTTCCCTCCTTGTTTTTTCCAAAATCGCTTGGTTTTGGGTGGTTCCTATTATAATTTGCCCCTTTTTTCCGTCAAGAGCCGCCAAACAAATTACGGGAAATTTGTGTATTTGCACAATTTCCTCATTTGCATTTGTGCAAAAACGCAAAAAAATATTGACATTTTCTCAACCTGTGGTATAATCAAAACAAAAAAACCCGACAAGGAACGATTCGAACGAACATGAAAAGAGAGAGAATCACAATTCAGGACATTGCAGACTCACTCGGTCTCTCCCGCAACACCGTTTCCAAGGCCTTGAACGGCCAATATGTTCCCCCGCACACGCGGGAGATGGTTTTATCCGCCGCAATCGAGCTCGGCTACAAGAGCTACCAAGCCGTTGCGGACAGCGAGACATCCTCCTCCCACCGGAGGATCGTGCTCATCACCTCCAAATTGCTCATGACGATGAGCTTTTTTGTGCACGTCGTGCGCGGGATCGAGGCCGCCCTCTCGGAGGATAGCAACATCGAGCTGTTGCAATTCACCGCCACAAAGACGGCCTTTTTCAACCGCCTCGTGGACTTTCTCGACGAAAACAAGGTGGACGGCATCATCTGCATGGAGCTCTTCCGCGCGGACTATGTCCCCAAGCTCATCGAGCTGGGCTATCCCATCGCGTTCTTCGATTTTCCCATCTATGTCTCTCAGACGGGGAACTTCGATATCGTCCTACCCGAGAGCTTTTCCCCCGTCAAGAATTTTTGCCTGTCGCTCATCGGCAACCGCGACTGCAAAAGCTTCGGGTTTGTGGGAGACTACACGCACTGCACCTCCTTTTACGAGCGCTTTTTGGCAATGCGGGAGGCCATGTTCCTCGCGGGGCTGCCCTACGATCCCTCCCGCTCGGTCATCGAGAAAGATTCTTTCCCCTACGGCAACGCCAACGAGCTCGCGAAATTGTTCGAGGCCATGCCCTCCCTGCCCGACTGCTTTGTGGCGGCAAACGACACGCTGGCCATCGATACCATCGAGGCGCTCAAACTGCTGCATAAAAAGGTCCCCCGCGACGTCCTCGTGATCGGCTTTGACAACCTCGCGGAGGCCAAGGCCTACGACCCGCAAATCACGACGTTCAACGTGGACAAGACGGGCCTCGGGCGCAAGCTACTCTCGGTGCTGTTGGAGCGCATCGGCCATTCCCGCCAAAAGACGCAAATCATCTACCTGCAATCCAAGCCGATCATCCGCCAGACAACGTAACGCGGCACATGTTCTTGTCGCCCCTGTAAGGGGAGTAGCCGACTGTCATTTCGAGCCGACGGGGTTTGGCTTTCATCGAACAGCTCATCTGCGAGAAATCTTACTACGACCAAGCATAGGCAGAACGAATCATAAGGTAGAGATTTCTCGACTTCGCTCGAAATGACATTAGAACCTCCTGCCCCCGCCCACTGTCATTTCGTCCCCCCGAGGCCTGTTTGTCATTTCGAGCCGAACAAGTCTGACTTTCAACGAACTGCTCATCTGCGAGAAATCTTACTACGACCAAGCATAGGCAGAACGAATCATAAGGTAGAGATTTCTCCACGCGGGGCTTTGCCCCTTGGTACTTCGCCTTCGGCTCGTACGTCGCTTCGCGCCTTCGAAATGACATTAGAACCTCCTGCCCCCGCCCACTGTCATTTCGTCCCCCCGAGGCTTCTATAATGGTCTAAGGGCGTCACGAGGAGCGCAAGCGACGAAGTAGGGCGAAGCCCGAGTGTATCCCCTCAAACGAAGTCCGTCCCCTCTCTCGGAGGGGGCGTGTTGTATTTCCCAAAGAAATCCCTCGAAAAGCATTGAAATGATCGTGAAAGTATGTTATAATGAAAAAGTCGTCACGTCACCGTGAGACCCGAGAGGTTTTTTATGAGAAAATTCAAGGAATGGTTCAGCATCCAACTTGCCAAACATCCCGCAAGAGTCGTTTTGCTCGCAATTCTGCTCTTCAATATCGCATTCTTGTTTATCGCGGCACTCGTGATCAGCAACCTCGCCCTCAGCGGAACGGAGCACATGGGCTTCTTTGAGGCGGCGTTCTACACCGTAACCATGATCCTCGACGCGGGTTGCATCTCCTTTGTCGTGCAGGACATCGGCCAATCGGGCGTCGCGCTCGCCGTCATCTGCCTCGTCATCATCCTCATCGGCATGGTCTCTTTCACGGGCGCCGTCATCGGTTATGTCACGAACTACATCTCCGGCTTCATCGAAAGTTCCAATGCCGATGCGCGCAAACTGCACATCTCCGACCACCTCGTCATCCTCAATTGGAACACGCGTGCCTCCGAGATCATCAACGACCTCCTCTATTGCCGCAAACGGCAGAAAGTGGTCGTGCTCGCGGGCAGCGGAAAAAAGGAGATCTCCAAGGAGATCGCCGAGCGCGTTTCGGATACCATCCGCAGGGAAAATCGCGCGCTCCGAGAGCAGTATCGCGGACATGGTATAGGCGCACGACTTCGCTACTTCCGTGAACGCCTCAAAAATAACTTGATCGTCATCGTCCGCGAGGGGGATATTTACTCTGCAAAACAGCTCTATGATATCTCGCTCGAACGGGCGCGTTCAGTCATCATTCTCGGCAACGACGTCAATAACACGTTCTGCCGTTACGGCTACAAGGAGAAGCTCGAAGAGAACGCAAAGGGCAACGCGCTCACCGTCAAGACGCTCATGCAGGTCTCGGACATCACCGATGCGGAATTCTCCGCGGACAACCAAAAGATCATCGTCGAGATCTCCGACGATTGGACATGGGAGCTCGTCGACCGCATCATTAAATATAAGGAAGTCGCCGGGAAGTGCAACATCGTCCCCGTGCGGGTCAACCAGATCCTCGGGCAGATCCTCTCGCAATTCCCCCTCATGCCCGAACTCAACCTCGCATACAGGGAGCTGTTCTCCAACAAGGGCTCCACGTTCTTCCTCGAAGAGAAGAAAGTGGCGGACGACAATGCCTACATCACCGAATATCTGAAAACGCACAAGTTCGCAACGCCCCTCACCTCGATGCAGGCGGAGGGAAAGGATTACTTCTTCTATGCGGCGGACAGCCAGCGGGACATCACCCGCGAGAGCGAGATCCCGGACAGCGGATTCACCGTAAAACTCAACCGCAACTATTGGATCGAGCGGAAAAACGTGATCATTCTCGGCCACAACAGCAAGTGCAGGGACATCATGGAGGGATTTTGCAAATTCCGCGACGAATGGGGCTATAAGGACGGTAGCGGCGAGATCTTGCGGATCATCATCATCGACGACAAGGACAGCTTGGAGCGGATGAACTATTATCGGGATTACCCGTTCGTCATTCGGACGGTCGCGGCAAGCATTTACGACCAAGAGCTGATCTGCTCCACCATCGAACAGTTTGTGGACTCCAACGAGGAAGATACGAGCGTGCTCATCCTCTCCGACGACTCCGCCGCCAACGACAACATCGACGCGAACGCCCTCGCCAACCTCGTCTATGTGCAGGATATCATCGCCTCCAAAAAGCGCGAACATCCCGACTTCGACTTGGGCCGCATCGATGTCATCGTGGAGATCATCGATCCCAAGCATCACGACATCGTGAGCAGTTACAGCGTCAACAATGTCGTCATCAGCAACCGCTACATCAGCAAGATGATCACGCAAATCAGCGAAAAGGAGGCCATCTTCGACTTCTACACCGACATCTTGACCTACGACTCGGGGGAGACGGATGTCTACCAGAGCAAAGAAGTGTATGCCAAGAAAGTCTCCACATTCTTCGAGGAGATCCCCGCCGAATGCACGGAGGCCGAGCTCGTCCGCGCCATTTGGAACGCCTCCGTCAGCGACGACATTCCCAAGGAAAAGCAAAATCCGACGATTGCGCTCGGATATGTGAAGAAGAACGGCTCGATCAAGCTCTTCTCGGGGGATAAGTCCGCCCCCGTCAAACTCGAAAGCGGCGACAAGATCATCGTGTTCACCAACCATTGAGGCGTGAAGCGGAAAAAACTATCGGATAGCATAAAGCGGCGGGCCGAACATTCGGCCCGCCGCTTTCTCAATATCCCGTTGATTGGCTTGCGGTTTTAATCTCGTCGATCCTATGTAGGTCACCTGTCTTGGGTGCATTCGACGACGGCTCCCGTTTTCAAGTTCTTGGCGATCTGCTCCCACTGCACACGCGTTCCCTGATAGATGATGCGTTCGAGCGCGCTACAACCTCTGAACGCGTGATTGCCGATTGCAGTCACGCTTGCCGGGATGGTGATACATTTGAGCCGGCTGCAACCCTCAAACGCGCTCTCCATGATGGCTCCCCCGCCCGTCAGGATCACCTTCTCCAAAGCGTAACGCGGCACGGACCAAATGCGCCCCGTGGGCATCTTGACCGCACGGATCTTGCCGCAACCTTTGAATGCGTCCACGCCGATTGCGGTCACGCTTTCGGGAATGCTTAAACTCATGAGCCCGTTGCAGCCCTCGAATGCACTCTCTCCGATCAACGTCACGCCATCGGGGATGGCAATACCCATCAACGCGTTGCAGCCCTTAAACGCATTCTTGCCGATCTCGGTCACACCCGCCGGGATGACGATGCTCGTGAGCTCGCTATGCCGCTCAAACGCGCTCTCTCCGATCTTGGTCACGCTGCCGTCGTCGGGGATCGTGCAGTTCTTGGGAGCGGCGACCAGAATGTGCGTCGTCGTTTCGATCAGACAGTTGTTGGTGCTGTGATATGTCACATTCCTCGGATCCACATAGATGACTTCCAGCCCGCTACAACCCTTGAAGGCGCGCCGCCCCATCAAGCCGACCCCGCGCCCGATCTTCAAGATGGTGAGGCCCAGGCAATCTTCGAACGCCCCCATCCCGATCTTGGTAACGCTGTCGGGAAGGATGGCGCTGCGGAGTTCGCAACATCCCTTGAAGGCATCGTCGCCGATGGTGCTCACCTTTTTCTTGAACCGTATTCTCGCAAGCCCGCGGCGGCGGAAGAAGGCGCCGTCTTTGATGTCGATCACGTTGCCGGGGATGACGATCTCCGCCTCCGTCCCGTGGAATTCTCTCAATTCCTTATTAAACCAAACGGTGAAGCTGGTCGACGGCGTTGCGCGGATCGAAGCCAATTTCTTCTCCTCTTCCTTTACCTCCGACGGAAGTTTCCGGCTGCGCTTCGCCTCTTTTCGCCGCGTCGACCATAGATGCGTTCCGCCCGTTTTTTGCGCCTTTGTCTCCGACATGGTAGTGCCCTCGAACGTCAAGTCGCTCTCGTCCCCCTTGGGATCGGCATAGATGACGGGGTGAAGGAATCGGTTGGCGCAATCGGCCACTTCCTCCGGCGACTTGCAATATTCCACGTCCCCGAAGAAGCGCTTCAAGAATTTTGCAATGGTGTGCGGTGTCTCCGTTTCGCGGTCGCTCGGGGGACGGTATTCGATGCGGACCTTCTCCTTGGGGGAAAACTGTTTGAAGTAGTCGAGCTCCCCCTCGCCTCCATCCACCGTTTCGTCCTCGCGGCGAATGGCGTCGCACTCCATGCTGCGCGAGTTGGGCGTGGAGACAAACACGATGCCGCTGCTGTGATCCATCGCAATTTTGAGGCGGGTCCAATAGTTGCTGCCGCCCGCGCCGCGCCCGTGCGGGAGATCGCGATAGGCGACGAAACAAGTAAGTTGCTGCTTTTCAAGTTCGCGCAAGAGCGCATCCACTTCCGCGCGGTCGGAACTTTTATACGCAATGAAGAGGTGATAGCGCGCCAGGGGATCGAAAAAGCTCCCCTGCTGAATGGCCGTCATGTATTTGGTGTGCTGCCCGCGATTAAAGACATTCTGAGTGAGAGCGCGGTCGTTGAGGGAGAGCAACGCACCCTTCATGCGCGGCTCCAAGGGCTCCACGAGGTAATCGAGCATGGCGCAAACCACCTCGGCGCCGCACGCGACAACGTCTATCCTGCCCAAAAAATATTCGATGGCCTCCGAATTGTTCTCGG
>CANQJF010000014.1 GCA_947624225.1 uncultured Clostridia bacterium
GTGGGCTGTGAATGGCGCCGCGACAGGAGGCGTGGCCTCGCCGACGGGGTTGCGGCGGTCCCTGCCGCCGCAACGGATTAAGGGGGTGGGGTGGCAACCAACTTTGATGAACGGAACATCCCCCCCCACCACCGCCCTCCGGGCAGAGCCTCCCCCCGTTGGGGGTAGGCCTTTCGATTGCTTGCCTTAGCCCGAATTTATTTCGGGCGTGGGCGACACAATTTGCCGAGCCCTGTCGGCTTGTTGTCCGTTGAAACAGTTAAGAGACAGAACCTGTTAAGGCGCCAACGCCCATTTCCGTCACGGAAATTTGTTTCCTGTCCCATACCATAGCGCTCTACCAAGGGGATACACTCGGGCCCCTTGCGGACCCTCGGTATGACATCGTAAGAAAACAAATTTCGTGAACATCCCCCCCACCACCGCCTTGCAGGCGGAGCCTCCCCCCCAAAGGGGTAGGCCTTTGGCTCTCCGCTGTCATACCGTCCGCCCGAGGCTTCTATTGTGGACTAAGGGCGTCACGAGGAGCGCAAGCGACGAAGTAGGGCAACGGGCCCGAGTGTATCCCCTCAAACGAAGTCCGCATGCCTGTTCATGGGTTTAGGCATCATACATGTCGCGTTGGGATCGGCGCGAACTCCGTTCGGAGTGGTATGTGCGGTGATAGGAATCGGACGGGGCCGTGCAGGTGAAGGTAACCACGTAAAACTCGCCGTTGCGTTCGCCGCTTCCGTTGAAGATCCCCTTGGGCACGATCTTGTTCCATTCCGAGTTGCTTCCCGCATAGTCGCAGACCGTGATGCCGCAGCAGCAGAAAGTGTATTCGCCGATCTTGGTCACCGAGGAGGGGATGGAGAGACTCGTCACGTCCGAAAGCCCGTAAAATGCCCGTGCGGGGATCTCGGTCGTTCCGGCGGGGATGGCCAGCGCGCCCGTGAGCTTGGCTCCGCCCACCGTCAACTCGATTCCATCGGCCGCATTGTAGCTGCAGGCGGCGGCGCCCGCGTCGGCGAGATATTCGGACATGGTACCCTCATAAGTCACTTTGAGCGTCTCCGAACGGCAGCAGTTATAAAAACAGTCGGTGCCGTATGACTTCACGCCCTTGGGCAGCGTGAGGGAATCAAGCGACTTGATGCCGTAGAAGGCCTCCTGTGGAACGCGTGTCGTACCCTGTGGTAAAACAAGATTTCCCGCACACTTGGTGCCCTCAAAATAGAGTTCTCGCGTATCGGACATGAGATAGCTATCCGCAAAGACGGCATCGTTGAGCCCCAACCAATCGGAGAGCGTGCCCGCAAAATTTACGGTCATCTGTTGGGCAATTTTGTAAAACGTGTTCTTACCCACCGATTTGAGGGCGGTTCCGAGGGCGATTTTTTGCAATTTCGAACAGGAATAGAATGCACTGTTTCCGATGGTTTCAAGCGCAGCTCCGCGCACATCTTCCAGCACGGGGCAGGCATAAAAGGCATAGTCTCCCAGTTCTTTTACTTGGGTAAGATCGGCGACGGTGAGAGCGGTATCCCAGAATGCAGAACTTCCGATGGCTTTCACACCGCCAAAGTCAACGTTCGCGAGCGCAGTGCAGTGCGTGAAGGCATTGAATCCGATCTCTTCAATCGTATCGGGCAAAACAACGCGCGTAATCGTCGTGTCGGGGGCCTTTGCATCCGCATGGAAGGCCTTGTTCCCGATCTTGGTCACGGCCTTGCCCAAGTGGCGTGCGGGAACAATGATCTCCGCTCCCGTCTCTTCACCTCGGCCCGTCACGGTGTAAGTGTTCGTGGTTTCGTCGAGTTCGAAGGCGAGCAGAGAGGAGGAAAACTCCGCGCCGCAGACGGTGCAAACATCGTCCACGACCGTATGTGTATCTTCTTGATAGCGCTCGGAGCATGCGGGGCAGGTTTTCCAGTGTGAATTTTCATCGTGCTCCCATGCGGCATCGACATGCACATGCGGGGGCTTATACCCGCAAATCGAACACTCTCCATCGGACATGGTATGCTCGGATTTCGCCGAGACCTCGGTTGTATGTTCGCACGTCGCCGCATGCCAATGGTGGGTCTCATCCATCGACCACTCGGTTGAAAACGTATGTGTATGTACGGGCGGGGCGGGGGTATCCGGCGAATCGGGGACATCGGGATGGTCGGGCGGATTTTGCGGAGAGGGAGAAAGGTTCATACATGCCGAGAGCGGCAGACAAGCCAATGCGCAGGCAAGCAGACATGCAGCAATTTTCTTTGTTTTCATCATGTGCACCTCTTTTTTTCTTTATTATACCTAACCAACAGTTAGTTGTCAAGCAAAAACTAACTAATAGTTATATATTTTGAAAATGAGGGACATGATGATGAGTGAGATGATCAAAGAGAGATTGCGGGAAGAGTTACGGGCAAGCGGGTTGACGACGGTGGAGATTGCGAGGCGGGTAGGCGTCTCCCCCGAGATGATTACGCAGTATATGACGACCAAGAAGCTACCCAAACTCGACACATTTGCGCGGCTATGCAAGGAACTTGAACTCTCTGCCGACTATATCCTCGGCTTGACAGACGCATAGCCTCGAGGACGGAGCCGAGGCAAGAGGGGTTTTCTCTGCTTCCTTTTTACGTTGAGTGTCCGCCCGAGGCGGCTTCTATTGTGGTCTAAGCGCGTCACGAGCGCCAACGGCGCATGAGCCCCCTCCATGGGAGGGGGAGTAGGGGGTGGGGTGGCGACCAAGCATGGGAAACGGGCAATCCCCCCCACCACCGCCTTGCAGGCGGAGCCTCCCCCCGTTGGGGGTAGGCCTTGGGCCGTGCTGTCATACCGAGGGCGAAGCCCGAGTGTATCCCCTCTACGAAGTCCGCCCTATGGGCGCCGAAACGGCTCCTCCGCTCCGCATAGAACAGGTCAAAGGCCGCGCGGGAATCCAAAAACCGGGCGCGAGCCATGGAACTGTTCGAAGAAAATTTTTTGCCGCGAGTATTTCCCCGAGTAGGCCTGCTTGGGGTGGGCCTACTCGGGGCATTTTCATTCTCATTCACATTCACATTTTCTTTATCATTTACATTAAGGGGGGTGTTTGTGTCATCACTTTTGCACGCATTTTTACATGCAATTTGACTGTCATTTTTACCCTCGTTTACGGGTGTAATTTCGTCCTCCGAAGCGGTGTCTTTTGCCCGCTTTTTCGCGCGCTCATAGCGACGGTTGCAGGCGTCTATCTGAGGCTTGATCGCGGACATGATGGCCTGCAATTGCGTCGGAAGCTCGATTTCCACACCCTCAAAGGCGTACATGCAGAGGGCCTCGAAGAGGGGCCAACGGGCGGACTTTTTCACCAAGGAAAACAGCTCAAAAAACGACTCGTAAAACACAAAACTTTTTCTCTTTTTTTGCATGATTTTTCTCCAAACAAATGTTTATTTCTTGATTCTATTATAGCACAGATTTTGTGGTTTGGAGCGCTTATCTGACATGTTTTTTTGGGGAAAATTTATTATGTCATTTCGAGCGGAGGCGAAGCCGAAGTCGAGAAATCTCTACCTTATGAGTCGTTCTACCTATGCTTGGTCGTAGTAAGATTTCTCGCAGATGAGCTGTTCGTTGAAAGCCATGCGAAATCGGCTCGAAATGACAAATTAAGCCCCGTCGGCTACTTTGCGCCGTTGGCGCTCGTGTCGCCCTTAGTCTACAATAGAAGCCTCGGGCGGGCGAAATGACAAACAAGCCTCGGGCGGGCGAAATGACATGATTCACGAGCAGATGCTCTAATTGTCATTTCGAACGGAGCGTTAGCGGAGTCGAGAAATCTCTACCTTATGAGTCGTTCTACCTATGCTTGGTCGTAGTAAGATTTCTCGCAGATGGGCAGTTCGTTGAAAGTCAAACCTGTTCGGCTCGAAATGACATATCAAGCCCCGTCGGCTACTTCGTCGCTTGCGCTCCTCGTGTCGCCCTTAGACCACAATAGAAGCCTCGGGCGGGCGAAATGACAGCAAGGCCTAGCCCATGGAGGGGGCTGAGGAAGGGCAAGATAAACCGATTGTATATATGCTATAAAAAGGGTAGAAAAAAAAGGACCTTACGGTATGGTAGGATCCTTTTTATGATTGATTTCTGCTGGAAAGATATCTATGCCCCGACAGGAAGATTTACTTGGTATCTTTCATGGAAATAGGGGTTGTATCTTTACAATAGCTCTTTGCGCTTAGCCCGATAGCCCGGCTGTGGTGCAAAGCCTTTGGGCGCAGCTTTCCCTTTTTAGTCTGCTCTGAAAGGCAGAAGAGCGGCGATGCGGGCGCGCTTGATGGCGATGGAGAGCTCTCTCTGATGCTTTGCGCAGGTCCCGGTCATGCGGCGGGGCAAAATCTTGCCGCCCTCCGCGATGAACTTTTTCAATTTCGCCGTATCTTTGTAATCGATCTCAGACTTCTCCTGGCAGAAGAGGCAGACCTTTTTAAAGTTCTGCTTCTTAAAGCCCTTTTTGGCGGGGCGGTCGCCCTTTTCGCCTTTCTCCGCTTTTTCGCGGGGAGCGGCGGTCTCGGCCGGAGCTGCCATCTCTTCGGGAGCAGTCATAACTTCGTTTTCTTCCATAACGATGTCTCCTTATAATGCTTTTTGGGGGTACCATGTCCGAGGACACGGTGTTAGAATGGAATATCTCCGTCGTCGTCGAAGGATTCGAGCTGGGCGCGCTTTTTGGTGGCGTGGCCCTGTGAAGCGGGGGGAGCGTCGTAAAAATCTCCGCCGCCGTTCTCCTGGTTGCGAGGGGAGAGGAACTCCACATCTTGTGCGATAATGTCTACCGCGGTGCGGCGTTGGCCTTGATTATCTTCGTAGTTGCGCATCTGGATGCTGCCCGAGACGGCCACTTTGGAGCCTTTCTTCACGCAGCGTGCAATGGTGTCTGCAAGGCCGCGCCATGCGGTGACGTTGAAGAAATCCGTTTGGCGTTCGCCGTCTTGCGACGTGTAGGCGCGGTTGACCGCGATTGCAAAGTGGCAGACGCTCACGCCGCCGTTTGTCTGAGAGATCTCGGGGTCGCGCGTGAGGTTGCCGATCAAAAACACCTTATTCATTTCTTATTCCTCGACTTTCGTGATCATGCGGCGAAGAACAGCGCTCGAAATGCCCGCAACGCGGTCGAGCTCGGCGATGGTCTTGCCCGGTGCTTTGAAGGTCATGAGCGTGTAGAAAGCATCCGACTTATAGTCGATGGTGTACGCCGTCTTTTTGGTGCCCCATTTGTCGAGTGCTTCCACATTGCCGCCCATAGAGGTGACGATATCGGCATACTTTTTAAGTTCGGCCTCGCGTGCGTCCTCCTCCATGTCGCTTCTGAGCAGAATGAGCATTTCATACTTCTGCATACTATTTTTACCTCCCGGTCTTATTCGGCGCAACAACGCGTGTTGCGCAAGGTTTTCGACTTTTCCTTAGTATTATACCTGTTTTTGCTCCGCAAGTCAACGGCTTTTGCGCTGCTACATGGGGAATTTTTGGGAAATTAACCTTTTTCAGCGCCGCTACCGCTTGCCCCCGGCAGGTTGCCAAGCGCGGTGTCTACTTGTTTGATGAGGCCCTTGACGAGCGCCACGACTTCGCTGATCTTGACGTCGTTGAGGTTGGAAGCGGTGTTGTCTTTGTTGTCCGCCCCCGTGAAAGTGACCTGCCCTTCGTTGAGCCATTTAAGTTCTTTAAAGCTATAAAAAGGATTCTCATCGAGCATGCCGTGGAAATAGAGCTCCCAGAGGGTGGTTTCCGTCATAGTGGTGTTGATGCCCGTGATGAGGCCGTCCACTTCCAGAATGGGCTTGGAGGCATCATAGGTGATGAGGCCCGCGGTCTCGGGTTCGGTGGGTTCGCTCTCCTTTGCAAGCAGCAGATACCACACGCCTTCAAGGTAGCGGTCGAGCTCGACGGGAGCTTCTCCCTCTTCCACATAGCGGTAGTGTTCCTCGATGGGGTTGGCCTTTTGATCGGGATAGACCTTTCCGTCTTTGTCCGTGTAAACTTCATAGACATGGGTGCGCTCGATGACATAGTCATAGGCGTCCGCCGTCACCTTGCCCTCTGCATCTTTCACGGCTTTCTTGTGGCGAAGTTCATACGTCTTGCCCTTTGCGGCGAGGTGGCTTCTGTCTATCTCGGTGACACCTTCGATGACTGTTTGTGCAAAATCGTATTTGGTATCCACGCTAACGTCATATTCGCCGTTTGCGTTCATATCCTTGAAATAGAAGTCGATGACGCGTTCGAGGTCGACGCGCTGCATCTCCGTCTTGGGCTCCTCGCCCTCTTCGGAGACGGTCACCTCGTGCTCATAGTAGAGGCTGTATTTGTCCTGTTTGAGTTCATACGTCTGCCCATCCACGGTGCAGGTGAGCTTGCCGTCCGCCTCGCTGACGGTGACCTTCGTCCATGTGGAGGGATCGCTGTTGTCGTATTTGACTTCCCGATAGATATACACGGGCGTGAGCACGATCTCTTCCTCGAAGTAGTAGGGGGTCTGCCAAGGTTTTTTAGGGTCGTTTTCACGGTTGGCCTTGACGATGGCGGCATCCGTCTTGACCGTTTGGTCCACGGGGCTGTCTGAGCCATCCTTGTTGAGATAATACTTGGCCTCGACTTCCGTCTTGGAACTCGTTAAGACATAGTACGTCGTGACATCGGAGGCCTTGATGGCGCGGGTGACGTCCTTCCTCTCTCCACTCGGTTGCAACTCTTTCACTGTGATTGTAAACGGGTGCGGCAGGTAGGGGTTTTCGGAGGCCTTATAAGGCGTCTCGGACAATTCGGAGGGATTTTCGGGATTTTTCGGTTTCAGGTTATATTGGCCCTCTGCATGGTTTTTGAAGTAATCCTCATAGAACTTCTGATAACCCTTGTTGTCCTTGATCTCCATGAAGGAGAACATCTCGTCCGCGAACACTTTCCCGATGGGGAGGGTCTCCATATCGTTGGCGAGCGTGTCGACGGTGCTGTCTGCAAGGTGTTTGAGGATCTTGTTTTCCATGATGTCATCTTCGCCGAGGATCTGGGTGAGGGTGAGGGTGTCGACGCGGTCCTGCAAGGAGCCGATGGGGCAATCGGAGAGGGAGACGAGGATGCCGCCCTTGGAGGCATCGATCGTCATGACGTCGCCGAGGGTGAGGGAGTTGATCTTGTCTTGGTCGGTGAGCTCGCTGATGCTCCAATCTTTCATGGCCTGCATGATGCCCGAAGATTCTTCGCCGATCTCCACGACGTTGCCGATTTTGAGGCGGTCGATGCGGGCTTGGTCGCCGAGGTCGTCGAGCGTCCAATTCCTCATGGCCTGTAAGATGCCCGAGCTCGGCTGCTTGGTGCCTCCTTGGCTGTCATCCTCCGTGCCGTCGTTGATTTCGAGCACGTCGGAGAGTTTGAGGCTGTCGATGGTGTCTTGCTGTTTCATTTGGGCGAGCGTCTTGCCGGCGAGGGCCTGCATGATGCGCGAATCGGATTCCTCGCCGAGCACATCGGAGAGTTTGAGCGATTCGATCTTGTTTTGGTCGGAGAGGTCGCCGATGGTCCAATCTTTCATGGCCCGCATGATGGCGGAGGAGTTGGAATCGATGTCCATGGTGTCGCCGATCTTCATGCCCTCGACCAAGTTTGCATCCTTGTCCGTGAGGTCGGAGATCTTCTTCTTGGAATAGGGTTTGCCCGCGGGATCGTTCGGGTCGGGGAGCATGGTGATGCCCGTTATGGTCTGTTCGCCGTTCTTGATCTCGTATTCATAGACAAATCTGCCGCCGCCCACATATTGCAGTTCGTCCACTTCCTGCCCCTGCTCGTTCTTGACTTTGACGGTCTCGGTGGGGTAACCGACGGTGCCGTCCTCCTTGGTTTCGAGCAGGTAGCCGTATTGGGTGACGAGCTGCCCCTCGGCATCGTGATATTGGTTGGTGGCGGGGTCTTGCGTGTAGGGGGCCTCGCCCTTTGCCATCTCGGGGCCGTAAGCGAGGTAGTGCATGAGCTTATCCGAGGAGAGCTCGATGCTCATGAGCGTCTCCACTTCCATGCCCTCGATGAGGGTGCTCGAATTCTCGGTGAAGCTCCCCATCTTGGTGGGGTAATCCGCTCCGTGGCCGTCGAGCATGACGATTTGGCCGTTTTGGAGCTGCCAATCGGTGCCGCGGGAGCCGTATGCGAGCGAATACATGACGCCGTTGCTGTTGATCTTATCCTCCGTGACATCGGTGTCGATGCCGAGCATGGTGCCCAGTTCGAGGCTGTTGATGACGGCATTGGAGTGATTCATGAGGGCGTCGAGGGTGGTGGGGAAGGTGTGCACATAGGTCTCGCTCCCGGAGCCCTCGGCCTCCTGTTTGTCCGCGAGGGCGGCCTTGGAGGCAGTTTGGTCGGAGACCACCTTGATCTTGCCGTTCTCCACGTCATAGTCGACGCCGCGCTTGCCGTAGCAGAGGGCATACATCATGGCGTTGTCTTTGAGGCTTGTCTCCGTAACGTTCCTGCTCAGCCCCATGAGGGTGCCGAGGCGCATGGTGGAGAGGAGATCGGTGGGGGAATCCATGAGCATGCCGATGGTGGTGGGGGCACGTCCGTTCTCTGTCTGCACAAAGCTATTGTCGGGGCCGACGGTGTAGTCGAGGTCCTCTTCGCCGTAGCAGAGGCCAACCATCATGGCGTCGGAATTGGGGGTGACCTGCATCACCTTGCCCAGTTCGACCGTCTTTAAGACGTCGTCCATGAAGAAAGCGCCCAGCCCGCTAAATGGGGTCTCTTTGAGTTGGGTTCTGAGGTCGTCGGTGAGCTCGATGCCGAGCGAGGCGGTGTTCTCCCCGATGAGATCGATGATGCTGTCCACCGCGGGCGTGTACTTTGCGATGTCATTGAGGTTATTGATGCCGCCGCTCATGTCTTTGATGACGGTGCTGACGAAGTCGAGAACGGACATGTCCGCGTATTCGGGCGAGATCCATTTCTCGGTGTTGGCGCCGAGGAGCTGGCTGAGCTTGGCCTGAGTGCCCGCCCATGCAACGCCGCCGACGAGTGCGCCGAGGCAGATGAAGAGCCCGAAGAGGAAAGCGAGGCACACGGCGAGAACGCCGCGGAACCGCCCGCGCGGGAGATAGTGCGAGCGCGGGAAAATGACGCCCTGCTTGACGAGTTCCTTTTCGAGCGCGATCTTTTCCTTTTCGGAGAGCTGCTTCTCGGGGTCGTCGTTGACGCGGACATAGCGAACGGGGTCGCCCCATTCATCCACGACGGGGTGTTTGGGATCGTTGGGGACGGGGACTTTCTTGACGGGGTCGCCCCATTCGTCCACAGCCGAGTATTGCGGGCCCGCGGAGGACGCTCCGACGGGGTCGCCCCACTCATCTGTCATTTGGTTGGGATCGTAAGTTTTTTTGGACATAGCCTTACCTCACCGTTATTTTTTCCGATTTGAATCTATTATAATACAGACGCGCGCAAAATGCAAGCATTTTTGGGAATTACGTGTCATCATCTTGCGAGGGAAGTATTCCCTTTCCGCCGAACGAGTCGAGGCGGCGGCCGATGAGGCCTGTTTTCTTGCCCGCGCTGTCCACGGCGTCCTGTGCTTCCTGCAATTTTTTGCGCGTCTTTTCGAGCAATTCCGCAAAATTTTTAAAGTCGTGGCGGAACTCTTCGAGCATGCTCCTCAGTTCTCCCGAGCGGCGCTCGATGGCGGCGGTGCGGAATCCCGTCTGCAATGTGGAGAGCAGCGCGCCCAGGTTGGCGGGCCCGCACACGAGGATGCGGCGCTTGTGCAGGTAGTCGGAGAGCCCCTCGATGCGGGAGACCTCGGCAAACAGCCCCTCGGAGGGGAGATACATCACGGCAAAATCGGTGGTGACGGGAGGGAGGATATACTTTTTGGCGATGGAATCGGCCTGCACTTTCACGGCGCGTTCGAGGTTCTTTTGCGCCTCCGCGGCGGCGGCCCTGTCCCCCCGCTCCGAGGCATTCACGAGGCGCTCGAATTCCTCCACGGGGAACTTGCTGTCGATGGGCAGATAGAGGGTGGCGCCGTTCTTGTCGGGGAGGCATACGGCAAAGTCCGCAAGCGTGGAGCCGAGGGGATCCAGACGGGCGTTGCGCATGTATTGATCGGGCGTGAGCATCTGCGAGAGGAGGGCGTCGAGCTGGGCCTCCCCCCAGGTGCCGCGCAACTTCACGTTGGAAAAGACGCGCTTGATGTCGGCAACGTTTTGGGAGAGGCTCTTCATCTCGCCCACGCTCAAATACATCTTTTCGAGCCGCTCGGAGATGCGGGCATAGCTCTCGGAGAGCTTGCCATCGATGGAGGAGGAGAGCTTGTCGTCCACGGTGCGGCGGATGCGTTCGAGGTTTTGCGCGTTGGAGTCCACAATATATTTAATATCATCGGAGAGGGTCTTTTGCATAAAGGCGAGGCGGGCCTCGGTGGAGCGGGAGAGCCCCTCCATGGAGCGGGCGGCATAGTCGGCGGCTTTGAGTGCGCCGTCGGCCTTTTCCTCGATGGACGCCAACGTCTTTTCATCGATTTTCCCCATACCATGTCTGAGTTTGAGGGCGAGAAATGCGGTCAAGAATAGCGAGACCGCCGAACAGATCGCCGCAACAACAATAAGTATTTCCATAAAAAACTCCTTTTAGGATTTCGTAAATTTCTATCATATAGAAGCCCTTTAAAACTAAGGGCATAGAAATTTACGAGACGATTTTTCGATTGCGTTTGAAGAACTTGGTCCCGATTGGTGGTTTCATCGGACAAGAAGTCGCAAGCTGACAAATTGGGTGCGTTCCGCCGAAGTGAATTCGGCTGCACGCATGGGATTGGAATGATTCACGAAATTTGTTTTCTTTTCGACTGTCATACCGAGGGCCCACAACGGGCCCGAGTGTATCCCCTTGATAAAGCGCTTTCCCATGGTTCAGAAAACAAATTTCCGTGACGGAAACATGCGTTGGCGCCTTAACGGGTTCTGTCTCTCATTCGTTTCATCCGACAACAAGCCGACAGGGCTCGGCAAATTGGGTGCGTTCCGCCGAAGTGAATTCGGCTGCACGCATGGGAAATGGAAACATTTCGTAAATTTCTATCATATAGAAGCCCTTTAAAACTAAGGGCATAGAAATTTACGAGACGATTTTTCGATTGCGTTTGAAGAACTTGGTCCCGATTGGTGGTTTCATCGGACAAGAAGTCGCAAGCTGACAAATTGGGGGAAGAAACAAAAAGCGTGGTTTTTGTTTCTTCATGGGATTGGAATGATTCACGAAATTTGTTTTCTGTTGCCCCCTCCATGGGAGGGGGACTCCCCAAGGGGGTGGGGTGACGAACAAGCCTGAAAAAAGTCCGTCCCCCCCATCCGTCGCTCGTTCCTCGCGACACCCTCCCTCCCCCCAAAGGGGTAGGGCTTGGGCTCTCCGCTGTCATACCTCCCGCCCGAGGCTTCTATTGTTGTCTAAGGGCGACACGAGTGCCAACGGCGCGAAGTAGCCGACGGGGTTTGATTTGTCATTTCGAGCCGACGGGGTCTGACTTTCAACGAACTGCTCATCTGCGAGAAATCTTACTACGATCAAGTAGAGGCAGAGCAAAAATAAGGTAGAGATTTCTCGACTTCGGCTTCGCCTCCGCTCGAAATGACAATAAGAACGCCCCGGCGGTCACCCAAGCCCAAGGCCTACCCCTTTGGGGGGGAGGCTCTGCCCGGAGGGCGGTGGTGGGGGGGGGAAAACGGCGACCAAGTGCGGTCGAGCCTCCGCCGTTCTCCGCTTATTCGGCAATGCGCACTTATTTGGCAATGAGTGCGCGGGTGCGGGCGGCGAGCCAATCGGGGGTGTTGCGCGTGCCGTCGAACAGGCAGTCGTCGAGCAATTGCGTCAAAATTTGCGCCGTCTGCACGGGGGGCACGCCGAGCGCCTGCACTTCACAGCCCCCGATTTTAAGGTCTTTGAGCGAGAAAGGCACCCCCTCTTTCCGCATTTTTTGCTCGATCTGCCGCCACTTTGCAACGGCGGGCGCTTGCGAAACATCCCCCTTGCAGGCCGAAAAATCTGCCTGTTTGAGGGCGAGCAGCGCTTCCAACATGTGCCCGGCATCCCGGATTTCCCGCCGCACCTTGTTCTCGCGCATCTTGCAGTCAAAGTCGCGCATGTGCATTTTGACGAGAAAGACGGTCTCTTTCGTGAGCAGGCGGGGCGCTCTGAGGCGGTGCAGAATGTTCCCCGCGATGCGCGCTCCCTCCTCGGCATGGGCGTAGAAATTGCCGTCGCGCTGCATGCAGAAAGGCTTGCCGACGTCGTGCAAAAGGGCCGCCCAGCGGATGCTCGGCGGGGCATAGCGCACGCAGCGGAAGCTGTGTTCGAGCACGTCGAAATCGTGGAAATCATTGCGCTGAGACATGTTTTCTCCAAGGGCAAGCTCGGGCATGGTATGGGCCAACACCGTCGTGTCGCGCAAAACGCACAGTCCGCGGTAGGGGGCGAGCGCGTCCCCGTGCTTGGCGTCGGAGGTGAGCAAAAGCCGCAGTTCGGCATAGATGCGTTCGGAGGAGATGTCCCAGATGAACGCGGCATTCTCCCGTGCCCCGTTCAGGCATGCTTCATCGGGGGTGAAGCCCAGCTCCGCCGTCTGCCGCGCCAGCCTGAGCAGCCTCAGCCCGTCCTCCCCAAAGACGCGCTTTGCATCGCGCACTGTGCGCAGGATGCGGGCATGGATATCGGGAATGCCGCCGAGCGGGTCGCAAAAGGTGCCCGCGGCGATGTCGTAATAGACGGCATTGGCGCGGAAATCGCGGCGCAGGGCGTCGAGGGAGATGTCGTCCGTAAATTGGATCTCGGAGGGGGTGTGCACCCCGCGGACATAGCGGTCGGAGCGGAACCGCGTGAATTCATAGCCGTGGATGCCGTCGTCGAGCTTCACGGTGCCCGTGTGTTTGTAGACGGCGCAGACATGGATGCCGCACCGTTCGGCGGCGGCCGTGAGCACCTCCTCGGCCATGGGGGAGCAGATATCCCAATCCGTCTTGTCGGTGATGGGATAGCCCGCGAGAAAGTCGCGCACGCTTCCCCCCACGAGATAGAGGGGCAGGGGGCAGGTCGCGGCAAGTTTTTTTAAGTTTTCGGGGATCTTTTCCTGCATCGCGCAAATCCTTTGATGTTTTTTCCGAAAACAGTATACCAAATCCCGAAAAAAATTGCAATTCCCCGAGAAATAATGTATAATAGAAATGCAACATTATTTTTACGGCGGAGAAAAATGCTTCATCTCATCATCAATCCCAACTCGCGCAAGACGCAAAAGCACCTGAAAGCCATCGAGAAAAAACTCCGGGACGAGGGCGCGGAATACGAGATCTGTGCGGGGGGGAGCAAGGAAGAGACGCGCCGCATCGCGGGCGAGCTGTCCCGCTCGCCCTCCACCATCGTGGCCGTGGGCGGGGACGGCACCCTCAACGACGTGCTTTCGGGCATTGCCGTCATGGAGAATGTCACGCTCGGGCTCGTTCCGCTCGGGACGGGCAACGACTTCGCCAAGGCCGCGAACATCCCCGCGGGCGTCAAGGCGCTCGACCTCATTCTGCACTCCGAGCCCAAGCCCACCGATTACCTCCAATGCGGGGAGGGCATGCGCAGCATGAACATCGCTGGCCTCGGCATCGACGTGGATATCTTGGAGCGGTGCTACCACATGCACGGGAGCGCCAAGGGCAAATATTTCAGAAGCCTGCTGGTCTCGCTCAGAAAGTATGCGGGGCAGAAAGTCCGCGTGACGGCGGACGGCAACACGTTCGAAGAGGTCGCCTTTATCGCCGCGGTATGCAACGGCAGATACTTCGGCGGGGGCATCCCCATCTGTATGCCCGCAGAGATGGGGGACGGCAAGCTCGATCTCGTCGTCATCGGCTGCCCCAAGCGGAGCAAGATCCCGCTGCTGCTCATGAAATTGATGCGCGGCAAGATCTTGACCGAGCCCATTGCGCGGCACATCCTCTGTGATGCGGCGTGCATCGAGCAGGAGGGGGAGTATATCCAGCTGGACGGCGAGCTCGTCCGTTCCAAGGTGCTCGATGCTTGCGTCGTGCACGGCAAACTCAACATGTATCGGGGCTGACAATGGCCAATCTCTATCGGGAAGTTCTCGACAATATTCCGACGGCGGCGATCGTCGTCGACAAAAATTTCAGAGTGCGCTATATGAACCGTGCGTTCGGGGAATATTTCCGCACGGGCAAGCTCACGGGCACGTTGCGCGACGTAACGGGGTGCGGTGAGACGGAGGGCAATTGCGGCGAAGGCGTGCGCTGTGCCTACTGTCCCCTCCGCAACCTCTTTTTGGAGACCATTGCGACGGGGAAAACGGCTTTCCGCAAGATCATTCTCGGCAGCGGCGGGGAGGGGATCGCGCTCCGCATGAAAGTGCAGCCCCTCGAAAATTACTACCTCGGGGTCGTCGACAACGCCTATGAGACGGAGATCGCCCGGGAGATGGTCTCGGCGCAGAGCATCCAGCAGCGGCTGCTTCCTCCCGCGCGCGGGCGAGGGGGCACGCCCTATTCCCTCACCTACATTCCCTGCCGCGAGATCGGCGGGGATCTGCCCGACGTGTACGAGGCGGGGGGCAACACGATGGGAGTGCTCGCCGACGTGTCCGGCAAGGGTGTGGCGGCCGGGATGCTCTCTGCTTTCGTGAAAGCGGCGTGGGACAGAGGGGAGCGTTCCCCCGCGCGGGCCGTAAAAAAACTGTCCGAGAAATTTTTGGAACTGAATTTGGACGAACGGTCTTACATCACGGCGGCGGCCGTGCGCATCGACGCGGACAGGCGCATGCTCGTGTATTGCTTTGCGGGGCACAACGCGCCCATGCTCTTGAAGAGCGGCGGCGGCATCTCCGAGATCGAGGGGAGCACGCCTCCCGTCTCCAATTGGATCCCCGACTTTCGCTATGAGGACGCGGAGATCGCATACGAGCGCGGAGACATTCTCGTGCTCATCACGGACGGGGTGACGGAGAGCCGCAACCCCGCGGGGGAGCAGTTCGGCGTGGAGCGCGTGGAAGAAATTTTGGCGCGGGCGGAGAATGCCGAGCGCTTCATCGAGCGCCTCAAAGCCTCCCTCAAAGAATTTTGCGGCACGTTCTCCGACGATATCTCCGCCATCGCGTTCGACCTATAATCGCCTTTTGTTTTAAAAACAGAGGCCGTATCGCGGACATGGGTGCCTCCGATGCGGTCAAGGTTTTCATCACACAAGATAGAAGCAGGGCGCGAAATGGCATGGGGGAAACAAAGAAAGGAGAGCCGAGCCAAGAAACCGAAGAGCATAAAAAACACCGCCTCCCGATTGGGAAGCGGTATTTTTCGTTCTTTGTTACTCTTCGAGGAAGAGCTTGTTGTTGAGTGCGATCCAGACAGCGTCGAGGATGGTCAGGACCCAGAACTCGCCGAACAACGTGATGACGAGCGCCATGATGAGGTTGACCGTCGTGTTCTTTTTGAGGAAGGCAGACCATCTTACAAGAAGGTCCATGATCCAGCCGATGAGCGGAAGGATGAGCAAAACGATTTGAATGATCTTGCTTTGCTTATGGAACCAAGTGTCAAAGTTCATAATAGTTATCTCCTTTTAGAAACTTTGCTATTATTCTACACATTTACGACGGAAATGTCAATAGCTTTGCGAAAAATCTTAACAAAAAATTTTTTTTGAAATTTTAGGCATGTTCACGAAATTTGTTTTCTGTTTTCGCTGCCCCCTCCATGGGGAGGGGGTGTAGGGGGGTGGCGACGGAGGTTCACGAAATTTGTTTTCTGTTTAACGTTGTCATACCGTTCGCGCGAGGTTTCTATTGTGGACTAAGCGCGTGTGTATCCCCTTATTAAAGCGCTCCCCCATGGTTCAGAAAACAAATTTCCGTGACGGAAATGGGCTTTGACGTCTTAACGACTTTGGTCTCTCAATCGCTTCAACGGACAACAAGCCGACAGGGCTCGGCAAATTGGGTCGCCCACGCCCGAAATAAATTCGGGCTAAGGCAAGTAGTTGGAAACTCATTTGTGCGTTACGTTGCCCCCTCCATGGGGGTGGGGTGGCGACGGAGGCGTTCTTTATGTCATTTCGAGCGAAGTCGAGAAATCTTTACCTTATGATTGGTTCTGCCTTTGCTTGGTCGTAATAAGATTTCTCGCAGATGAGCAGTTCGATGAAAGTCAGACCCCGTCGGCTACTTCGCGCCGTTGGCGCTCGTGACGCCCTTGGTCCACAATAGAAGCCTCGGGCGGGCGAAATGACAGTCGGCTACTTCACCCCAAGGAGCTCATTTCCCCCCCTTGGCTGTTCATGCTGTCCGTTGGAGGCTTCTGTTTTCACAGCTTTCATAAAACAAAAAACCGTCTCGGGTGAGACGGCTTTTTAGGTTTTCTTATTCGAACAAGAGCTTGTTGAACAGCAGCGTCCAGATCGCGTCGAGCCAGCCGATGATGATACCGGAGGGAATGGTCACGATGATGGCAACAACGATGCTGAGGATCCCGCCCTTTCTGAGAACGGCCGACCATCTGACGAGGATCTCGACGATCCAGTTGACGCCGGGGATGAGGAGCAGGATCGCTTGGATCAGTTTGCTCTGAGAATGAAACCACTTATCCATAACAAATCTCCTTTGACTGAATTTATCTCTATTGTATTCGCTCCCCGAAATTTTGTCAAGTGTTTGCGTAAATTTTCCAAAAATTTTACCCGACCTCGGACATGCCTGTGCCCTTTGCGCTCAGAGCACTTCTCCGCGGAAGATGTTTCCCGTCTCCACGTCCTTCCAGAGGAGGGCGCCGTCCTCGAACACGAGGTAGGAGTGCGGGGAGTTTTCCTTGGGGATGGAGACCGAGCCGCAGTTGATGTAAGTATAATTTTCGCGCTCCTCGAAAGCGGGCACGTGGAAATGGCCGTTGATGAGCACATCCCCCTTTTTCAGCATGGCGGGCATGTGGTGGCCGTGCGTCAAGACGAGGGTGCGCCCGCCCCACGGCAGGAGACAGTAGTTCGCGTCGATGGGGAATTCCAAAACCAGCGTATCCACCTCGCTGTCGCAGTTGCCCTTGACGCAGAGCAGCTCCTCCTTGATGGAATTGAGGATGGCCGCGCAGTCCAGCGTGGAATACTCCTTGGGCAGGGCGTTGCGGGCGCCGTGATACAGGAGGTCGCCCAAGAGGATGAGCTTTTGGGCGTGTTCTTCGAGATAGCGCTGTTTGAGGAGCCTGCAATAATAGGCCGAGCCGTGGATGTCCGATGCGATGACGTATTTCATTCCTTTCCTCCCATGTCCAAGAGTTCTTTTAGTTTGATGATCACGCCGCCCTCTTCGTTGGAGGGGATGATGCCCCCGATCAACTTTTTGAGAGGGGGGAAAGCGTTTTCGGGAACGTAGGCCGTGCCGCACTCCAAGAGCATTTCGTAGTCGTTCATGTGGTCGCCGAAGCCGAGGCACTCCTCCCGCGCGAGCCCGAAGATGCTCCTTATGACGCGGATGGCCACGCCCTTGCTGACCTCGGATGCGGTGACGTCGCACCAATCCAGCCCCGATTGGATGGTCCGCAGGTGGGGGAGACGGGTCTGCAACGTCTTGATGCACCGCTCCGCCGAACGCGTCTCGTCGTACACGGCGATCTTGCAGATGTTCTCCTTTCCGATGACCGCGTCGAGCGAGGGCACGCGCTTGCAGCTGGTGTAGGCGGCCATCGAGTAGCGGCAAAAGGGCTCGTTGTCGCTCTCGATGTAGGCGGTCTGCTCCCCGCACAGCATGGGGAAGAGGTGGGGAAGCGCTCTCACTTCATCCAGCGCGGCTTTGAGATAGCTGTCCCGGATGGGGTTCATGTGCAGCGTCTGGCCGCGGTATTTCACGAGCGCGCCGTTTTCACAGATAAACAGCAATTTGTCCTCGACGGGGGCAAAGAGATCGCGCAGGTTTGCGTATTGCCGCCCGCTCGCGGGGGCAAAGAGGACGCCCCTTTCGTCGAACGCGCGGATGAGGTCGAAAATTTCTTCGGGCAGCTGCTTCTCGTCGTTGAGGAGCGTGCCGTCGAGGTCGGTTGCGATGAGTTTGATCATAGGCATTCAAGTGAGCGGCGCAAAGAGCATGGCGATGCGCCCCAAAAGGCGGAGGAAAGCATTGGTCTTTTTGACGGGCGCGCCCTGTTCCCATGCGGACAGAAAGTCGCGCTCGATCTCTGCGGCGAGCCGCTCATCCTCCACGAGCGCACCGCATTCGGCCTGCACATAGAAACTCCGGAAGTCGAGATTGTAGCTGGAAACGGCGGCAATTTTGCCGTCGGCGACCGCGCTCTTGGCGTGCAGGAACCCGGGCGTATACTCGCGCACGGCGATGCCCCTGCCGGCGAGCAGCCGTGCATAGGCGCGCGTGAGAAAGAAAACAGACTTCTTGTCGGGAATGTGCGGGATCATGATCCTCACGTCCGTGCCCGCCTCCGCCGCCGCGGCGAGGGCCTCCATGAGGGCATCGGGGAGGGAGAGATAGGGCGTGAAGAGGTATAGCCGCTCCTCGGCGCGCGCAATGAGCAAGAGGAGCACGTGGGGGAAGTCCCGCGCGGCATCCCCGTCGAAGAGGGGATAAAAGGGGAGGTCGCCTCCCTCGCTCGCGGGCACCTTGGGAAAGCCGTCAGACGGCCGAAGCGCATACCATGTCCGAAGAAACTGCTCCGAAAACGCCTCAACGCCGCCCTCGATGCGGATGGCGGTATCTTTCCAATGCCCCAAGCGGACGGTCTCGCCGATGTATTCGTCGGAGAGGTTGACGCCGCCGAGATAGGCGACGCAGTCGATGACGGCAAGTTTTCTGTGGTCGCGGCGGGAGAATCCCTTCCCCACGCGGAGGGGCTTGTAGACGGCCGCGCGGATGCCCTTTGACGAGAGCTCCCTTTCGTACCCGTCGGGAAGCGTGCAGCCGCATCCGAATGCGTCATAAATGACGCGCACGTCCACGCCCGAGGCGGCGCGTTCGGCGAGAAGCTCCGAGATGTCCCCCCAAAACTTCCCGCGCGCAATGATGTAATATTCGAGAAAGATGTGGTGCTTTGCCTCTTTTAAGTCGCAAAGCAGGCGTTCATACATCTCCCTCCCCACGGAGAAATACTCCACGCTCTTCGCGGTGTGACGGGAAAGGAGGGGGGCATGTCCGCGGTTTGCCCTCAAAAAGGCCGCCTTGGGCGTGCGAAAGACGAGGCAGAGGATGGCCCCCGTCCACGGCACGAACAGCAAGACGAGCTTGGAACGCTTGACCTCGGGCAGCTCCTCCGATTGCACGACATAGAGCGCGACGGCGAGGGAAAAGATGCGTTCGAGGATGGCGACGGGCGCGAGCAGGCGCGGGAGCCAGAGGGCGAGGAGCACCCACCCGACGACGATGAGTGCAAAGAGAAGCGCGCAGGGCAACAGCCGTCCGCGCAGAAAATACTTAAATTTCCGCATCACCCCTTAGTATTCTTCATGCCGCACAATTCTAAACTTGCACGCACGGGGCTTTGCGGAGGGTGCTTTCAAGGCATGGTACCCGCCTTTGCGGTCTATGGAGAGCTCAGTGGAGGAGGTCGACGATGTTGACTTCCCTCACGTCGCGGTCGGGTTGGGCGAGGTAGGAGGCGAGCAGCGTGTCGACGTTGCGCGATTCCACCGTGTTGGCGCGGAAAGGGGTGGGGTCCACCGCCTTATTGGCCATGAGATTGATGGCCGTTTCGAGATATTTCACGCCGTGGGAGACGCAGTGGATGGAGAGATGCTTGCGGAAAGCGCCGGCGAGGTCCACGCTGACCCTGTCCGAACTCGTCGCGAAGAACACCGTCTTTCCGTCTTGCTCGGTGAGCAGGAAAGGGAGGTCGGCATGGTTGCCCGAAGCCGATGCGACATACACTGCCCCGCATGCAAGTCTGCCGCCCGTGAGGGAGGCCACCGTGTCCACGAGGGCGGCATCGGCCGGGACAGTGTAGTAGACGCCGCAGGATCTGGCAAATTCGAGGCGGCGCTTATCGCTGTCCACGAGGATGGGCGCGGCCTGCTGGTAGATGAGCAGCTGGCAGAGCAGAATGCCCATGAGGTCTGCCCCGATGACGGCGACATGGCGCCCCTTTTTGACGCCGAGCTTGTCGGTGATCTCCTTTGCCGCGGCCACGTGGTGGACGAGCAGCGCGCGCTCATCGCTCACGGAGGCGGGCAGAACGGTCATATCGTCGGGGGAGACCAGGACGAAATCGGAGAGGAAGCCGTCGATGTTCCTGCCGCAGGCGTAAAAATCCTCGGCGGAGAAGTCCCGCTTTTCGGTGCCCTCCCGCGGGACGGGCCGGTATCCGTGCAACAGCACGCGCGTGCCCTTGGGGAAGCGCGGGTCCTTGTCCTCGGGGATGAAGCCCGTGGCAAACCGCCCCGGGATGAGGGGATAGTGCACGCGGAGCGAACCCGCACAGATGGCGGCATCCTGGCTGTTCAAGAGCACTTTCGTCACGCGCACGCGGACCAGCCCATCCTTGGGGACGGGGAGAGGGGCCTCCTTGCGTATAAGTTTTCCGGCATCGACGAGATTCCAAAGATACATGGCTTGCTCCTTTCCGCAATTTCCGTATTATTCTCTCACATTATACCGCAAGAGCGGCTTTTTGGCAAGGCTTTTTGGGGAATTTTGGGAATTTCCCCGCACGACCCGAAAAAAACCGTTATTTTTATTTTTCTTTTGTGCGCCAAAATCAGTTGACGTGCGCGCCGAAAACAGATATAATAGACGCGTATTCAACGAAAACAAAGAGTGAGGTGAGCGAAATGAAAGCCGACATTCATCCCAAATATCATGAAGTGACCGTTGTCTGTGCCTGTGGCGAGACGTTCAAAACGGGGACGACGAAGGACACCGAGATCCTGAAAGTGGATATTTGCAGTAAATGCCATCCTTTCTTCACGGGCAGACAGAAGCTCGTCGATACGGGCGGCCGCGTCGATAAGTTCAAGAAAAGATACGGGATCTAACAAGCGACAGCAGCCTCACAGACAGGGGGCTGTTTTGCTTATCGCCCGCTTTGCGGAGTAACTATGAAGAAAAAGGTAAACAGAACATACATCGGCGGACAGGCGGTCATCAGCGGCGTGATGATGCGCGGCAAGAGCGCCATGGCGACCGTTGTGCGGGATGACAAGGGCGAACTCCAAACGGAGGCGCTCCGTGTCACGCCGCCCGAAAAACGCAAAAAGATCGCAAGGCTTCCCTTTGCACGCGGGGTGGTCAATTTTGTCGTCTCCCTCGTGAGCGGCATGAAGGCCCTGATGCGCGCGGCAGATGCCGCTTTCACCACCGACGAGGAGGAGAAGAGCAAGGGGTCGAAGTGGGTGGAGGACCACCTCAAAGTGAGCTTGGGCGATATTCTCACGGGCATCTCCGTGGTCCTCGGCGTGATCATTGCGGTGGGGCTCTTTCTCTTCTTGCCGCTGTACCTCACCGACCTGATCGCGGGCGCCCTCCCCGCCGTCTCCAAGGATGCGATGTACGGGCTGTGGTATCACCTCATCGAGGGGGGCTTCCGGCTCGTCATCTTCATCCTCTACATTCTCTTTACGCTGCTCTTCCCCTCTCTGAGGGAGACCTACATGTGTCACGGCGCCGAGCACAAGACCATCAATTGCTATGAATACGGTATGCCGCTCACCGTGGAAAACGTTCGCACCTGTTCGCGCCTCCACGACCGTTGCGGCACCACGTTCCTCTTTTTGGTGCTCATCATCTCCATTCTCGTCTTTGCGCTCGCGGGCGTGCCCTTGGGCATGCTCTATGCCTATGCCGGCATCTCGGGCATTCTCGAACGGGTGCTCTCCGTCGTCATACGGCTGCTTCTGCTCCCCGTCGTGGCGGGCATCTCCTATGAATTTTTAAAACTTCTCTCCTACACCGATTCTCCCCTCGTGCTCCCGCTCAAAGCGCCCGGATATCTTTTGCAGAAGCTGACCACGCGCGAGCCCACCGACGGCATGATCGAGTGCGCCATCCTTGCATTTGAACAGGTACAAAAAATGGATGCAGATCCCGAGCTCCCCGAACAGCTCTTTGCCACGGAGACGAAGATCTCCAAGCTCTCCGAGTATATGATGCGCAATTTTGCCGCGCACGGCATCGACATGTCCGACGCGGAGTGGATCCTTTCGCTCACGCTGGACATCCCGCGCAGTGCACTTTCGGAGGAGCGCATCGTCTCCCGCCCCGATTGCAAGCGCATCTTAGACCTCACCGCGGAGCGCCTCACGGGCAGGCCGCTGTGGTATATCTTCGGCGACACCGAGTTTTACGGCTACACCTTCAAAGTGGATGAGCGCGTTCTCATCCCCCGTCCCGAGACAGAGATCCTCGTGCGCGAGGCCACCTCTTCCCTGAAAGAGGGGGACAGCGTGCTCGATCTCTGCACGGGGAGCGGGGCAGTTGCCATTGCCGTGGCGTGCGAGGCGGCCAAGGACAAGGCGGTGACGGTGGTCGGCGCGGACATCTCCGAGGGTGCGCTCGAACTCGCCCGCGAGAATGCCCGCCTCAACAAGGCCAACGTGAACTTTGTGCGGAGCGACCTCTTCGAGAACGTGCGCGGCAGGTTCAACATCATCACGGCCAATCCCCCCTATGTCAAGAGCGGGGAGATGCAACAGCTCCCCGAGGACGTGCGCAACTTCGAGCCCGGCATTGCCCTCGACGGCGGGGAGGACGGCCTCGATTTTTACCGCAGGATCGCCAAAGACGTTCCGCGCTACATGGCGCGCAGCGGGCTGCTCATCCTTGAATGCGGGGAGGACCAGGCGCGCGACGTCGTCAAAATTTTCCAGACAGCGACACGGTGTGATTTCGCAATGGTCGTAAAGGACCTCGCGGGCGTGGAACGTGTCGTAAAGATAGGGTTCTGATGTTTGCGCGGCTGGAAGAGATCGCGGCGCGCTATGACGCGCTCACGGAGGCGCTTGCCGCTCCCGACGCCTATCTTTCCCCCGATTTTGTGGAGCGTTCCAAGGAGCGTGCGGAGCTGGAAGAGGTCGTAGGGGCATACCGTGTCTACAAGAGGACCTCCGAAGAGCTCTCGGATGCTTGCGCGGAGGCGGAAAAGGAGACGGGTGAGATGAGGGCCATGCTCTTGGAGGAGGCCGACGTCTTACGCGAAAAATTGAAGGAGCTGGACACGCAGCTCAAACTCATGCTCCTTCCCAAAGATAAAAACGATGCGCGCGGATGTACGCTCGAGATCCGCGCCGGAGCGGGTGGCGAAGAGGCCGCCCTTTTTGCGTATGAGCTCTACCGCATGTACATGGGCTATTGCGAGAAGCACCGCTTCTCGTGGGAAGTGGCCGACCTCAACGAGACGGAGCTGGGCGGCGTGAAAGAGGCCATCGTGCTCATCGGGAGCGCGGGGGCGTATAAGCGGCTGAAATACGAGAGCGGAGTACACCGTGTCCAGAGGGTGCCCGAGACGGAGTCGCAGGGGCGCATTCACACCTCCACCTGCACGGTGGCCGTTCTGCCCGAGGCGGAGGAGGTGGAAGTGGAGGTGCGGGACGAGGACATCCGCATTGATCTCTTCCGTTCGTCGGGTGCGGGCGGGCAGAAAGTCAACAAGACGGAGACGGCCATCCGCATCACGCACTTCCCCACGGGGATCGTGGTGACCTGCCAGGACGAGCGCAGCCAGCTCAAAAACAAGGAAAAGGCCTTTCGCGTGCTCAAATCCCGTCTCTATGATTATTACAGGAGCCGCGCGGAGGGGGCGGAGGCGGCCAACCGCAAGAGCCTTGTGGGCACGGGGGACCGCAGCGAGCGCATCCGCACGTACAACTTCCCCCAGAGCCGCATCACGGACCACCGCATCGGGCTGTCCGTGCACAACATGGAAGAATTTTTGGCGGGCGGGTTAGACGAGATGATCGACGCCCTTGCCCGCCGCGAACAGGAGTTAAAACTCACCGGCACCGACTGACCGGACGGGGGAAAGGCTCCTGCCCCCTCCATGGGGGTGGAGCGGCGACCAAGTTTGATGGACAGCGAACTCCCCCCCCACCACCGCCCTCCGGGCAGAGCCTCCCCCCCAAAGGGGTAGGCCTTTCGACAGTGAGGCGTCTAATTGTCATTTCGAGCGGAGGCGAAGCCGAAGTCGAGAAATCTCTACCTTATTTTCGCTCTGCCTATGCTTGGTCGAAGTAAGATTCCCTCGCGGAGAAGCAATTCGGACGTTGTAATGCCATTTCGGCTCGGAATGACAAATCAAGCCTCGTCGGCTACTTCGCGCCGTTGGCGCTCGTGTCGCCCTTAGATTACAATAGAAGCCTCGGGCGGACGGAATGACAATTGGGGCGTACGACATCCCCCCATCCGTCACGGCTTTGCCGTGCCACCCTCCCCCCGTTGGGGGTAGGGCTTCCGATTGCTTGCCTTAGCCCGAATTCACTTCGGGCGTGGGCGACCCAATTTGCCGAGCCCTGTCGGCTTGTTGTCCGTTGAAACGAATGAGAGACAGAACTTGTTAAAGCGCTAACGCTCATTTCCGTCACGGAAATTTGTTTTCTGAATAATGAGGGAGCGCTTTCCCAAGGGGATACACTCAAAGGGCGTTGCCCTTCTCGGTATGACAGCGCGAAAAGAAAACAAATTTCGTGAATCCATTCTAAATCCCATGCGAATAACCAAAACCACGCTTTTGGTTTTCGCCCCCAATTTGTCAGCTTGCGACTTCTTGTCCGACAAAGCGTTTTTCGGAAACCAAGAGGATTTATGCAAGAGGAAAGTTCGCTCACGAAATTTCTTTTCGAACGAAGTGAGCAAAGAAATTTGTGAATAAGAATAAGGTTTTTTATGTCAGACGCAAATCGAACAACCGCAGATGCACTTGCAAGGCGGGTCAGCAGGATCACGCCCTCGCTCACGCTGTCGATCAGCGCGCGGGCCAAGGCGATGAAGAAAGCGGGGGAGAACGTCATCTCTTTCGGGGCGGGCGAGCCAGATTTTTCCACGCCCGAGCACATCACAGAAGCCGCACGCGCCGCGCTCGAAAAGGGATATACCAAGTATACGCCCGCGGCCGGGTTGCCCGAGTTGCGCCGCGCCATATGCAGCAAATTCCGCCGCGACAACGGGTTGGATTACGAACCCTCCCAGATCGTGGTCTCCAACGGGGCCAAGCATTCGGTTTTTAACGCATGCTATGCGCTCGTGGACGAGGGCGACGAGGTCATCATTCCCGCCCCCTATTGGCTGACCTACCCCGAGATCGTAAAGACGCTCGGCGGCGTGCCCGTCTTTGTCAAGGCGAGCAAACGGAACAACTTCAAGATCACGCCCGAGCAGCTCAGAGCCGCCATCACGCCCAAGACCAAGCTGTTCATCTTCAATTCTCCCTGCAATCCCACGGGTGCGGTCTATTCGGAGGCCGAGGTGCGCGCCCTCGCCGAGGTGTGCGTGCAGGCGGGCATCTTCGTCCTGTCCGATGAGATTTACGAAAAACTCGTCTATGGGGAGACCAAGCCCTTTTCGTTTGCCGCCTGCTCGGAGGAGGCCAAGGCGCTGACGGTGACGGTGAACGGCCTCTCCAAGACCTATGCCATGACGGGTTGGCGCATCGGTTACCTCGCGGCACCCAAGGAGATCGCCGCGGCGATCGATTCTTTCCAGAGCCATTCGACGAGCAATCCCAACTCCATTGCACAGTACGCGGCCATCACGGCGCTCTCCTCCTCGGAGGCGGCAGTGGAGGAAATGGTGGCGCGGTTTGCAAGGCGCAGGCTGGCTTTGATCGAGCGCATCTCGGACATGGGTGGGGTCTATTGCATCATCCCCGACGGCGCATTCTATGCAATGCTCGTCGTGAGCGGGCTATACGGCAAGCGCTTCGGGAGCAGAAAGATCGAAAGTTCCATGGACTTTGCCGAGGTGCTCCTCGATGCCGCAAAGGTCGCCGTGGTGCCCGGAGCGGCTTTCGGCGCGGACGACTGTGTACGCCTCTCCTATTCGCTCTCCATGCAGGAGATGTTGGAGGGGCTGGGCCGCATCGACGCTTTCATCCAAAGCCTCGATTGAGGCGCTTCGGGCGACAACGGGTTTTGGGAGAAAGGCCCCGCGCACGGCAAAAGTATGCAAAAGAGCGGGGAGGCGCGACTTTCCGCAAAAAAATTTTTTTATTTTTGCAAACCCCCTTGAAAAATGCGGGGAAAGTTGATACAATAATAATACCAAAACAGGCAGCGCCGGAAGGCGCTAAGGAGGATCTTCATGATCAAAATCATCTGCGGGCCCAAGGGCAGCGGCAAAACAAAGCGCATCATCGATCAGGCAAACGCCACTGTCAGCTCCGCCAAGGGGCATCTCGTCTTTATCACCGATACCAAGCGGTATATGTACGACGTCAATCGCAACATCCGCTTCATCGATGTGACGGACTATTCCATTGCGGGGGAGGACGCGCTTTGCGGGTTCATCAAGGGCGTGATCGCGGGCAACTACGACAACGAGTATGTCTATGTCGACGGCGTCGCGCGCATTGCGGGTAAGGGCATCGGCGAAATGGCCCAGCTCTTCTACATGCTTGAAAAGGTCTCCACGAGCCGCGGGATGCAAATTTGGATCACTTGCAGCTGTGCAGAGGAGGAACTCCCGGATTTCGCAAAGAAATACCTTTGAGATAGCAAATTTTACGGTCGGCTGAAACACGTCCCGCGCACGCGCGGGACGCTTTGCGCATATAAATGCGTTTAAATTGGCGCCGCGGCGTCAATCATTACAGGCAGAGGAAACATATGGATCTGATCAGCACGAGAGGGGGAGAACGGGTCACGGCGGCACAGGCGGTCGTGCAGGGGATCGCGTCCGACGGCGGGCTCTTTGTCCCCGAGACTTTCCCCTCGGTCAGCGCGGAAGAATTCGAGGCCATGGCGGGGATGGATTACCCCGAACGCGCGGCGCTCATTTTAAAAAAATACTTCGACGAGTATGACGGCGAAGCGTTGCTTGCCGCCCTGAAAGAGGCATATGCGAAGTTCGAGGGCGACGATCCCGCCCCCCTCGTGCGCATGGAAAGCGGCATGTATCTGCTCGAACTCTATCACGGCCCGACATGCTCCTTTAAGGACATGGCCCTCTCCGTTTTGCCCTATTTGCTCAAAAAGGGGTGCGAGCTCCTCGGCAAGAAAGACAAGGTTTTCATCCTCACGGCGACGAGCGGAGACACCGGCAAGGCTGCCCTCGAAAACTTTGCGGGTGCGGAGGGCGTAAAGCTCATGGTCTTTTATCCCGAGGACGGCGTCTCCAAGATGCAGAAGCAGCAGATGTGCACGCAGGACGGCGACAATGTCAACGTCGTGGCCGTGCGCGGCAACTTTGACGACTGCCAGACGGGCGTCAAGAAGATCTTCGGCTCGGAAAAGTGCCGTAAACAGATCGAGGAAAAGGGGTATCTGCTCACCTCGGCCAATTCCGTCAACTTCGGCCGCCTTGCGCCCCAGATCTGCTATTACTTCTCCGCCTATCTCGACCTCGTCACGTCGGGGCAGATCGGCATGGGGGACCTCGTGGACTTTGCCGTGCCCACAGGCAATTTCGGCGACATCTTGGCCGCCTACTATGCAAAGCGCATGGGCCTGCCCGTGGGGACGCTCATCTGTGCCTCCAACAAGAACAACGTGCTCACGGATTTTTGGCGGACGGGTGCATACGACGCCAAGCGGCCTTTCTACCGCACCATGTCGCCCTCGATGGACATCCTCATTGCCTCCAATTTGGAGCGGCTCATCTTCGAGCTCACGGGGCGGAACGCGGCGCGCACCTCCGGGCTCATGGAGGCGCTCGCAAAGTCCGGCCGCTATTCCCTCTCCACCGAGGAGCACCGCAAATTGAAAGCGGAATTCTATGCGGGCTGCACTTCGGAGGACGAGACGGTGGAGTGTATTTATGACTTCTTCGAGGAATACGGCTACCCGATGGACACGCACACGGGCGTGGCGATGAATGTGGCTCAAAGGTATGAAGAGAAGTTAAAGGAGGACCCCATGTCCGAGACACACCCCATCGTGGTGGTGTCAACGGCGAGTCCGTATAAGTTCCCGCAAGACGTCTTGTATGCGCTCACGGGCAACGACGTGAAGGACTCTTTCAAGGGCGTGAAGCGCATTCACCTGCTCACCGCGATGAAAGTGCCCGACCCCATCAAGGCGGTGCGCTATAAGCCCATCCGCTTCAAGACGACGGTCTCCGCCGAAAAAATGTTTGATGAGGTTTTAAAATTTTTGTAAACGAGATCCCGCCGAAAGCGGGATTTTTCATTTTGTGAGACAAACCTTTACACAATTTTCACTTTTCCGCCCTCTCAGTCATTGCAATTTACCACAAAATATGTTATACTAATGGGGAAAAGGCGTCCCCTGTGCGCGCCCCGCACTCCGCAACCCAAAGTGGGGCGACAAGAGTGTCGGACTTCGTTTGAGGGGATACACTCAGTTCCGTTGGGGGTAGGCCTTACGATTGCGGAGCAATTCCAATTGTCATTCCGAGCCGAAATGGCATTACAACGTCCGAATTGCCTCTCCGCGAGGGAATCTTATTGCGACCAAGTAAAGTCGAGACCATGCTTTTGTCGCCACCCCACCCCCTTGGGGAGTCCCCCTCCCATGCTGGGGGCAAGTGTAATAAACCAAATCCCGTGAATCGTTCAGGTGTTCTATGAAAGTTATGTATTCCGCCGTTCAGCCGAGCGGCAACCTCACGATCGGCAACTACATCGGAGCCGTCCGCAATTGGGTGCGGCTCCAACATGAATACGAGTGCTTCTATGCCATTGCGGACATGCATGCCATCACGGTCAAGCAGGACCCCGCCGAGCTCAGGCGGCGCACCTTGGAGTTGGCCGCGCTGTACGTTGCGTGCGGGATCGACCCCGAGCAGTGCGCCCTCTATGTGCAGTCGCATGTTTCCGCGCATGCCGAGCTGTGCTGGGTGCTCAATTCGCTCACCTATGTGGGCGAGGCGTCCCGCATGACGCAATTCAAGGACAAGAGCAGAAAACATGCCGACAACGTCAACATGGGGCTGATGGATTATCCTGTGCTGATGGCCGCCGACATTCTCCTCTACCAGACCGACTTCGTGCCCGTCGGCGCCGACCAAAAACAGCATGTCGAGTTGGCGCGCGACCTCGCGGAGCGATTCAATAAGCGTTACAGTGAGACTTTCAAGGTCCCCGAGCCGCTCATCGTGCAGGGAGAGGCGCGCATCTGCTCGTTGCAGGAGCCCGATAAAAAGATGTCCAAATCGGATGCCGATCCCAATGCGTCCGTATACCTCTCCGACGACCGCGACACCGTCATGCGCAAGTTTAAGCGCGCCGTGACGGACAGCGGCAACGAGATACTTTCCTCCCCCGAGAAGCCCGGGATCACCAATCTTCTCAACATCTACTGTGCCTTTCACGGGTGTACCATGTCCGAGGCGGAGAGCACGTTCGCGGGCATGGGGTATGGCGATTTCAAGCTCGCGGTGGGGGAGACCGTCGCCGATGTGCTGGCGCCCATCCAGGCAGAAAAGGAGCGCCTGTTGAAAGAGAAAGACGTGCTCGCGGGCTATTTGAGCGCGGGCGCGGAGCGCGCTTTCAAGGCAGCGCGGAAAACGCTCTCCAAGGTCTACCGCAAGGTGGGCTTCTACCAAGGCTGACCATGTTCGGATATGTAAAATACGATCTTCCCAACTTGCGCGTAAAGGACGTCGTGCTCTACAAGGCCCTCTATTGCGGCCTGTGCAAGGGCATCGCGCGCTCCTCCGGGCAGGCCGCCCGCATGGGGCTCACCTATGACCTCGCGTTTCTCTCCGCGCTGCTCCACAACATGATGGGCATCGATATTGAGATCGAGCAGCAAAATTGTTTTGAACACGCCATCCGCAAGCGTCCCATTCAAAAGGCGGATGCCCTCACCGATGAGCTCGGCGCCCTCAACACCGTCCTCTGTTACTACAAGTTGACGGACGACATCGAGGATGGGGAGCACGGAAAGGGGCGCAGGCTGTGGTTTCGGAGCGGCTTTCGGCGCGCGAAGAAGAAGTATCCCGCACTCGTCGCGCTCGTCGAGAAATTCATGCGCGAGCAGGAGAGCGTTCAAAAGCAAAAAGTTGCCTCGTTGGACATGGCGGCAGAGCCGACCGCGAATATGATGCAGGCGCTTGCGGAACACTTTCTTTCGGACATGGTTACCCCCGATGCGCTCGGTCTGTTCTATGCGCTGGGTAAATGGATCTACCTCATCGACGCGCTCGACGACTATGAAAAGGACGCAAAGAAAGGGGGCTACAATCCCTTTGTGCTCACCTATGGCGTGCACACCCGCGCGGAATTGATGCAAGAGAGCGGCGGCGACATCGCCTTTCTCTTCGACACGATGTTCTATTCGATGCGCGAGCATCTTGCGGGGATCACCTTTCATTTCAACCGCGACCTCACGGACAACGTCATTTTGCGCGGTCTCCCGCTCGAAACGCAGCGCGTGATGAAAGGCGAGCCCCCCGTCCGCATGAGCGTGAAGATTTGAGCGTGGCGGACGTGCTGCCCCTCCATGGGTGAGGAGCGGCGACGCAGGCGCTCTTTATGTCATTTCGAGCGGAGCGTTAGCGAAGTCGAGAAATCTCTACCTTATGATTTGTGCCTTAACTTGGTCGTAGTAAGATTTCTCGCAGATGAGCAGTTCGTTGAAAGTCAACCCCCATCGGCTACTTCGCCCATAGGGGCTCGTGTCGCCCTTAGTCTACAATAGAAGCCTCGGGCGGACGAAATGACAATTTCGGGCGTGGGCGACCCAATTTGCCGAGCCCTGTCGGCTTGTTGTACGATGAAACGAACGAGAGACAGAGCTTGTTAAGGCGTAAAAGTGTATTTCCGTCGTAAATTTCTATGCCCTTATTTTTAAAAGGCTTCTATACGATAGAAATTTACGAAATCGTTCCAATTCCTTGCCTTAGCCCGAATTTATTTCGGGCGTGGGCGACCCAATTTGCCGAGCCCTGTCGGCTTGTTGTACGATGAAACGAACGAGAGACAGAGCTTGTTAAGGCGTAAAAGTGTATTTCCGTCGTAAATTTCTATGCCCTTATTTTTAAAAGGCTTCTATACGATAGAAATTTACGAAATATATTTTAAGGAGCAATTATGAATCATTCTTATGAGATTTTCGGGCTCGATGAGAGCGCTTCCCTCGAAGAGGTGGAGGCGCGTTACAAGGAGCTCAAAGCCAAGTACAACGAGGAAAAGTGGCAGGACGGCGAGGCGGGCAACAATGCCGCGCGCATGCTCGAAAAATTGGACGCCGCCTATGCCGACATCATGGATTCCCGCAGGGAAAAGAAGCAGGAGGGGTCCTCTTCCGCGTATGAAGAGGTCTCGGCTGCCATCCGCAGCGGGGATCTGAACCGCGCCCAACAGCTGCTCGACGCCCTCAACGAGCGCGACGCAGAGTGGCATTACCTCCAATCCGTCGTCTTTTATAAGAAGAATTGGATGAACGAGAGCAAGAAACAGCTGGAAATCGCCATGCAGATGGACGGCGGCAACCAAAAATACCGCACAGCCTATGAAAAACTCAAAGCGCGGGCGGATTACAACGGTCAGACGGGCGGCGCGCCCAACACCGAGCCCAACGTCTCCGCGCCCGACGAGCAGATGGGGGGCAATTGGTGCTCCAACTGTGCAAGCATCTGTTATACCACCCTCTGCATCAACTGCCTCTTCAACCTCTGCTGCAATTGTCGATGAGGCGGAGCGATGAAGCGTCCTTCGAAGGCCTATGAGATCGCGCTCTCCGCAATCGCCTGTGCCGTGGCGGCTGCCGCGCTCACGCTCGGCTCCTATGTGGACGTCATGCTTGCGGCGGGGTATCTCGTGGCCATCTTTGCCTTGATGGTCCCCCTCGCCAAGGACCAAATTTGGGGAAGCGCGCTTGCACTCATCGGCGCCTTTCTGCTCGCATTCTTTTTCTGTGGGCCGTCCGTCTTTCGCCTGTTGCCTTTCATCGCCTTTTTCGGGTGGCACCCCATCGTCAACCATCTTCAAATGAAGTACGTCAAGAAAAATTGGGTGCACGGGCTGATATTTTTGGGCAAGGCGGTGTGGTTCGACCTCGCCATGTGGCTGATGTGGGCGGTGGTGCTCGTTCCGTTTTTCGGGGTCGAATCCGCGACATGGTACCCCTTTGTGTCGCGTTACTTCTTTTGGGTGCTCTTCATCGGCGGTACGCTCTTTTTTATCGCCTATGATTTTATGATATTGTTGTGCAGAAAGTCGATCGCCGGCATTCTGGCACGGATCAGGAGGTAAGGGATGGAAAAAAACGACGTCGTCACCGTCACGGCAGAGTCGGCCGGGTCGCTGGGGGAGGGGATCGCCCATCTCGGTGGCATGACGCTGTTCGTGCCCTATCTTCTCCCCGGGGAACGGGCCAACGTAAAAATTTTAAAGGTAAAGGGCAACATCGCCTATGCTAAGGCGGAGGAGATCCTCACGCCCGCCGAGGAGCGCGTGCGCCCGCAGTGTCCCGTCTTTTACCGTTGCGGCGGCTGCCAATTGCAGCACCTCCGCTATCGCAACCAGCTCAAATTCAAGACGGGGCTTGTCCGCGACACGCTCAAAAAGATCGGCAACATCGAGGCTTCGGTGGCGCCCTGTGAGCGCAGCGACAAGGATTACGGCTACCGCAACAAGCTGCAACTCCCCGTGGGCAGGCAGGAGGGGGAGACGGTCATCGGCTTTTACGCCGAGCGCAGCCACCGCATCGTGCCGACGGACACCTGTCCCATCCACCCCGCTTGGGCGGACAAGGTCATCGCGGCGCTCAAAAGTTTTATGGAGAAGTGCGGGCTGGACGGCTATGACGAGGAGACCAAGACGGGGCAGATCCGCCACATCGTCGTCAGAGAGCTCCGCAAGAAATATTTGGTAACGCTCGTCGTGACCGTGCCCGAGCTCAAAGGCATCGACTACTTCGCTTTCCTCCTCGACGGGATCTTCCACGAATACAGCCTCTTTTTGAACTTCAACGGCGAGGATACCAACGTCATCTTCGGCAAGGAATTTCAGAAGATCAAGGGCCGCGGCAGCTATGAGTGCACGGACATGGGTATCACCTTTGAGGCCGGACCCAACACTTTCGTGCAGATCAACGACGGTGTAAGGGGGCGGCTGTATGCCCGTGCCGCCGAGCTCATGGAGGAGGGGCCCGTCATCGATTGCTATGCGGGCGGCGGGCTGCTCACGGCGCTCTTTGCCCAGAGATACGGGAGGGCATACGGCATCGAAGTGATCCCGGAGGCCGTTGCGTGCGCCGATGCGCTCGCAGAAAAGAACGGCCTTGCGGGCAAGATGACGAATATTTGCGGCAGAGTGGAGGAGGAGCTGGGCGCACTGCTCGCGCAAGAGCCCGAAGCGGGCGTCGTGCTGGATCCTCCCCGCGCAGGCGTGGACAGGGAGGTGCTCAAACTCCTGCTCGCCCGCGCCCCCAAGCGCATCCTCATGATCTCCTGCAACCCCGCAACGCTCGCCCGCGACCTCGGCATCTTGACGGGGAGCCTCGCGGAAAACGAGCACGGAGAACTCATCAAGACAGGAAAGGGCCATACCATGTACGAGATCAAGCTCGTGCAACCCTATGACATGTTCCCGCAGACCCGCCACGTGGAGACATTGGTGCTGCTCGAAAATAATAAAAGAAAATAATTGAAATCAGATCGATGGGGGCCGCCCGCAAACGCTTTGCGGGCGGCCCCCTTTGCCATACTTCAAAAGATCGTGCATTTTGAATATACCGCCGAATATATTCACCTCTCCATATGGGGCGGCGGCCGCCCACTATCTGAAAAAAAGACGCAAATGCCTATGTTTTTTCACAAAATCGCCGAAAATGTTTCACAAATGGCAGAATATTAAAAAATCTTATAACGAATATCAAAAATCCTTATACAAACTTCTCGAAAAATTGCTTGACAGTGCGCATGGCTTATATCTATAATAATGACATTACTTATTTTTTAAGGAGCGTTGTCATGAAACGCAGGTTGTTTACGATTGTCACACTTCTTTTCGCAATGATCGGCACGCTGATTTTGGCTGCCGCTTGCGGCCCCGAGGAACAGGAAAAGGAGCCGCCCGTTGCAGGAGAGGAGACCGGGCCATACTACTGTGATGTCGCCGGAAAGGAATACGACCTCACCCTCACCGAGTTGTGTGAGTATACGCTCGTAATGGACGGAGAGACCATTACGGGGACTTACACGCCCAACGGGGAGGACCTTGTATTTGCAGACGGAGAGGCCCTCTTCCTCGGGACCTACTTCAACGGCGTCATCGAGTTGACGTATGGGAATGAGAAGTATACATTCCTCCGCAAGATCGAATATACGATCACCTATCAGTCAAACGGAGGCAGCGCGGTCTCTTCCGCCACCGTCTATAACGGAAGAAAGGCGCAAAAGCCCGCGGACCCGACCAAGGCCGGGCAGGTCTTTGTGGGTTGGTATACGGACACCGCTTTCAAGAGCGCCTATTCTTTCAACCAACCCGTCACCTCCGACTTCACGCTGTACGCGCGCTTTGTCGCGCCCATCGAGCCCGAGTATACCGTCTCGTTTGATCTGAACGGCGCACCCGGGTCTCTTCCCGCTGTCACGACGGTGGGGCACCAAGCATTCGGCTTGCCCACGCCCGAGTGGGAGGGGCACACCTTTGTCGGTTGGTGGGTGAGCCACTATGAAAGCGCCGAGAAGCTGACGTATCGCTATGACGAGCAAGTCTTGGGCGGCAATACGACGTTCTTCGCCGTTTGGCAGGATGCCGGCAAGCTCGCGCTCTCCGTGGGAGAGGAGGAGATCACCTGGTCCTCCGCGGGCGCGAACGCTTTCTACACGCTCATCATCACCAACACGTCGGCGACGGAGGATCAAGAGGTCGTCCACGAGCAGACGGATAAGACCTCCTATGCGTTCGACTTCGCCGAAGCCGACGGAGGGGATTACAAGGTCTCCGTCGTCGTCAACAATCAAACAACGGAGCGCTGGTTCCGCAACAAGGCACTCGACCCGGTCACCGTGTTCACCGTGACGGGGCGGGTTTTGCAGTTCAACGCCGTGGAGAATGCCACCTCGTATGAGCTCACCGTCGATTGCGGCGGGGCAGATCACGACGGCCCCATTCCCATCTCGGCCGAGCAGCGCTCCTACAATTTCTCGGAGTGCGAACTCAAAGAGGACGGGACCATCAGCTTCACCGTCACGGCCAAGGCAGAGGGGTATCTTGCCTCCGTCTCCGAGCCCTTCGTATTCTCGCCCGTGCTCGGCGCGGTGAGCGGGATCTCCGTGGACGCGGCGAGCGAGCAGCTCCAATGGACGGCCGTGGAGAACGCCACCTCCTATGACGTCGTCATCAAGCAGGGCGACGACGTTGTTCTGAGCGGCAACACGGAGGGGACGTCCTATTCCGTCAAGCACCTCAACAAGGGCACGTACACCGTCACGGTGGCGCCCAAGGCACGCGGCTGGAATTCTCCCGCGCCTACACAATATATATATAACAAGAATACGCTCGCCACGCCCTCCAACGTGCATGCAGACACCGTCGCCAACAAGATCGTTTGGGACAATGTCAACGGCGCAGCGCAATACGAAGTCACTGTCGGCACCGAGAAGCGTACCGTGAACACCAATGAGATCGTGTTCGACGAGAGCTTCCTCAAAGGGACCACGACGGAATACTCTGTCACCGTGCGTGCGCTCGGGGCGACCGCGGCCGAGAACTCGCTGGTTTCCGACGCCATCACCGTGAGCTATGGCAAGCTGAGCGGAGAGTTGCGCTATAAAGACGGCGCCCTTTCGTGGAATGCCGCGTTCGGCATCACCGAATACACGCTCTCCATCTCGTACGGCGGCGGAGCTGCCACCGAGGAGACGGTCGAGAACGCCTCGACGTATGAGCTTGCTTTCGAGAAAGCGGGCGATTACACTTTCACGCTCCGTCCGACCACCACGGACGATCCCACGCAGACGCTGACCCTTACCGTCAAGATCCATGAAGTGAAGTTCATTGCCGCGGGCTATGGCGCGGTCCCCAGCCTCTATGTTGCCACGGGAGACACGCTCGCACTGCCCGAGGGGCTCACCATCTTCGGTTACAGCCTCGGCGGTTGGTACACCACGAACGACGAACAGGGCGAACTCTACAACGACAGTACCTATAATGAAGAGCGCGGCATCACGCTCTATGCGCACTGGGCGCCCAATTCCTACACCATCAAGCTCAACGTCGGCATGTTCGGCGAGTCCCTCGAAGAGACGGAGATCTCGGCCAAATACGGGGCAGAAGTGCGTCTCCCCGTGCCCGAGGCATCCGATCCCTCCAAGAGCTTTGCGGGTTGGTATGATTCCTCCGCGGGCGGCGCCAAATACACCGATTACAGCGGCGTGATCGAGAGCTTCAAGAAAGGCATGAATGTCACGCTCTATGCGCACTGGGTAGACGTGCTCTCTTTCAACGTGCGTTCCGACGGCAAGTATTCCGTCAGCAAGAGCCCCGACATCGAGCTCACGGGCGTCACGCAGATCAAGATCCCCGCGACCTATAAGGGGCAGGATGTCGTGGAAGTTGCAGACTTCACCAATTGCACCCTGCTCGAAGTCATCGAGATCCCGGACAGCATCCGCAACATCGTCATCGGCACCACCGAGAGCGCTTTCACCGGTTGCGAGAAGTTCCGCGAGATCAAGATCTATACGACGGATTTCAACGGCGATAAGTATTACTCCGACGACAACGGCGTGCTCATTTACAACAACCCGACGTCGCACCTCAAAGAGCTCAAATTCTATCCCGTTGCCCGCACGCAGACCTCCTATGACGTCCCCGACGGCATCCAGGTCATTCCCTCCGGCGTGTTCTTTGGGATCAAGCCCCTTGTCTCCATCTCTTTCCCCGCGAGCGTCACGCTCATCGAGGCGCAGGCAGTGGGCGGCAAGTATGATTTCTCCAACTCCATCCAGACCATTACGTTCCGCGGCAGCGGCGACAAGCCCCTCACCATGCAGGAGAACGCTTTCTACCAGGTGACCGCGCTTGCAAGCCTCACGCTTCCCGCGAACATGCAGGATTTCGACTTCCACACCTCATTTTACAGTGAGGACGGATTCTCCAAGCTCGCCAAGGTAGACATCGTGGGGAGCGGCACATACAGCGCTAAGGACAATTCCATCTTTAAGAATGTCGGCGGCACGGATGGCTATGAACTCGTGTTCTATGACCTGAACGCCAAGACGTTCACGCTTCCCACCGACATCGTCGTCACCAAGATTGGCAAGGACGCAGTGCAGGGCAACACGAGCATCACCGAGATCACCATCCCTCAGGGCATCACCGAGATCGGCGAGCGCGCTTTCTATGGCACCTCCGCAGTCAAGACCATCACCTTTGCGGGCACCGAGGCCAGCGAGCCGCTCACCATCCGTCCCTATGCTTTCTATGGTGCAGGAAAGACGAGCGGTTATAGAGTGTCTTATAAGTTGACAGAATTGACGCTCCCCGCAAACCTTGTCTTTGTCGGCGCCCATGCTTTCGGAGATACGGGTGTCACCACGGTCACCGTCAACAGCACCGCGGAGGCAGAGCTCCAAATCGCGGACGGCGCGTTCTCCACAGATGCCGCCACCTCCACGTCCACTGTCACCACGCTCAACATCGGCCCCGACGTCAAGAACGTCAACTTCATGGCGGCTTTCGGTTCCCAGCTCAACAAGGTCGAGCTCGATCCGGGCAACACCTATTATGAGATGGATGAAGCCAAGACCATCCTCTACACCAAGGGACAGACAGAGGTCGTTTGGATCAAGGACATCAGCGGGACGTTCACCATTCCCGATACCGTCACGCGCATTTCGGCGGGCAACTTCAAAGACCGCAAGAATCTCACCAAGATCGTCATTCCCGCAAGCGTCGCCTCCATCGGCAACGAGGCTTTCTCGGGCTGCACGAAGTTGGCGGAAGTGGAATTCACCCAGCCCAAGGAGGGGGAGACGCGCACGCTCACCATCGGCAACCGTGCTTTCTATGGCTGCACGAGTTTGAAGAGCATCGACCTCCCCGAGGGCACCACCACGTTGGGCTCCGAGCTCTTCAAGGGCTGCTCCGGGCTCACGACGGTCGCGCTTCCCACGACGCTCCAATCCATCATCACGGCGATGGATGCCGACAGTTACGGAGATCCCACGGGCGCATGCTTTGGCATGTTCGATGATGCCGGCACGAGCAGCGGCGCCAAGATTTCCAGCCTTACCATGCACGAGGGCGGCACCCCGAAGAACTACAAGGTGGAGAATAATGCGCTCTATCTCATGAAAACGGACGCAAAGGGGAATGCCTATGCGAGCGAACTGCTCTACTTCGCGCCCTATGCGAATGTGGAAGAGGTCGTCATCCCCGCCACGGTGGAGAAGATCTGGCGCCATGCGTTCTGTTTCAGCTCTTCGAGTTCTTCCGTCCATATCAAGTCCGTCAAGTTTGCGCAGGACGCGCTCGAAAAGAAATTTGTCGCGCAGGAGGGCGGAGACCCCGTAGAGGCCGACCGCAGGCTCACCATCGAGCGGCAGGCGTTCTACAACGCAACGACGATCACCTCCATCAAGCTGCCCCGCGGCACCGTGTCCATTGGAGAGGAGGCTTTCTACAATGCAGGAATCACCTCTTTCGCGGTTCCCAACACCGTGGAGAGCATCTATCCCGCAGCTTTCTATGGTTGCACCAAGATGACTTCCCTCACCTTTGAGACGGGCGGCACGGCTCCGCTCCGCTTCGAGGATACGCTCTTCGATCCCGATGACTACTACTCCGGTCTCTTCGGTTCCAGCAGTTCTCAGGGCAAAGTGAGCACGGTCGAGCTGCCCGAGCGCACCACCTACATCGGCGACGGCGCGTTCATACATGCTCCCATCACCGGCATCGTCATTCCCGCTTCCGTCACCTATATCGGCGTGGAGGCGTTCGACCAAGCCAAGGTGCAGACGGTGACGTTTGCCCCGAACAGCAAAGTGTCCTACATCGGCGAGGACGCCTTTAACGAATGCGCCATCACCGAGATCACCATTCCCAAGAGCGTCACCTATATCGGCATCCGCGCTTTCTCCCGCAGCACTTCGCTCCGCACCGTCACCTTTGAAGACGGCAGCTTGCTCGAATGGCTCGGCGAGGCTTCGGACGATGCCATCAAGGGCGTCTTTGAGGGATGCACTTCGCTCAGCAAGGTAGACTTCGGCAAGGGGAGCCATTTGCGTTACCTCGGCCCGGATACCTTTGAGGGTTGCACCGCGCTCAAAAACATCGAGCTTCCGCTCTCCCTCTATGAGATCGCAGACGGCGCCTTTAACGGGAATGTCGATAGCAATGGACGAAAAGTTTCCGGCATCGAAAAGGTCACGTTCGAGCAGAACGGCGAGCAAAAGGGCCAACTCCACCGCATCGGTGATGCTTTCTCTGAAACGCCGCTCACCTCTTTCACGTTCCCCGAATCGGAGAACGAGATCATCATCCCCGAGAACATGTTCAAGGGCTGTGAGGATCTCGCCGAAGTGAACATTTCGAGCACCGTCTATGACCTCAAAGACGTGCTCCTCGGTTGCGATGCACTCACGACGGTCACCGTCAATGAGGCAAATCCTTACTACCAGGCAGAGGGGGCTTTCCTGCTCAACAAACTCTCCAAAGACATCATCCTCGTCTTTGGCTCGCTCACGGGCGAATACAGAGTGCCCGAAGGTGCCGTGCAGATCGGCGCGGGCGCCTTTGCGAACACGGATGTTGAGTCCGTCATCCTCCCGAGCAGCATCACGCGTATTCTCGAAAGTGCATTCAGCGGGTGCGATCAGCTCACGAGTGTCACCTTTGAGGCGGGCAGCGTGCTCGAAGTGATCGGCGCGAATGCGTTCAGCGGTTGCAGTGCGCTCTCCGCGCTCGACCTCTCCGGCACCCGTCTCACCGAGCTCCCCGAGGGCGTGTTCACGGGCTGTCTGTCCCTTGAAACGCTCAAAGTGCCCGCAACGCTCACCGCGTTCAACAGCGCCATGGCCGGCACCAAGATCTCCTCGATGGATCTGAGCCAGACGCAGATCACCGAGCTTCCCGTCGCCGTCTTTGCAGACTGTGCCGAGCTCGCAAGCATCTTTGTTCCCACAACGCTCAAAACCATCGGCGCGAATGCGTTCAGCGGATGCACCAAGCTGGCCTCTTTCGATTTCAGCGGCATCGAGAGCATCGGCACGGGCGCTTTCCAGAACACCGGCCTCACCAAGGTCACCCTCACGGATAAGGTTAAATGGGCCGCATTTGATAGGGACGGCGGCTATAAGAATCAAGGCGTGTTTGCGAATAGCAAGGCGCTCAAAGAGGTCGTGTTCGCGGCATCCCTGCCCGAAAACCCCGGCTTCTCCTCGAACATGTTCGAGAACTGCACCGCCCTCGACACCATCACCTTTGAAAAGGATACCAAGGTCGGCTACTTCGGCGAAAGCATGTTCAAGGGCTGCACCGCATTGCAGACGGTGACCATTCCCGCCTCGTTCACGGTGCTCAGCTCCAACTATAACAACGCCACCGCCTCCTCGACCTTTGCAAACTGCACGGGCCTTAAAACGGTAGATCTCTCTGCATCCCCGTCGACGACGCTTCCGAGCAACATGTTCTCGGGCTGCAACAACATCTCCACGTTCAAACTTCCCACCGCGCTCAAAGAGATCCCTTACGGATTCTTCTCCGGCAACACCGCTCTCGAAAGCATCGAGATCCCCGAAACGGTGGAGACCATCGCTTACGAGGCATTCAAGAACTGCACGGCGCTCACCTCCATCGATCTGAGCAAGACGGCCGTCACCAAGATCGATTATAGCGTGTTTGCCGGCTGTGCGGCCCTCGGCGAAGTCACTTTCCCCGAAAAGCTCACCTCCATCGGGCATGACGCTTTCAACGGCTGTGCCTCGCTGGAAAATGTCACGCTTCCCGAAACCGTCATCTCCATCGGCTACCTTGCATTCTGCGACTGCTCGACGCTCTCCGCCATCACCATGCCCGGCGTGCAGACCATCGATTACGGTGCATTCAGCCGTTGCGTCGAACTAAAAAAGGTGAATTTGCCCTCCACGTTGAAAGAGATCAAGGGGTATAGCGGTTCCTCCTATAATGAACCCACCGAATCGGGTGCATTCCAGGGTTGCTCTTCGCTCCAAATTGTCACCATGGCCACCGGTGCCTCCACGGTCACCATCGGCAAGAAAACCTTTGCGGGTTGCAGCGAGCTTATCACTGTCACGCTGCCTGTCATCACCGCCATCGGTGAGAGCACCTTTGAGGGCTGCTCGAACTTGGTGTCCATCAATCTGCCCGAGGGCATGCTGACCATCGGCAAGAACGCCTTTAAAGATTGCACCAACTTGATGTCCATCAACTTCCCGAGCTCCATCACTTCTATCGGCGCCAGCGCCTTTGAGAACTGCTCCAACCTCGGAAGCGTCACGTTGCCCGCCGGTCTCAAAGAGAGCGGCCGCTACGATGGACACCTCGGCGCATCCGCATTCAAGAACTGCACGGCGTTGACCAAGGCCGACCTCTCCAACTGTGGCCTTTGGATCATCCCCGCGAACGCATTCGAGGGCTGCGCTTCCCTCACTTCCGTGACCCTCCCCGAGACCGTCACCGACCTCAAAGCATCCTGCTTTGCGGGCAGCGGCCTCACGAGCATCGTCATCCCCGAGAAAGTGACTGTCATCGAAGATTACGTCTTTGAGAACTGTGCAGATCTCGCAACGGTGACGTTCAACACTCCCGCGGCATACGATTCCGCTTATTCGAGCACGACGGGCGACTACCTCTTCCGCAACTGCACGAGCTTGACGACCGTCACCTTTGCGGCGGAAAACACCACATTCACCGAGATCGGCAAGGGCTGGTTCAGCGGCTGCGAAAAACTTGAAACCATCACGCTTCCCACCTCCGTCACCAAACTTGCGGATGAGGCGTTCCTGGGTTGCAAAGCGCTTCCTGCAACGCTCAATGTCGAGAAAGTCACCTCTTTTGGGCCGCGCACGTTCGAGGGCTGCGACACGATCTTTAATAGCGAGAACAATTGGAAAACGGGCGTCTACTACCTCGGCCAGCTTCTCCTCAAATACGACGACGATAAGATCAAAGAGAACAACGGCAAAGTGGAGATCAAAGAGGGGACTTTGGGTCTGCCCGACGGCTTCTTCAAGGATTCCTTGCAGATGACGGAGATCACCATCCCCGAGAGCGTCACCACGCTGGGCGTCGGCCTCTTCGAGGGGTGCACTTCGCTCAAAACCGTGAACTTTGCGGAGACCTGCAAGATCACGGCTCTCCCCGAGAACCTCTTCCTCAACTGCGAAGCGCTCACATCGCTCACCATCCCCGCAAGCGTGACCTCCATCGGCAAGCATGCGTTCATGGGCAGCTTCATCGAAACGCTCAACATTCCCGCGACGGTGGGAACGCTCGCCGACGAGGCGATCAAGGGCGCAAAGAAGCTCACAACGGTCGACATCAAGAGCACCGCGGCAAGCGGACTCAAAACCATTGCCGCCAACGCCTTTGAGGATTGCGAGAACCTCGCAACCGTCACGCTCTCCGAAACCGTCACCACGATTGGCGCCAACGCGTTCAAGAACTGCGCGGCGCTCGCGACTTTCGCTTTCGATAAGATCACCAAGATCAACGAAAACGCTTTCGACGGCTGCGGATTCACAACGCTCGAGATCCCCGAATCGCTTCCCGCGGCGGGCGCCCTCGGCAACGGAGCCTTTGCCAACAACACCAAGCTCACCAAGGTCGATTTCAGCAAGGCCAAGGTCACGACCATCAGCCAGATGCTCTTCATGGGCTGCACGAACCTTACGACGGTTGAATTCGGCAAAGTCGATTACATCAGCAAGAGCGGCTTCCAAGGCTGCACGAGCCTTGCATCGATCAAGGTTCCCGCCGTTTTAAGTTCCGGATTGGGAGAAAGCGCATTCGAGGGCTGCACCTCGCTCACCACGGTGGACATGACGGCAGCGACGAAAGTGACGTCCATCGGCACCTCCGTCTTTAAGAACACGGGCATCTCTTCGCTCGAATTCCTGCCCGAAACTGTGACCTCCATCGGTCAGAGCGCCTTTGACGGCTGCAAGTTCAACGGCGAACTCACCATCCCCGAACAGATCACTTCCATAAAGGCCAACGCCTTTGCGAACTGCACGGACATCACCAAGGTCGTCATGCCCAAGAAGTTGCAAGACGTCGAGAGCTATTACGAGACCACCTATGCGCTTGGCGCCAACATGTTTGCGGGCTGCACGAAACTCGACGAGATCGACTTCTCCAAGACGACGGGCACCCTGAACATCTCCGCCAACGCGTTCAAGGATGTTGCAAGCCTCACCAAGGTGACGTTCCCCGCAGAGGGGCTCACCCTCACCAAGATCGGCGCCTCCGCGTTCGAGGGCTGCACGAGCCTTGCGACGTTCTCTTTCAACGAGGGCCTCACCTCCATCGGCAACAGCGCCTTCAAGGGAACCGCTCTTTCGAGTGTGGAATTGCCCGCCTCCCTCGCGGATTATAGCAGCAGCAGTTATAGCGGCACCACGGGATTGGGACAGGGCGTGTTCGAAGATTGCGCCTCCCTCGGCTCTGTGGACTTCACCAAGGCAACACAGGTCACCATCCTTGCCGACAGGCTGTTCAAGGGCTGCACCTCGCTCACGGAAGTCAAACTTCCCACCAACCTCAAAGCCATCAATGCAAGTGTATTCGAGGGCTGTGAGAGCCTTGCGGACATCACGCTCTCCGACGACGTGAATATGATTGGTGCGAATGCCTTTGCGGGCACCGCGCTCAAAGCCATCAAACTTCCCGCCGCGCTCACCGATTTCAAGGCAGCAAGCTATGGGTCGGCCGCCTCCGGAATGGGCAACGGCGTGTTCAAGGATTGCTTGCAGCTCGCCTCGGCGGACTTCTCCGCAGCCACCCTGCTCACGGCGATCCCCGCAGAGACTTTCAGCGGATGCACGAGCCTTGCGACCGTCACGCTCGCCGATGACGACGCGGCGACGCAGGATCCCACATTCACCTCCATCGGGGCAAGCGCATTCTTCGGGTGCAAGGAACTCAAAAACTTTGTCATCCCCGCCACCGTCACCTCCATCGGCGCCAATGCCTTTGAGGGGAGCGGCATGAGCGGAAAGCTCGAACTCTCCGCAAACGTTGCAACGCTGGGTGCGGGCGCGTTCAAGGATACGGCCATCACGGCTGCCGACCTCAGCGCGGCGACCGTTACGGCCATCCCCGAGGAAGCTTTCAACGGCTGCACGGCACTTGCAAGTGTCGTCCTGCCCGACGCCATCACCTCCATCGGCGCCAACGCCTTTGCAAAGACGGTGTTCACCGAGATCGCCATCCCCGCAGGTGTGAAAACCATCGGCGCGGGCGCATTTGAAGCGAGCGGGCTCACGTCCGTCAACCTCAGTGCCTGCACGGGCCTTACGGCCATCGCCGACGGCACCTTTAAGGGCAGCGCCGCGCTTGCGAGCGTCACGCTTCCCACCTCCGTAACCTCCATCGGCGCGAGCGCGTTCGAGGGCTGCACCGCACTTGAAACCATCAACCTCACCAATGTCACCAAGATCGGCGCGGATGCGTTCAAGGGCACCAAGCTGCTCGGCGGCACTGAGGGATGGGAGGGGCCCGTATTCTACATCGGCACCGTCGCGGTTGCCGTAGACAATGAAAAGATCCCCGAGGGCGGCGCCGTCACTTTCAAAGCGGGCACGACCGCTCTTGCGGAAGGGCTCTTCAACGGCTGCACCAAGCTCGTCTCCGTTGACCTCAGCAGTTTCGAGCTCACCGCCATCTCCGCCAACTTCTTCAAGGGTTGCTCGGCCCTCACCACGGTCGTCTTGCCCGCCACCATCACCTCCATCGGCGAGAATGCTTTCTCCGGCTGCACGAACCTTGCCACCCTCACGCTTCCCAAGAACTTGACGGCGCTGGGTGCGGGCGCGTTCGAGGGGACCAAGATCGCGGCGTTCGACTTCTCGGAATCCACGTTCACGGCCATCCCCGAGAATGCGTTCAAGGATTGCGCAAGCCTTGCAAGCATCAAGCTCCCGACCAGAATTTCGTCGATTGGCGCGCATGCCTTTGCGGGTTGCACGAGCCTTACGGAGTTCACTTTCAGCGCATCGCTCACCTCCATCGGGGAGGGTGCTTTCCAAGGCAGCGGGCTTACCGCCGTCGACCTCTCGCCCTGTTCGAGCCTTACGAGCGCCCAATACGGCATCGGCGCCTCCGCCTTTGCGGATTGCAAGAGCCTTGTCTCCGTGAAACTTTATAGCAATATCAGGTTCTTCGGAGATCACTGCTTCGCGAACTCGGGCATCAAGGAGATCTTCTTCCCGACGTACAGCAATCAAAAGACGTTCGGGGAGGGCGTGTTCGAGGGGACCACGGGTCTTGAAATCCGCTTCGCGGACAACGAGAGTTGGCTCAGAAGTAGCGGGATCGCCCACTTCGACGACTTTATCGACGGCCTGCCCGAGGGCACCACAGTACTCTATGGACAGAGCGCCTGACGATGAATAAATCGAACGGAAAGCTATGAATTTATGGAATACGGACGAACTTCGGTTCGTCCGTATCTGCTTTTTCGGGAGGGAATTTTTCCCATAAGGGCGGCTTAAAACTACTGAAAGGGGGGAGAAAAATGCAGAAAAATGTCGAAAAATCACACATTTTGTTATCTTGCGATTGCGCATGGGCCGCATTTTGCTTGGTTTTGTAAATATACATGTGACTGCATAAAATTTTGCAAAATCATTCGGAATTGCTTGACGGTTCTCACGCGCGCGTTATATAATAGTAATGGTTAAGTTTCATAAGGAGGAATCCCATGAACGACGGTCCCTTAAAAAAATACCGGAAACGCATCATCAAAGAGGGCGTCTTGAAGTCCCTCTTCATCGGGCTCATGTTGGGCTGTGTGGGGCTGGCGATCACGGCCTTTTTGTCGTGGTTCTTCGGCTATAAACCCGGCCTCTTCATTGCGCTCGCGGTGTGTGCGGCGATCACCGGCATCGTCACGCCGCTCGTCTACTTCTTCAAATACCGCCCCTCCGTCAAGACGATTGCAAAGCGCATCGACGCGCTCGGCCTCGAAGAGCGCATGCTCACCATGACCGAGCTCGAGGGGGACGATTCTTACATTGCCAAGACCCAGCGCGAGGACACCATGCGCGTGCTCGGCGCGGTCAACCACATGCTCCTCAAAATTGCCGTCTCCGCGGCGATCATCGTGCCGCTTGTCATCTGCTGTTTGTTGGGTGCGGGCATGACGACGGTCTCCTCGCTCTACTATGCAGACGTCATCCCGAGCGGCATCGTGACGCTCTCCGTCCCCTACACACCGAGCATCTTCACCGTCACCTATTCCGTGGAGCCCAACATCACGGTGGATGAGGAGGGCAACGAGTCGTCCTCCGTCAACGGAACGGTCATCTATTGGACGGGAGATTGGACGGCGGAGACGCCCGTCAGCGAGGAGGGCGACAAGGTCATCGAGGGCAACGACGCAAGGCCCGTCTATGCCATCCCCAACGACGGCTATGTGTTCGTCTCGTGGTCAGACGGCTATTCCAATCCCTATCGGCAGGATAAAGTTGTCGACAGCGACATCTTCGTGCAGGCCATCTTCGAGCCCATGGATCCCGACCCCGACCAACAGCAATCGGAGTCGCAGGCGCAGGACCAGCAGAATGGCGGCGGCGGAGAGCAGGGCGACCAACAGCAGAACGGCAGCGGCGAGAGTGACCAGAGCCAGGAGGGCGAGCCGCAAGAGGGGGAGCCCAACGACCAGGAGAGCGAGAGCGACAACGAGCAGGAGAGCGACAGCAATAGCGACAAAGACGATCAAAACCAGGGCAAGCCGAGCGGCGATCCCAACAAGGGCGACGGTGCGGGCGGCTCCCGCGACCTCGGCAGCCAACAGATCGTGGACGGAAACACCTATTACGGCGACGAATACGACGACGCTTACAGCTCGTGGCAAGACCGCGAGAGCGCGGACAGCAATCTTCCCGACGACTTGAAAGACTTCATCGAGGACTACTATGGATCCATCGAGACGGGCAAGAGCAACAACAGCGGCAGCGAGGGCGGCTCGGGCGGCGAGGGTGGAAACGGTGGCACGGACGGCGACGGCGGCTCGGAGAGCGGCGAAGCCAATCCCTGAACATAAAACCCCAAAAATCATTCCCAAAAAATAAAAAAGAGAAAAAGGAAAGGACCCCATGGTAACGGAAAACGACATCAAACAATTCAGCAAACAATGCGAAGAGATCTTCAACCAACTTTCGCGGGATAT